>JAEULB010000118.1 GCA_016792585.1 Rhodospirillaceae bacterium
GCCTCGACGAGCCGAGCCGCGCGCTGCTGCTGCCGGGCAACCGCTTCGAGGCGCTCGAGTGCCGGGCGGCGATCGAGGCGGTCGAGCATGGCGAGCTCGACGGCGATCCGCCGAAGGTGGGCGGCCTCGACGTGCTGGCGCAGCACCTGGTCGGGCTCGCGTGCTCGCAGCCCTTCGCGCCCGACGACGTCTACGAGGAAGTCACCGGTGCGGCGCCCTATGCGAAGCTGACGCGCCAGGATTTCGATGCGGTCCTCGACTTCGTCGCGACCGGCGGCTACGCGCTCAAGGCCTATGAGCGCTACAAGCGGCTTCGCCGCATGCCCGACGGCCGCTGGCGCATCGGCAACCCGACCTTGGCCCAGCGATACCGCATGAACATCGGCACGATCGTCGAGGCGATCACGATCAAGGTGAAGCTGAGAGGCGGGCCGGTTCTCGGCGAGGTCGAGGAGTATTTCGTCAACCTGCTGACGCCGGGCGACACCTTCATCTTCGGCGGGCGGCTCCTCTGCTTCGAAGGCATCCGCGAGACCTGGGCCGAGGCGACGCCGGCCTCGGGCGGCGAGCCGATGATCCCCGCCTACGAGGGCGGCCGCTTGCCGCTGACCACGCATCTCGCCGAGCGCGTGCGCGCGATGCTGGAAGATTCGAACGTCTGGCCGACCCTGCCGAAGGCCGTCGAGGACTGGCTCGACCTGCAGCGCTGGCGTTCGGTGCTTCCCCGGCGCGGCGAGCTGCTGGTGGAGTCCTTCCCGCGCGGCAACAAGGAGTTCTTCGTCGCCTATGCCTTCGAGGGCCGCAACGCGCACCAGACCCTCGGCATGCTGGTGACGCGGCGGATGGAGCGGATGGGCCTGAAGCCTCTCGGCTTCGTCGCCTCCGACTACGTGCTCGCGGTCTGGAGCCTGAAGGCGGCCCCGGACATGGACGCGCTGCTCGACAAGGACATGCTCGGCGACGACCTAGAATCCTGGCTCGCCGAGTCGAGCCTGATGAAGCGCACCTTCCGCAACGTCGCGGTGATCGCGGGCCTGGTCGAGCGGCGATATCCGGGCAAGGAGAAGTCCGGCCGGCAGGTCACCGTGAACACGGATCTCATCTACGACGTGCTCCGCCGCCACGACCCGCAGCACATCCTCTTGCGCGCGACCCGGGCCGATGCCGCAACCGGACTCCTCGACGTCCGCCGCCTCGCCGACTTCCTGGTGCGCATCGAGGGCAAGATCAGGCACCGCCTGCTCGACCGCGTCTCGCCGCTGGCGGTGCCGGCGATGCTCGACATCGGCCGCGAGCGCGTCGATGGCGCCGGCATCGACGATCTCTGGGACGAGGCGGCGGAAGCGCTGATCGCCGAAGTGATGGACCCCCGGCCGCAGGGAAAATTGCCGCTCTAGAGCTCTCTTCCCTCGAGCCTCACGCCTTCGAGGTCGATCCCCGGATCTCTCCCGAAGACCATGTTGGCGATCGCGCGGCCGGAGCCGCAGGCGAGCGTCCAGCCGACATGGCCGTGCCCGGTGTTGAGATAGAGGTTCCTGTGCTTGGCCGTGCCCATGATCGGCGGGCCGTCGGCGGTCATCGGACGCAGGCACGCCCAATAAGTAGGCTGCGTCTCGTCGACGCCGTCGGGGAAGAGGTCGCGGGCGACCTTCTTCATGCCGCCGAACATCTCCGGCACGATCTTCGTGTCGTATCCCGTGAAGACGGCTTTGCCGGCGAAGCGCACGCGGTCGCCGAGGCGCGCGATGCCGACGAGGTTGTTCTCGTCGACCATCGCCATCTTCGGGACCGCGCCGCCGGGCTTGATCGGCAAGGTCATGCTGTAGCCCTTGACCGGGTAGATCGGGAGGTGGACGCCGAGCGGATCCATCAGCCTCGGGCTCTCGGCGCCGAGGCAGAGCACATAGGCGTCCGCCTCGATCCTTCCCGATGATGTCGCGACGCCGGAGATCCGGTCGGCGTCCTCCTCGATCCGCTCGATCGTGCTGCCGTAGCGGAAGACGACGCCCTTGGCAGCGGCGCGTTCGGCAAGCGCGCGGGTGAAGGCGCCGCAGTCGCCGCTGCCGTCGACCGGCGAGTAGAGCGCACCGACGAGCCTGTCCTTGACCGGCGCCAGGCCCGGATCGATGCGCGCCGCACCGTCGGCATCGAGCACCTCGAGCTTGAGCCCGTGCGCGGCCATCGCCGCGGCGCCTTTCGCTTCCTTCTCGAAGCGGGCGCGGTCGCGATGCAGGAAGAGTGCGCCGTTGTCGTTGTTGTCGTAGCGAAGGCCGAGCCTATCGCGGAGATCGCGCGTCGCCTGGGTCGAATCCAGGCAGAGGCGAAGCTTGATCAGGCTGTTGCGCATGTAGCGCTCGTCGGTGCACTCGCGCAGGAAGGCGATGCCCCAGCGCATCAGGCCCGGCAGCGCATGCGGCAGGAGGCGCAGTGCCGCGTCGGGATTCACCAACGAGCGAAGCAGGATTCCCGGTGCGCGCGGGCTGGCCCAGGCGCCGCAATGGCCGGGCGCGAGTTGCCCGGTCGGCGCGAAGCTGCATTCGGATGCCGCCTCATCGTTGCGCTCGACCACCGTCACCTCGGCACCGGCCTCGGCCAGATACCAGGCCGCCGCGACGCCGACCACGCCGCCCCCGAGCACCGCAACCCGCATGATTTCCCCCGACCAGCCTGGGGTCAGCTTGGAGAGCGGGTTTCGCCGGTTCAACCATCTTCCCAATCCGGCGGAAGTATGCGAACCGTCGCGAGAATGTCGCAGCTCACCGTCAATGGCGTGGACCTCGTCGCCGATCATGCCGGCGCGCTCTGGTGGCCGGAGCGTCGCGTACTGGTCGTCGCCGATCTGCACCTGGAGAAGGGCTCGGCGCTGGGCCTGCCGCCCTATGACAGCCGCGAGACGGTCGAGCGCCTGGAGCGCCTGATGGAGCGGCTGGCGCCGGCCCAGGTGATCGCGCTCGGCGACAGTTTCCACGACCGCACCGCCGAAGGGCGGATCGGCGAGGAAGACGGTATCCGGCTGCGGCGGCTCACCGCCGCCTGCGACTGGGTATGGACCGAAGGCAACCACGATCCGGCGCCGTCGGCGATGTGGGGCGGGCGGGTCGAGAGCGAGATCGTGCTGAGCCCGCTGATCTTCCGCCACCAGGCCGAGCATGGCCGTGCCGACGGCGAGATCAGCGGCCACTACCATCCGAAGCTTTCGGTTGCGGTCCGCGGCCGGGTGGTGACCGGACGGTGCTTCCTTTCCGACGGGATCCGCCTGGTGCTGCCGGCTTTCGGCGCCTTCACCGGCGGCCTCGATGCCCGCGACCCGGCCCTCAGGCGCCTGTTCGGCCAAGGGCTTGCGGCCCATGTCCTCGGCGTGTCCCGGGTGGTCCGTGTCCCGCTGGGGTGATCCGCCGGCGGCCGCCGGGCGTATCGGACGCATGCCGCGCTTAGGGTCCCGCCATTGACCACTCTCGTCTGGTTCCGCCAGGACCTCCGGCTCGCCGACAATCCAGCCTTCGCCGCCGCCGCCGCGAGCGGCCGGCCGGTTCTTCCGGTCTATATCCTCGATGAAAGCCTGCCCTGGTCGCCGGGTGCCGCCAGCCGCTGGTGGCTGGGGCGCAGCCTCGCAGGCCTGAAGAGCGACCTCGCGAAGCGCGGCCTAAAGCTGATCCTCCGTCGCGGCAGGGCGGCCGAGGCGATCGACGATCTGGTCGCGACCGCCGGCATTGCCGCCGTCGTCTGGAACCGCGTCTACGAGCCCGCCGCCGTCGCGCGCGACACGGCGATCAAGGCGCGGCTCAGGTCGAAGGGCATCGCGGTCGAGAGCTTCAACGCGGCATCGCTGATCGAGCCCTGGGATCTCGGCAAGGCCTACCAGGTCTTCACGCCGTTCTGGCGCGCGCTTCAGGGTTGGGGAGGTCCGCCGCGGCCGGTGCCGGCACCTGTGAAACCGGTGCCGGCCGCGGCGTCGACCGCGTCCGACGATCTCGCCTCGTGGAATCTCGAGCCGGCGTCGCCGGATTGGGCCGGCGGGCTTCGCGAGACCTGGGTGCCCGGCGAGAAGGGCGCTGCCGAGAGGCTCGAAGCCTTCTTCGACGTCGTCGGCGACTACAAGCTCGGTCGCGACCGGCCCGATCGCGAAGCGACATCGCGGCTCTCGCCGCATCTGCATTTCGGCGAGATCGGCCCGCGCCAGGTCTGGCATGCGATGCAATCGCGCGCGCCGGAGTCGGAGTCGTTCCTCCGCGAGCTCGCCTGGCGCGAATTCTCCCTGCACCTTCTCCATCGCACGTCCGACCTGCCCGAGCAGCCGCTGCGACCCGCCTTTGCCGAATTCCGGTGGCGGGACGATGCCAGCCAGCTTCGCGCGTGGCAGAAGGGCCAGACCGGCTACCCGATCGTCGATGCCGGCATGCGTCAGCTCTGGCACACCGGCTGGATGCACAACCGGGTGCGGATGGTTGCGGCCTCGTTCCTGGTGAAGCATCTGCTGCTGCCGTGGCAGGCGGGCGAGCGCTGGTTCTGGGACACGCTCGTCGATGCCGACCTCGCCAACAACGCGGCGAGCTGGCAATGGGTCGCCGGCTGCGGCGCCGACGCAGCACCCTATTTCCGCATCTTCAACCCGATGCTCCAGGGCGAGAAGTTCGATCCCGCCGGCGACTACGTGCGCCGCTGGGTGCCGGAGCTTGCGCGGCTGCCGGCGAGGCATATCCACGCACCCTGGCTTGCGTCCGAAACGACACTCGCCGATGCCGGCGTGCGCCTCGGCGCCACATATCCGCACCCGATCGTCGATCACGCGGCGGCCCGCGCCCGCGCGCTCGCGGCATTCCAGGAGCTGAAGGCGGCGGCATGAGACGGGTCGCAATCATCGGCACCGGCATTGCCGGTCTCGGCGCCGCGCGCCGTCTGGCGTCTCATGCCGAGATCACGCTCTTCGAGAAGGACGCCTGGGTCGGCGGCCACAGCCACACGGTCGACGTCGCCTGGGGATCGCGCTCGATCCCGGTCGATACCGGCTTCATCGTCTACAACGAAAAGAACTATCCGAACCTGACCCGGCTCTTTGCCGAGCTCGACGTGCCGACCAAGGCTTCGGACATGTCGTTCGGCGTCAGCCTCGACAACGGTCGCCTCGAGTACGGCACCGAGCGCTACAACGCGATTTTCGGCCAGCGCAGGAACGTGCTGAATCTTCGGTTCCTGGGGTTGCTGCTCGACATCCTCCGTTTCTTCCGCACGGCGCCGAAGGTGCTCGACGGCGGCCCCGGGAGCAGACATGACGGCGAGCCGACGCTGGGTGCCTGGCTCGAGCGGTCGAAGTTCGGCCGCGCCTTCATCGAGGACCATCTGCTGCCGATGGCGGCGGCGATCTGGTCGTGCCCGACGGCGGTGATGCTCGACTTCCCGCTGATCAGCTTCCTTCGCTTCTTCCACAACCACGGGCTCCTGACCTACGACGACCGCCCGGCGTGGCGGACGGTCGACGGGGGCAGCCGCGAGTACGTACGGCGCCTGATCCGGTCCTTCGCCGGTCGCATCCGCACCGAGACGCCGGTGCGCGCGATCCGCCGCGACGGCGCCGGCGTGGAGGTCTCGACCGACCGGGGGGCGGAGCGCTTCGACCACGTGGTGGTCGCCACCCACGGCGACCAGGCGCTCCGGCTGCTGAGCGACGCGAGCGCCTGCGAGCGCCGGATCCTCGGCGCCTTCCGCACCCAGGAGAACAAGGGATACCTGCACTCGGACGCCGACCTGATGCCGCGGCGCCGCCGCGTCTGGTCGAGCTGGAACTATCTCGGCGACCGCGGCCAGTCCGGCGAGCGGCGGGTGTTCGTCTCCTATTGGATGAACCGGCTCCAGCGCCTCGATACGTCGCTTCCGGTCTTCCTCACGCTGAACCCGACGCGGCTGCCGCATGAGGGACTGATCCACCGCGAGCTTTCTTACGAGCACCCGGTCTTCGACAAGGAAGCACTGGCGGCGCAGGTCGATCTCGCGGCGCTGCAGGGAACCCGCGGCACCTGGTTCTGCGGCAGCTACTGCGGCCACGGCTTCCACGAGGACGCGCTCGCCGCCGGCCTCGCCGCCGCCGACGGCGTGATCACCGCGTTCGACCAGCCGAAGCCGATGGCGGCAGACTGATGCGATCCGCCCTCTACGTCGGCGAGGTGATGCACCACCGGCTCCGCCCGAAGCCGCATCGCTTCGTCTATCGCACCTTCTCGCTGCTGATCGATCTCGACGAGCTTCCTGGCCTCGACCGACGGTTCAGGCTTTTCGCGCATAACCGCGCCGGGCTTCTCTCCTTCCACGACCGCGACCACGGCGCTGCCGACGGATCGAGCCCGCGCAGCTGGGCCGAGGCGGCCTTGCGCAAGTCAGGCCTCGCCGATGCGGCGGCGCGGATCGAGATGTTGTGCTTCCCCAGAATCCTCGGCTACGCCTTCAACCCGCTGACTCTCTACTTCTGCCATCGCGCCGACGGCGGGCTGGGCGCGGTGATCTACGCAGTGCGAAACACCTTCGGCGAGCGCCACGCCTACCTGATCGCGGTCGACCCCGCGGATGCGGCCCGCGGTGTGATCAGCCAGAGCTGTGCGAAGTCCTTCTACGTCTCGCCGTTCATCCCGATGGAAGCCGGGTATCGCTTCCGCCTGAAGCCGCCGGCCGAGCAGTTCTCCTTGGCGATCCAGGAGACCGACGCCGAAGGCGACCTGCTGGTCGCGAGCCAAGCGGCAAGGCGCGTGTCCTTGAGCGACGCCGCGCTGGCGAAGGCCTTCGCCGGTCATCCGCTGATGGCGCTCAAGGTGATCGGCGGCATTCATTGGGAGGCGCTGCGCCTTTGGCTAAAGGGCGCACCGTTGCAGCCGCGGCCGACGGCGCCTGAGATCCAGGTTTCGGTCCCGCCGCCGCTCGTGCTGAACCCGGTTGCGCGGAGCGCCGCTTCGGACTGAAATACCGTCGCCGGCTGAGAGGTCCGGCCAAGGCCTATCGGCCAAGACGGGGGAAACGATGACGGGGACGTCCATGGTGGCGCACGGTCATTGGACCAGAGCGCTTCTCTATCTGCTCGAACGCGCGCGCATCGGCAGCATCGAGATCATGCTGCCCGGTGGCTCGCGGCACAGCTTCGAAGGCAGCGAGCCGGGGCCCAAGGCCGAGCTCGAGCTTCGCGACGAGTCGGTCGCACGGCGGCTCCTGGTCGGCGGCGACGTCGCTTTCGCCGAAGCCTACATGGCCGGCGACTGGGAAAGCCCGAACCCGGCGGCGGTGGTCGAGTATGCGGCCCGCAATGCCGACGCGATCGATAAGCATCTTCAGGAGACGCTGTGGGGCGGGCTGCTGCGTCGCGCGCTCCACATCGTCCGCACCAACACCCGCTTCGGCAGCCGGCGCAACATCTCCTATCACTACGATCTCGGGAACGAGTTCTACCGGCTCTGGCTCGACCCGACGATGACCTACTCATCCGCGCTGTTCGAGCGCGAGGATGCGAGCCTCGAGGATGCGCAGCGCGCCAAGTACCGGCGCCTCGCCGGACTGCTCGGCCTCCAGTCCGGGCAGTCGGTGCTGGAGATCGGCTGCGGCTGGGGCGGCTTCGCGGTCACCGCTGCCGGCGAGCGCGACTGCCGCGTCACCGGCCTCACGCTGTCGGAGCGCCAGCGCGAGTTTGCGCTGAAGCGCGCCGCCGATGCCGGCCTCGCCGACCGCATCGACATCAGGCTCGAAGACTACCGCGACACCAAAGGGCTGTTCGACCGCATCGCCTCGATCGAGATGTTCGAGGCGGTGGGCGAGCGCTACTGGCCGGTGTTCTTCGACAGCGTTCGCGAGCGCCTGACTCAGGGCGGGATCGCGGCGATGCAGATCATCACCATCGCCGAGGAGCGCTTCGAGGCCTACCGGTCGCGACCCGACTTCATCCAGCGCTACATCTTCCCCGGCGGCATGCTGCCGACGATGACGCATCTGAAGACGCTGGCGGCGGGTGCCCGCATGGACTGGGTCGGCGACCACGGCTTCGGCCAGGACTACGCCAAGACCCTTCAGCTCTGGCGCCAACGCTTCGTCGAGGCGTGGCCGGAGATCGCCAAGCTCGGCTTCGACGAGCGCTTCAAGCGGATGTGGCAGTACTACCTCGCCTATTGCGAAGGCGGCTTCCGCGCCGGCTCGATCGACGTCCGCCAGATCGTGATCCAGCGAAGCTAAGACCGGCCTCGATGACACCTGGCCCGCAGGTCGATCGCGCAACCCTGCTGGCCTATTCGCTGCCGGGCCTTCCGATCGCGATGGTCGGGCTGCCGCTCTACATCTATCTGCCGGCCTATTACGCGGTCGATCTGGGCTTAGGCCTCGGCATCGTCGGTGCGGTGCTGCTGGCGGCGCGCCTGTGGGACATCGTCGTCGATCTCGGCATCGGCGAGCTTTCCGACCGCATCCATACCCGCTTCGGCCGCAGGCGCCCGTGGCTGGTGCTGTCGCTGCCGATCATCTGCCTTTCGGTCGAGCTGCTGTTCCGGCCGGTGGCACCGGTCTCCTGGACCTACCTGCTGGTCTGGACCATGGCGCTCTATCTCGGTTGGACGATGTTCCTGCTCCCCTACGGCGCCTGGGGGGCGGAGCTCTCGACCGACTATCACGAGCGAAGCCGCATCTCCGGCGCGCGCGAGGTTGCGTCGGTGTTGGGAACGCTGGCCGCGGTGACGCTGCCGGCGCTGATCGGCGGCGACCAGGGCGATGCGCTGAACGGCTTGGCGCTGGCGATCTTGACCTTGCTGCCGCCGGCGGTCGCGATCGCGGTCTCGACCGTGTCCGAACCCCCGCCCGGTCCGCGCCAGCACCAGAGCCTGGCCGAAGGCTATCGCGTGCTCGCGCGCAACCGGCCGTTCCGCCGGCTGATCCTGGCCTATCTCTTCAACGGCATCGCCAACGGCCTGCCGGCGACGCTGTTCCTGATGTTCGTTCAGTATCGTCTCAAGTCGCCGGCCTGGGCCGGCGCGCTGCTGCTCGAATACTTCCTGCTCGGCATCGCCTCGGTGCCGCTCTGGGTGATGGCGAGCCGGAAGATCGGCAAGCATCGCGCCTGGGTCACGGCGATGGCGATCGCCTGCCTCGCGTTTCTCGTCGTGCCGTTCCTGCCCGAGGGCGGCGTCTTGTGGTTCGCCTTGGTCTGCGTGATCACCGGGCTCTGCCTCGGCGCCGACCTGGCGCTGCCGTCGTCGATGTGGGCCGACGTGGTCGACTGGGACACGGCCGAGATGGGCACCGAGCGCGCCGGACTCCTGTTTGCGCTCTGGGGTGTGGCGACCAAGCTGGCGCTGGCGCTCGCCGTCGGCATCTCGTTTCCGCTGCTCGAGCTGTTCGGCTTCATGCCGGGCAGTGCAACCGGCGAAAGCGACGGCCTCTTCGCGCTCGCGGTGCTCTATGCCTGGGTCCCGGTCGCCTTCAAGGCGATCGCCGCGATCCTGGTCTTCCGCTTCGAGATCGATGCCGAGACCCAGGCCGATCTCCGGCGGCGGATCGAGGCGGGGCCGGCCGGTTGAAGGGTTGCGGCTAACATGTTAGCCGTTGATGCAATTAGACAACCGGGAGGACTGCTCAGATGAGGCTCGCTTACTCGTTGTTCGTCGGCGTCGCCGTCGCCGCACTGGCTTCGGTGCCTGGCCAAGCATGGGCGCAGCAGAAGGTGCTGCGCTTCGGCCATCTCCACTCGGTCGACTCGCCGGTGCACAAGGGCATCGCCAAGGCCGCCGAGGAAGTCGAGAAGCAGACCCAGGGCCGCTACAAGATCAACATCTTTCCCTCGAGCCAGCTCGGCCAGGCGCGCGAGATGGTGCAGCAGGTCGTCGACGGCAATCTCGACTTCGTCTCCGAAGGTCCAGGCAGCCTGTCGGCGCTGCACCGGCCCTTGAGCGTCTTCGAGGCGCCGTTCATCGCCCGCGACTGGGATCATCTGCTGAAGATGCTCGAGTCCGACTACGCCAAGGAGCAGCTGCGGACCATGGAGACGCAGCGCAACATGGCGCATGTCGGCACGTTCTATTACGGCGTCCGGCACTTCACCACCAAGACCAAGGCGCTCAACGTCGCCGCCGACGCCAAGGGCCTGAAGATCCGCGTGCCCGAGGCGCCGCTGTTCCTGGCGATGATCCGCGCGCTGGAAGCGACGCCGACGCCGATGAGCCTGGGCGAGGTCTATCTCTCCTTGCAGACCGGCGTCGCCGAAGGCCAGGAGAACCCGCTGCCGACGATCAACAACAACAAGTTCTTCGAGGTGCAGAAGTACCTGAACCTGACCGGCCACGTGATCGTGCCGATCATGATCATGATGAACAACAAGGTGCACGCGGCGGCGACGCCGGCCGACAAGGCGGCGTTCAAGGCGGCCTTCCTCGAAGGTGCCAAGGTCAACGACGGCCTGACCCGTGCCGACGAGGCGAGCCTGGTCGATGCGTTCAAGGCGAAGGGGATGACGGTGGTGAATTCCGACCGCGACTCCTTCCGCGCGCGCATGACCTCGGTCTATGAGCTGGGCGAGAAGGACTGGGGCGCGGGCACCTACCAGAAGCTCCAGGCGATCAAGTAGCCGCTCTGCCGATCGTCGCCGGACAAAAAAAATCGGCCCCGTCGTTCGCGGCGGGGCCGAAGTGTTTTTCTGGAGGAACATCGCAACGGGTTCGTTGCAATGTCACCCCATCTTGCATTGGAGCTTGGAAGCGCCGCTGTGACCCGGCGCACACAGCCCAAATAAAAATTCCCCGCCCTGGCAGGCGGGGAAGGAGGGTTGGGAGCTCAAGGCCGGGGCCGGGCGGCCCTCTCAGGGAGGAGGGGGTGGGGATGTGCCTAGGAGGCATCGACCGCCCAGACCCCGACCTTGATGCGAGAATACTTTCGCATCATCGGCCCTCTCGATCTGTGACCTCCATCACACTGAAAACGGAATGTCAGCGAACGAATTGACGAGCATTTAATGGATCTCGTCGGCCTCGGCGATCGCCTTCATCAGCTTGGCGGCAGTGAAGCCCTTCGATTTCGCCGCCTTCAGGATCACCGATTCCTTGCGGGTCAGCAGCTCGCAGGCGGCCGGCACCTTCTTCGCCACCTCATGCGGGATCACCACGGCGCCGTGATAGTCGGCATGCAGGAGATCGTTGGGGCGCACGATCATGCCGTTGATGCTGACCTCGAGATTGATGCCGACCAGGTGGACATGCGCGTGGCTGGGCATGATCGAGCCGGCCAGCGCCTGGAAGCCTGGCGCCCACATGTCGATGTCGCGGATGCAGCCATCGGTGACGACGCCGAGGCAGCCGAGTCCCTTGTGGATCGTCGACTGGACCTCGCCCCAGAAGGCGCCGAAGCCGGCGTCCGGCCCGTCGATGTCCTGAAGGACGGCGATCGAGGGGGCCGGATCGGCGGCGATCATCTGGTAGTACTCGCCGCGAAGCGCCCGCTGGGCGGCCTTGGACGCGCCGTTCGGCTCGCGCGAGCGGATCGTCGCGGTCCTGGCGTAGCCCACGATCGGCTTCAGCTTCGGAAACGGGCAGATCAGCGGCTTCCGGTTGAAGCCGTGGGCGCGACGCTCCGGCGCCACGATTTCCAACGCATTGCAGATGGTCGGGGTATCGTAGGCGGCGAGCTTCTTCAGGTCGGCGGCGGTCAGGGTCATGGAGATGTCCTCGGGGCAAGCGGGGTCGGCGGCGGGGATGAGCCGCGACGCTAACATGCAGCCGGAAGGCTCGCCATGATCGCCGAGGCGCTCGCGTGGCTGGCGACGCCATGCCCGCTTTACGTTCGCCGGCTCGGCCTGCTCTCCGAATCGATCGCGATCTCCGCCCGCCATCGCCGCTGCCGCGCAGCCTGGGCGCCGCATCTCGAAGAGAGTCGTGCCGCTGTGCGAAACGCGATCGCGCGGACGCCACGCCGGCGGACGGCGCTGGTGATGGGATCGGGAGCTCTTCTGGATGTACCGCTCGACGAGCTCGCGGCGGCGTTTCGCCGCGTGCTGCTGGTCGACCTCGTCCATCCGTGGCGGGCCCGCCTCCAGGCGCGTCGCTTTTCCAATGTGATACGGATCACCGCCGATATCGGCGGGATCCTTCAAGGTGTCTCCAGGGGCAAGTTGGTTCGGCCTCGGCCGTTCCCAGCGCTCGCCGACCCGGAGGTCGACTTGGCGATTTCGCTGAACGTCCTCTCGCAGCTGCCGGTGGCTCCCGTCCGCCATCTCGATGGCAAGGTCGAGGACGAGGCGCTGACGCAAGCCGCTCAGGACCTGGTGCGCCAGCACCTGGACGATCTCGACCGCTCGCGGGCGACAACGTTGCTGATCTCGGACGTCGAACGAATCCTGCTCGCCCGCGACGGCCGCGAGATCGAGCGCACCAGCCTGATCGCAGACCTGCCGGAACCGGCATCCGATCACCACTGGTGGTGGAATATCGCCCCGGCTCCCGAGGTCGACGAGGAGACGTCCGAGCGCCGACGGGTGGTCGCCCGGCTTGTTCGGGGTGCGTTCGGGCCGGAAAGTCTTTAGACTCACAGGCAAATACGGCGAAACCAGACCGAGCGCCCATGTCCGAGCCCGATCAGCAAGCCGATTCCGGTCGCTTCAAGCGGCTGGATCAGGCCGAGCTCGACAAGATCCTGGAGTCGCACGCCAAGTTCGTCGGCGGCCGCTCCGGCGGCCAGCGCGCCAACCTCGGCAGCTACGATCTTTCCTATCTCGACCTCTCGGGCAAGAACCTGTCGAACGCCGAGCTCTCCGGCTCGCGGATGGCGAACTGCAATCTGAAGGGCGCCAAGCTGATGGCGGCCAGCCTGTTCTCGGCCGACCTCAGGAAGGCCGATCTCACCGGCGCCGACCTGACGCGCGTCGACCTGCGCGGCGCCTGCCTCCGCGGCGCCAACATGACCAACGCGCTGATGATGGAGTCCGATCTCCGCGACGGCATCCTGCTCAAGGCCGATTCGAAGGGGAATCTCACCACCATGTCCTTCGACATGACGGTGGCTGACGCCTCGGCGGCGATCCTGCGCGGCGCAAATATGAGCCAGGCGCGGATGTCGAATGCCTTCATCGTGCAGACGGACCTGACCGACGCGATCATGCGCGGCATCAAGCTCGTCCGCGCCGACCTCTCCCACTGCAACCTGACCGGCGCCAACCTCGAAGGCTCGGATCTCTCGGAAGCGAACCTCACCGGCACGATCCTGCACGGCGCGATCCTGTCGGGCGCGATCCTGTCGGGCACCAACTTCGAGGGCGCCGACCTGGTCGGCTGCGTGCTCGACTCGGCGGATGCCCGCGGCGCCGACATGTCGAAGGCGATCCTGCCGCGCTCGCTCGCATCCCTCGGCGAGGAGCTGCGCGAGGTCCTTCAGCGCCACATCGACTGGATCCGGACGGCCGGCAAGAAGGGCAAGCGCCTCGATCTCTCGCGCTTCGACCTGGGCGGCCAGAACTTCACCGGCGCCAATCTCTCGGCGGCGAACTTCGAGCACGCGCTGCTGAAGGAGGCGGTGCTGGCGAAGACCGAGCTGCTGATGAGCGACTTCGGCCAGGCCGATCTCCGCAACGCCGATCTCTCAAGCTCCGACATGCGCGGCATCAATCTGCGCCGCGCCAACATGTCCGGCGCCAAGCTGGTCGGCGCCAAGGCGGGGCCGGTCAACCTGCTTGGCTCGACCACCCAGGTCTGGGTCTCCAACTTCGAGCGCGCCCGCCTGATGACCGCCGATCTCTCCGGCGGCAACTTCCGCAAGGCCAACATGCAAGGTGCGGACTTCACCGACGCCTCGCTTCGCGACTGCGATCTCCGCGAGGCCAACCTCCAGGACGCCGAGTTCCAGGGCGCCGATCTGCGCGGCGCCAATATCGAGAAGGCCGACCTCCGGGGGGCGAAGAACCTCACCCGCCCGTGAGCCTCGCGTCGTGACCGGTTCATCCGCCGAAGAAGAAAGAATCGCCCGCCAGATCGCGCTTGGCCTGGTGCGCGCCTTCGGCGAGATGGGCGAGACCGCGCTGACCGAGGTCACGCTCGCCAACGGCCGCCGCGCCGACGTGCTGGCGCTCGATGCCGCCGGACGCCTCACCATCGTCGAGATCAAGTCGAGCCGCGCCGATTTCCAGTCCGACCGCAAATGGCGCGAGTACCTGGAATTCTGCGACGCCTTCTACTTTGCGGTCGCCGAGGGCTTCCCGGTCGACCTTCTGCCCGAGGACGTGGGCCTGATGATCGCCGACCGCTGGAGCGCGCATGTCGTGCGCGAGGCGTTGCTCGAGCCGCTCTCGGCGCCACGCCGGAAGGCGATGCTGATCCGCTTCGGCCTGCTCGCCGGAGACCGGCTCCGCAACCTGGTCGACCCGCCGCTCTAGGAGCGGTTCACTTGGACCGAAACCGCCGGCGACACCTTGATCGTCTGGAAGACGACGCAGTAGCGCTCTGTCAGCTGGATCAGCTTGGCGACCGCGTCCTTGTCGGCGTCGGTCGCGATGTCGAAGGCAAGCCGGATCTCGCGGAATCCGACCGGCGCGGTCTTGTCGACGCCCAAGGTGCCGCGGAAGTCCAGATCGCCCTCGCAGCGCACCTTGCCGGACTTGAGCTCGATGCCGAGCGCGGTCGCGACCGCCCTCAAGGTGACGCCGGCGCAAGCGGCGAGCGCCTGCAGCAGCATGTCGCCGGAGCAGGCGAAGCTGCCGTCGCCGCCGGTCGCCGGATGCAGGCCCGCCTTGACCAGCGCCTTGCCGGTTTCGACCGAGCAGGCAATCTCCTGTGAGTCGAGGTCGCCCTCGGCCTTCAGCGTGATCACCGCCGCGTCCGGCGTTTCCTTGTAGCGACTCTTCAGCGGCGCCTGCATGGCGCGAAGATCTTCGGCGTTCACGGAACCTCCAAAACCTCTGGCTCGTAGATGCGGCCGGACCTGGCTGCGTGCAGGGTCGAGAGAAGCTGGCGCTTCTCCTCCTGGAACGCGGCTGATGTCCGCTCCCGGGGACGGGCGAGCGCGACCGGCCGTTCGGCGAAGATGCGCCCGGGCGGGCCGGCGAGCAAGACCACGCGATCGGCCAGCACTAACGCCTCGTCGAGATCGTGTGTCACCAACACCAGGGTCGGCCGGTCCTCGCGCCAGAGATCGAGCAGGTGATCCTGCAGGTCGGTGCGGGTGAAGGCGTCGAGCGCGCTGAACGGCTCGTCGAGCAGAAGCACCTCGGGCTGTCCGACCAGCGCGCGGGCGATCGAGACACGTTGCGCCATGCCGCCGGAGAGCTCGCGCGGCAGCGTCTTCGCATAGGCGGCGAGCCCGACGCGGTCGAGCGCGCGGTTGACCCGGCGCTCGCGTTCGACGGCGTTGAGATGCGCGAGACCGAAGCCGACATTGTCGGCGACGCTGAGCCAGGGCAGCAGGCGTGGTTCCTGGAAGATGACGCCGATCTCGGGCCTGGGGCCGTCGATCTCGGCATCGTGGAAGAGCGCGCGGCCCGAGGTCGGCGCCTCGAGACCGGCCAACAGGCGGAGCAGCGTCGACTTGCCGGAGCCGCTGGCGCCGACGAGCGCGACGATCTCGCCGGATGCGACCGACAGCGAGACGTCGGCGAGCGCGTGACGGTTGCCGAAGCGCTTGGACGCGCGGTCGAGCGTGAGCAGGCTCATCGGCGGAACCCGTCCTGCCAGGCGACCATCGGCCGCGTCGCGGTCACGAGCAGGAAGTCGCTGAGCTTGCCGAGGATGGCGAAGAGCACGAGGCTCGCCAGGATCGCCGCCGGGCGGCCCGTCATCTGGCCATCCATCATCAGGTAGCCAAGGCCCTCGCTGGCGCCCATCAGCTCGGCGGCGACGACGAACATCCAGCCGAGGCCGAGCCCGCCGCGAAGCCCGATCACATAGGTCGGGAGCGTCGCGGGCAGCAGGATGCGACGGATCATGTCGAAAGCGGAAAGCCGCCAGACGCGGCCGACCTCGACCAGCTTGCGGTCGACGGAAGCGAAGCCCTGGGCAAGGCTCATATAGACCGGGAAGAACACGCCGACCGCGATCAGCGTGATCTTCGAGGTCTCGAAGATGCCGAGCCACAGGATGAACAGCGGGACCCAGGCGATCGACGGGATGTTGCGGAGCGCCTGCACCGACGGATCGAGCAGGCGGTGTGCTACCGGCAGGTAGCCGACCAGCGCACCGAGAACGGTGCCGGCGGCGACGCCGAAGCCGAAACCCAGCGCCATGCGCGTCAGCGTGGCGACGAGGTGATCCCAGATCTCGCCGGTCGCGAACAGCTGGACGATATGCGCCGCCACCGTGGAGGGCGGCGGCATCAGGTGCGTGGTGATGACTCCCGTGCGTGCCGCCGCTTCCCAGCCGAGCGCCAGCACCAGCGGCAGCACGAGGCCGAGCCCGACCCGTGCCAGCCGGCGGAGACCGCCGGCTGGGCAGGGCGCCACCGCCTTTTGATCGGCGGCGGCGTAGCTGGTGACTTCCGTCGTCACGTCACTTCCGGGCGACGAGGCGCTGGGCGAAGCTGTTGTCGACCAGCGACTTCACCACGGCGGCGACGTCGGTTGCAGCCGGGATGAAGTTGGCGGCCTTCAGCGCATCGCCGGCCCCGGTGATCGCCGCGACCGGCTTCGGACCGACCTGCGACTCGGTGAAGTCGTTGCGGGTCAGTTGCAGCTTCGCGACCTCGTCGGAGATCTTGGCGTCGCGGATCAGGAGTGCCTTGAGCCCGTCCGGATTCTCCTTCGCCCACGCACGCGCCTTCTCGTAGGCCTGCAGCACGCGGACGACGAGCTCCGGATTGGCCTCGGCGAACGCCGACCGCACGTTCAGCACGCCATAGGTGTTGGCGTCGGCGTTGCGATAGAAGAGCTTCGCGCCACGCTCGACCTCGGCCTGCGCCATGATCGGATCGAGGCCGGCCCAGGCATCGACGTCACCCTTGTCGAGCGCGACGCGGCCATCCGGATGCTGGAGGAGAACGATCTTCAGGTCCTTCTCGGTCAGGCCCTTCGACGCGAGAGCCCGCACCAGGAAGATGTGCGGGTCGGTGCCGCGGGTGACCGCGACGCGCTTGCCCTTCAACTGCTCGATCGAGGCGATGCCGGTGTCGGGCCGCGTCACCAGCGCGGTCCATTCCGGCTTCGAGTAGATGTAGACCGAGTTGATCGGGCTGCCGTTGATCTTCGCCAGCAGGGCTGCCGAGCCCGCGGTCGAGCCGAAGTCGACGCCGCGCGCGTTCAGGAACTCGATCGCCTTGTTGGATCCGAGGCTCTGCACCCAGCGCACCTGGATGCCGTCCCTGGCGAGATCGGCTTCGAGGAAGCCTTTCTCCTTCAGCACGATGCTGAGCGGGTTGTACGTCGCCCAGTCGATGCCGACGATTTTCGCCTTGTCCTCGGCGAAAGCCTGGGTCGTGAGTGTGAAGGCGGCCGCAGCCGCCAGGGTGGAAAGGAAAGTCCGTCGAAGCATGGTCCTCGCTCCCGAATAACGACGTTCAGGGATGGCGAGGTGTCGCTCAGGGGTCGGGGCAACGAGCCCCGAGCGGCATCCCGCCGCAGCAAGAGAGCTGGGCGGTAGCCCAACGCTTTAGCCGCATTTCTTAAGCGCCCGCAAGCTGCTGCTCAAATCGGCGCTGTGGTGGTTACGATATTCACATTTTGTGGAACGTCAAGAGTCACAATAAACATATTTCGTATGTTTATCCATAGACGAGCCGTGGCAGGAACATCGACAGGCTCGGGAAGAAGGTCAGCAGCAACAGCACCAGGATCAGTCCCGGGAGGAACGGCAGGATCTCACGCGCCAGGTCCTCGAACGGGATCCTGCCGACCTTGGCGACGGTGAACAGTGCCACGCCGAAGGGCGGCGTCAGGATGCCGATCATCAGGTTCATCGTGACGACGACGCCGAAATGCACCGGGTCGATGCCGACCTGCTGGATCACCGGCAGGAACACCGGAACCATCAGGATCATGATCGCGATGCCTTCCATGAAGCATCCGAGGACCAGCATCACGAGGTTGATGATCAGGAGGATCACATAGGGATTGGTCGAGAAGTCGAGAAAGGCTTCGGCGATCGCCTGCGGCACGCGCTCGCGCGCCAGCACCCAGCCGAACAGGCTGGCGCCGGCGACGATGAAGCCCACCACCGCCGAGGTGTTGACCGCCTCCTTGAAGATGCGCGGAAGGTCCGAGAACCTGAGGTCGCCGTAGATGAAGAGGCCGAGCGCCAGCGAGTAGATCGCCGCGACTGCTGCCGCCTCGGTCGGCGTGAAGATGCCGCCGAAGATGCCGCCCATGATGATCACCGGCGTGATCAGCGCCAGGAACGCGCGGCGGAAGGCGAGCCAGAGCTCCTTCAGCGACGCGCGCCGGTGCCGGGCCAGCTCCGGCCGCTTCTTTGCGTAGAAATAGACGTGGACCATCAGCATCGCCGCGGTCAGCAGGCCGGGCACGACGCCGGCGAGGAACAGCGCGCCGACCGAGGTGTTGGCGATCACGCCGTAGAGCACCATCGGGATCGAGGGCGGGATCAGCGGGCCGATGATGCACGAGGCGCAGGTGAGCGCGCCGGCGAAGGCCGGCTTGTAGCCGTCCTCCTTCATCGCCTTGACCTCGAGGATGCCGAGTCCGCCGGCGTCCGCGATCGCCGATCCCGACATGCCCGAGAAGATCACGCTGCCCATCACGTTCACATGGCCGAGCCCGCCGGTCAGATGGCCGACCAGCGCACGCGCGAAATCGTAGATGCGAACGCTGACGCCGCCGGCGTTCATCGCGATGCCGGCGAGCACGAAGCAGGGCACGGCCAGCAGCGGGAACGAATCGATGCCGCCGATCAGGCGCTGTGCTGCCTGGGTGATCGACTGCCCTTCGAAGAACAGCCAGGCGATGCCCATGAAGGCGAGCGAGAAGGCGACCGGCATCGCGAGCGCGATCAGCGCCAGCCAGACGCCGAAATAGCCCAGCATCAGATGGCTCCCGAGGTGTCGGTGCGCGCCGGCCTGCCGGCGCGGAAGTCGTCCCAGTCCTCGCGCATGACGACCAGCGTGCGGATCGTCATCAGGAGCGCGGTCAGCGGCACGATGCCGTAGACCCAGGCATAGGGGATCTCCAGCACCATCAGCGGCACCGACCATTGCCGCATCGTCGCAACCCATCCCCACCAGATCAGGTTGCCCAGCAGGAACAGGATCAGGAGGTTGACGCCGAGCGAGACCGCCCACTGCATCGGCCTAGGCAACGCCGCGACGATGAAGCCGATCGCGACATGGCTGCGGTCGGAGACTGCGGCGCTGGCGCCGAGGAAGACGATGTAGACGTAGAGGTAGCGGGACGCTTCCTCGGTCCAGGCGAAGGGGTCGTTGAGGACGTAGCGGGTGAAGACCTGCAGTCCGAGCGTGGTCAGCAGCGCCGCCATGCAGAGCGCGGCAAGGTTCTCTTCGCCTCTGGCGAACCAACGTCTCATCCGCGTCCCCCCGTACTCTTCTTTTTCTGAGGCGATCCTATCTGCGAAGCAGGGGCGCGCCCAAGGGCCTTGCCGATCCGAGCGCGCCATAGCCCTTGCCGCCATGGCCTTTCGGATCTGGCCCCGACCAGCGCTCATCCATCGGCTGATCGGCGACCTGCCAGCGGGTGTCGACCGAAAGCCGTACGCGGCCTGCCGGCGAGGCGTTGTCGATCGAGCCGTGCAGCGTGAACATGCCGAAGAGGCAGAGATCTCCGGCGCGGAAGTCCGCAGTCAGCAGCCGGGCGCCGCGCTCCGTCAGAAAGGCGGAGGCGGAC
Organism: Rhodospirillaceae bacterium; assembly: GCA_016792585.1. Lineage (GTDB taxonomy): Bacteria > Pseudomonadota > Alphaproteobacteria > SHVZ01 > SHVZ01 > SHVZ01. The sequence goes on from JAEULB010000118.1 coordinate 19,766, forward strand.
TCCGCGACATGGCCGGGCCTGGACGGATCGCGGTCGACATCGTGGCCGCGATAGGAAGCAATCAGGTCCTCGAAGCGATGCGAGTTCTCGACCACGGCGAGCGGACCGTCGGCAACCGCGACGTCGCCGAGCGGAATCCAGGTCGTCACCACCCGGTCGGTGCCGCGGTTCATGTAGACGTGGTCGAAGTGCAGCGGGCTGGCGCGGCCGGCGAGCATCGCGCGAAGCCAGACGAAGTCGAAGGGCCTGACGGGCCTGTCCAGGATCTTCGCCGCCACTGCGCGCGCCCGCGCCCCGTGGACCGCGCGGCGCACCGCGGGGCCTTCGGAGACCGAACGCCAGAAGGATCCCAGATCGGGATGCATCTCCGCCCGCCGGCTGGTGCCGGTCGGCTGCGCCGTCTCGACGGGGGCGGCGATCTCGCCGACCTCCGCCATCCGGCGCAGCACCTCGTGGCGCGCCGCCAGCACGTCGTCGCGGTCCAGCGCGCCGCGAAGCAGGAGGTAGCCGTCCTCCGCGAAGCGCGCCCGGAGTGCTGCGTCGTCGGCGATCAGCGAGGTCGAATCTGCCATCGCCGCGACAGCCTCGGCGGGGAGCGGGCGGCCTTCCAGGACCGGGAGCGACGAAAGACCCGTCATTGCGTGCACGCTAACATGTCAGAGAGCCGAGAGGGGAGTCGAAAGGCCGGTTTCGCCCGGTGCGCTTCGGACTTAAGGGTTGCGCCGGATGGTCCTGTACTGGCATTCGTCGTAGGTCCTCCCGAAAGACCTCCCGTGTCACAGACTTCCGATTCCGGCGTCGAGTCTCCGTACGCCTGGGCCCGCCTCGTCGCCTCGCTGCTGGTCGCCACGATCGGCGGCGTCGGCATGTGGTCGGTCGTGGTCGTGCTGCCGCACGTGCAGGCCGACTTCGGCATCGACCGCGCCGGTGCCTCGATCCCCTACACCGCGACGATGATCGGCTTCGCCACCGGCGGCGTCTTCATGGGCAAGCTCGCCGACCGCTACGGCGTCGTCTTGCCGGTCCTGCTCAGCGCCTTCTCGCTCGCCGTCGGCTATATCGGCGCCGCGTATACGACCGCGATCTGGCAGTACGCGATCCTGCAGGGGGTGCTGATCGGCTTCCTCGGCTGCTCGGCGGTGTTCAGCCCGCTGATGGCCGACATCTCGCACTGGTTCGACCGCAGGCGCGGGCTCGCGGTCGGCATCAGCGCCAGCGGCAACTACGCCGCCGGGACCGTCTGGCCGCCGATCCTGCAGGCGCTGATCGAGACGGTCGGCTGGCGCCATGCCTATGTCATCGTCGGCATCACCTGCATCACGCTGATGCTGCCGCTGACGCTGGTGCTGCGGCGGCCGTCGCCGCGCCAGCACGCGACCGCCGCCAGTGGCGGCACGCTCGGCCGGCTGCCGATCTCGACCAACGCGCTGATGACGCTCTTGATCATCGCCGGCATCACCTGCTGCCTCGCGATGTCGATGCCGCAGGTCCACATTGTCGCCTATTGCGGCGATCTCGGTTACGGCGTCGCCCGCGGGGCCGAGATGCTGTCGCTGATGCTGGGCTTCGGCGTGATCAGCCGTCTCGCCTCCGGCTGGATCTCCGACCGCATCGGCGGCGTGCGCACGCTGCTGCTGGGCTCGACGCTGCAGATGGCGACGCTGTTCTTCTACCTGCCCTTCGACGGGCTGGTCTCGCTCTACGTCGTCTCGGCGCTGTTCGGCCTGGCGCAGGGAGGCATCGTTCCGAGCTACGCGATCATCATCCGCGAGTACATGCCGGCCTCCGAGGCCGGCACGCGGGTCGGCATCGTCATGATGGCGACGATCATCGGCATGGCGCTCGGCGGCTGGGTCTCCGGCGTGATCTTCGATCTCACCGGCTCCTACCAGATCGCGTTCCTGAACGGCATCGCCTGGAACGTCGTCAACGCGGCGATCGCGCTCTGGCTTCTGTACAATCGGCCGCGGCCGCTTCTCGCCGCCGCCTAAGGGGGACCGTCATGTCCAAGCTCGATTTCGGCACCGCCCGCTTAGGTTTCCGCGCCGGCACGACGACGCCGCGCGACTTTCTCGAGAGCTGCCTGAAGCAGATCGACAAGCGCGAGCCCGTGGTCCGCGCCTTCGTCACGCTCAACATCGAGGGTGCCCGCAAGGCCGCCGACGCTTCGACCAAACGCTGGAAGTCGAAGAAGCCGCTCTCCTCGATCGACGGCCTGCCGATCGCGATCAAGGACATCATCGAGACCGTCGATATGCCGACCGAGTTCGGCAGCACGATCTTCAAGGGCTGGAACGGTGGCCGCGACTCTGCCTGCGCCTATGCGTTGCGCCAGGCCGGTGCCGTGATCGTCGGCAAGGCGGTGACGACCGAGTTCGCCGGCGCGCCGCCGGGACCGACGACCAATCCGCACGACAAGCGGCGCACGCCAGGCGGCTCGTCCTCGGGCTCGGCCGCGGCGGTCGCGGCCGGCATGGTGCCTGTCGCGATCGGGACCCAGGTCGGCGGCTCGGTGCTCAGGCCCGCCAGCTTCTGCGGCATCGTCGGATTCAAGCCGACGTTCGGCGCGCTCAACCGCGGCGGCATCGGCGACCAGTTCAGCCAGAACTGCATCGGCACGCTCTCGCACACGCTGGAAGACGCCTGGGCAGTCGCGCACGAGATCGCGGCCCGGGTCGGCGGCGATCCGGGCTTCCTTCCCTTCGCCGGCGGCGCCGAGCCGGCCGCCCCGCGCCGCCCCGACGTGCTCGCGGTGCTGGAGACCGACGGCTGGGCCGTCGCCGACGCCGGCGCCAAGAAGGCGCTCGCGGCTTTCCTCAAGAATCTGGAGCGGGCCGGCGTCACCCTGATCGACCGCAAGACCTCGAAGCGCGTGGCGCAGCTCGAAGAGGCGATCGCCGGTGCATCCGACCTGTCGCTCGGCATCAACGACTGGGAGAAGATCTGGCCCTTCGCCGACATGGAGCTTCGCGACGGCGAGCGTTTCAGCCCCAACTTCCGGAAGGCCGTCCTCAACGGCACCAAGATGACCGTCGACGGCTACATCGCGCTCCTGAAGAAGCGCGACCACGCCCGCGACGTGCTGATGGGCCTCGCCGGCGACGTCGATGCCTGCATCACGCTGGGCTCGGCCGGTCCGGCGCCGATCGGTATCGAATCGACCGGCAACGCCGTCTTCAACATGCCGGCCTCGATGCTGCGCAACCCGGCGCTGTCGCTGCCGCTCCTGAAGTGCGACGGCCTGCCCTTAGGGCTCCAGCTCCTGGGCTTCCCCAACCGCGAACGCGCGCTCTCGGGCGTGGCGGCGTGGACGACGGCCTTCGGCTCGAAGAAATAGCTCGCTGGCAGCAGCCCCCTCTCCCGCTTCCCGGGAGAGGGGACATGAGGCGTCGCTCAGCGCAGCTCGTCCTCGATCTGCATCGCCTTCGCGATCAGCTCGTCGGCGATGCGCTGGTGATGCGCGTCGAAGGCGTGAACGGGATTGCGCAAGGCGGGCGTCGGATAGATGCCCTGGCGCCAGAGCAGCCGCTTGAAGAAATGGATCGAGTGCTCGAGGTGCTGGTTCGAGAAGGCGAGGATCGGCAGCAGGCGGTGGAAGAGGCTCACCGCGCCGTCGCGGTCGCCTGATGTGTAGCGCTCGAATATCGTCACATAGGCGCGGTGCAGGCCGGTCGGCATGAAGGCGTCGACCTTGCGATCCAGAGCCTCGATCAGCTGCATCACCGCCCAGCCGCCGGAGACGTGGAGCCGGCCTTCCGTCGCGAGCTTGAGCGCGGTGTATTTGGGGCCGGCGTCGAAGGTCTCGACCTTGAGATAGCGGAAGGCCGGGATCTGGGCGAAAGCATCGGCGATCGCCGCCACCGGCACGCCGGGGCCGTTGGCGTCGAAGTCCTGGATCATCAGGTCGCGCCCGGACGCTCCTGCAAGACCGCTTATCTCTTCCGCGTACTGCTCGTCGCTCGTCCAGGCGAGGTTCGCCAGCACGATGTCGCAGCCGAGCCCGGCCAGACTCTCGGCGTTGCGCAGGCGCTCGGCCTGCGTCGGCGCCGAGGCGCCGCCGACAACCTGGGCGCGGCCCTTCGCGACATCGACGACGGTCTTCACCATGCCGCGTCGCTCGTCGGCCGTGAGCGCCAGCACCTCGGCCGCGAATCCAGGGATCAGGAATCCGACAACGCCGGCCTCGATCGCATAGGCGGCGTGGCGTTCGAGCGCGGCAAAGTCGACCGTGCCGTCCTCGCCGAACGGCGTGTTCAGTACGGTGACGATGCCGCGGAGGCTTCGGTCCGCGGCCACCGCCTCAGATGCCGAGCTGGGTCACGAACTTGGTGTTGAGGTAGGCGTCCAGCCCCTCGATCCCGCCCTCGTGGCCGTAGCCCGACTCCTTGATGCCGCCGAAAGGCGTCTCGGGCAGCGAGATCGCGAGGTGGTTGACGCCGACCATGCCGCTCTCGATCTCGTTGGCGACCGCGGTCGCGGTCTTGGTCGAGTTGGTGAAGGCGTAGGCGGCAAGCCCGAACGGCAGCGCGTTGGCGCGCTCGATCACCTCGTCGAAGGTCTTGAACGGCATGATCGGCGCCACCGGCCCGAACGGCTCGTCGTTCAGGACCTTCGCATCCGGCGGCACGTCGGTCAGCACGGTCGGGCGGAAGAAGTAGCCCTCGTTGCCGTGGCGCTCGCCGCCGGCGGCGATCTTCGCCCCTTTCGCCTTGGCGTCGCCGACGAAGTTCTCCATCGCGCCGATGCGGCGCGCGTTGGCGAGCGGCCCCATCTGGGACGAGGCTTCGAGGCCGTTGCCGAGCTTCATGCCGCTCGCGATCTCGGTGAAGCGCTCGGCGAACTTCTTGTAGTTGCTCTCGTGCACGAAGAAGCGGGTCGGCGCGATGCAGACCTGGCCGGCGTTTCGGTATTTTCCGGCAGCGGCCATGTCCGCGACTTTCACCGGGTCGACGTCGTCGAAGACGATGACCGGCGAATGGCCGCCGAGCTCCATCGTCGCCTTCTTCATGCCGTCCGCCGCCATCTTCGCCAGGTGCTTGCCGACCGGGATCGAGCCGGTAAACGAGATCTTGCGGATCGTGGGCGAGCCGATCAGGTAGGTGGAGATGTCATTAGGCACGCCGAAGACGAGGTTGAGCACGCCCGCCGGCAGGCCCGCGTCATGGAAGGCGCGGACGATCGCGATGCAGGTTCCGGGCGTCTCTTCCGAGGCCTTGATGATCAGCGAGCAGCCGGCGCCGATCGCGCCCGCGACCTTGCGGGCCGGCGTGATGCCCGGGAAGTTCCACGGCGTGAACGCGGCGCAGGCGCCGATCGGCTCCTTGATCGCCATCTGGCGCACGTTGGGCGCGCGGCCGGGGATGATGCGGCCATAGGCGCGTCGGCCTTCCTCGGCCATCCATTCGATGATGTCGGCGGTGGTGCCGACCTCGAGCCTGGCCTCGGCGATCACCTTGCCTTCCTCGAGCGTGAGGATCTGGGAGATCTGTTCCTGGCGCTGGCGGATCACGTCGGCGGCCTTCCGCATCACCTTGGCGCGTTCGTAGGCGTTGGTGTTGCGCCAGACCTTGAAGCCCTTTCGGGCGGCTTCGAGCGCGCGGTCGAGATCGGATCGCGAGGCGTGCGGCAATCGTCCGAGCGAGGCGCCGGTCGCCGGGTTCAGCACGTCCTCGGTCTTGCCCTCGCTGCCCTGGCACCACTGGCCGTCGATGTACATCGCCAAGGTTTCGTACATCCGCGCGCTCCTTGAACCTAGGTGGAGCGGCGAGTGTAAGCCGGCGACGACGACGAAAGATAGGTCAGGCCCGGAGAATCACGCGGGACCGAGGTTGAGGACGCGGCAGAAGACGCGCTTGCTCTGCAGGGTCTTGCAGAGCTCGTTCGCCTTGTTGCGGTCGTCGAGCGGGCCGGCGAGCAGCCGGATGAAGACCCCGCGGCCGTCGCCGGGATCGAACTCGGCGGTCTGGTAGCCGATCGGACCCAGGATCTCGGGGTTCGACTTCGCCAGCGTGTCCCAGCCGTGCTTGGCCTCGTTGACCGTGCGATATGAGCCGAGATGCGCGCCGAAGCGGCCGTTGCCGGCGGACGCCATCTGCGGCTTCGCGTCGGCGGCAGGTGCCGCCGCGGCCGCCGGCGTCGCGGCGGCGGCACGCGGCGTCGTCGCGCGCGGCTGGCCCGAGGCCGGTGCCGCGCCGCCGCCGTTCATGCGTTCGAGCTGGGCAACCTGGGCTTCGAGCTTCGCGATGCGCGCGGCCGTGTCGTTGGAGGCCATCGGTGCCGCCGCCATGGCGGGCGCCGCCGCGGCCGGTGCGGCCGCCGTCTGGGCCTTGTCGTCCGTCGCGTGGTCGTGTGCCATCTGGCCCGGCAGCTTGCGATCGGGCGCCTGGGCGAGATCGAAGGAGACGAGCTCTTTCCTCTCGTAGGGCGGCTGCTTGTCGCGCTCACGGGTGCGGAGCGCGTAGGTCATGATGTCGGGAACGTAGTAGATCGTCTCCAGCACCTCGCCGCGCTGACAGGCGATGCGCCAAGTCTGGAAGGTGCCGGCCTTCACCGTCATCGGCTCCTGGCCGACCGTGGTGCAGCTGTTCTCCGCCTGCCAGCCGTCGGGCAGCTTCTCGGAAACGCCGGCGACCTGGAACTTGACGGCCTTGCCCTTCTCGAGCGGCCACAGCTTGGAGGGATCGCCGAAGATCTGCTGGTTGCCCTGGCCCAAGCGCGGGTCGCCGGACCACGAGATGGGCGGAGAAATCACGTCGGCCGCCTGAACCCAGGAGACGTTGCGGTCGTTCTGCCAGATCGCGCGCGGGCCGGTGAAGCCGGTCACCTGCTCCTTCACCTGGACGCCGTTGTCCTCGAAGGTGAAGACGTCGCCCATCGCCAGCTGCGGGGGCATCGGGGCATCCATCGGCTTGGGCGCCGAGGAGGCGGAGGAGGACGAGCCACCGCCGAACCCGAGGCGTCCGCACCCGGTCAGGGCCAGAAGAGCGAGCCCGAATCCGGCCCAGCTTCCGATCGATCGCCGCCGCATCCGACCCATGGGCGTCTCCCGTACGTTCTTGAGCAAACCCCTTGCCGGAAAGTCCCCGCAAGCGGCACATCTGTCAAGAAAGCGCTCAGCCACGAGGAGCAACCCATATGACCCAGCGCCTGACCGAGCGGGCCAGCGGCGTCTACACGATCTCCGCCACGCCCTTCGCCGAGGACGGCGCGCTCGATCTCGAATCGACCGACCGGCTGATGGACTTCTATCTCGGCCATGGCGTCCACGGGATCACGCTGCTCGGCATCATGGGCGAGGCGCCGAAGCTGACCGAGGCCGAGAGCCTGGCTTTCGTCGGCCGCGCGCTGAAGCGGCTGGATGGCCGGATTCCCGCGGTGATCGGGGTTTCCCAAGCCGGCCTCGCGCCGCTCGGGCAGCTCGCGCGCAAGGTCATGGACCTGGGAGCGGCCGGCGTGATGGTGGCCCCGACGCCCGGCCTCAAGGGCGACAAGGGCGTCTACGATTACTACGCCCAGGTGTTCCGCGAGCTCGGTCCTGACGTGCCGGTGGTGCTCCAGGACTACCCGCAGGCTAACGGCGTCTTCCTCGACGTCGAGGTCTTCCATCGCCTCGTCGAGGCCTTCCCGCAGCTGGTCATGCTGAAGCACGAGGATGCCCCCGGCCTCTCGAAATTAAGTCGAGTTCGAGCCGAATCGGCTGCCGCCGGACGGCGGCGGGTCTCTATCCTGATCGGCAATGGCGGGCTTTACTACATGCAGGAGCTGCAGCGCGGCGCCGATGGCGCGATGACCGGATACGCCTATCCCGAGATGCTGGTGGAGGTTCACCGTCGCTTCGTCGCCGGCGACCTGGACGGCGCCGAGGATCTCTACGACGCGCACCTGCCGCTGCTGAAGCACGAGCAGGTGCCCGGATTCGGCCTCCTGGTCCGCAAGGAGATCCTCCGCCGGCGGGGCGCGATCGCCTCGGCCAAGGTCCGGCCGCCGGGTGGACAGATGGTCGCAGCCGACTTGGCCGAGCTCGACCGGCTGATCCGCCGTCTCGAACGCCGGCTCGCTGAACCCAAGTCAATCAAGGCTGTGGCATAGCTGCATCTCAGGCCCGGAAACATCCCGTGTAACAGGAAAATCCCTTGGCCAAATCGCCTGAATACTTGATTTTCAAGGCGGATTAGCGCTGGGGAAAGACTCCTTGGCTCGATTCGTGGTATGATAATGCCGCCGACAAGAAAGTTGGCCGGCTCCGCTTACTCACTGGAGGAGGACTACAAATGAAGCGTTTGTCTCTGGCCTTGGCCGTGGCGACGCTCGGCTTGAGCAACGCCGCGATGGCCCAGGGTTACAACGGCTGGTACCTCGGTGCGCGCGCCGGCGTGGCATGGCTTGAGGACTATTCGCATCCGGTCACCGGCACGAACACGACGTTCGAGTTCGACCGCGGCTGGGGTCTCGGCGGCAGCGTCGGCTATCAGTTCGGCGGTCCGTTCCGCCTCGAGCTCGAAGTCGCGTATCGCACCAACGAGATCGACGCCATCTCCCAGGGCGGCGCGCGCCTCGCCGGCGCGACCGGTGAGATGAACTCGCTGGCGTTGATGCTGAACGGCTTCTACGACATCCAGACCGGCACGGCGTTCACGCCGTATGTCGGTCTCGGTCTCGGCTATGCCCGCGTCTCGGCCGACGGCATCACGACTTCCGGCGGTGCCGTCACCAACAGCGACGATGACAACAAGTTCGCCTACCAGGCGATCGCGGGAGTCGCCTACCAGCTGTCGTCGGCCGTCTCGCTGACTGCCGACTACCGCTACTTCGCGACGCAGGATCCGAGCTTCCGGCTCTCGAACGGCGCCTCGGTCGAGGGCGAGTACAAGACCCACAACGTGATGCTGGGACTGATGCTCCGCTTCCCGGAGCCGCCGCCGCCGCCGCGGGCCCAGCCGGCTGCAGCGCCGCCTCCGCCGCCTCCGCCGGCCGCGGCTCCCCCGCCGCCCGCTCCGGCGCCGGCCGTGCCGAAGACCTATCTCGTGTTCTTCGACTTCGACAAGTCGGACATCACGCCTGAGGCCGCCCGCATCATCAAGCAGGCCGCCGACGACGCGAAGCGCGGCAATGTCCGCCTGATTGTCGCCACGGGCCATGCCGACCGCTCGGGGTCGACCCAGTACAACCAGCGTCTGTCCGAGCGCCGCGCCGCGGCGGTCAAGGCGGCGTTGGTGCGCGAAGGCATCGCCGAAGGCACGATTCAGACCGCCGGCCGCGGCGAGAACGAGAACCTCGTTCCGACGGCCGACGGCGTCCGCGAGCCGCGGAATCGCCGGGTTGAGATCGTCTTCCGCTAAGCCTAATCGTTTAGCCGCTACTCAGTAGCCTCGTCAGAAGCGGGCCGCCGGACTCTCCGGCGGCCCGTTTTCTTTCGTGAAATCAAGGGCCTTGAAGTCCTCTTCAGGGCAACCGAAAAAGTAACACAGATAAATCTGGACAAACTTTAGGCTTCTTTGACGATTGTGGGCCCAAGTCGTCCCGGGGGGGCGGAGTGGCGGAACGAAACGAGGAAGCGCGGCTGCGCGCGGTTGTCGAGACGGCGGTCGACGGGGTGATCCTGATCGACGCTATCGGCACGGTCCTGATGTTCAACCCGGCCTGCGAGAGCCTCTTCGGATATCTGGCGTCAGACGTCGTCGGGCGGAACGTCCGCATGCTGATGCCCGAGCCCTACCAGGGCGAGCACGACGGCTACCTCGCGAGCTATCGCCGCACCGGCGAGCGCAAGATCATCGGCATCGGACGCGAGGTCACGGGCCGCCGAAAGGACGGCTCGACCTTTCCGATGGATCTCTCCGTCGGCGAAGCGCGCGAAGGCGAGTCCTCGATCTTCGTCGGCATCATCCACGACCTGACGGAACGCAAGCGCGGCGAGCAGGCCCTTCGCGAAAGTGCGGAGCGGCTCAGGGCGGTCGTCGACACGGCGGTCGACGGCGTGATCCTGATCGATACCCGCGGCACCGTCACCGCCTTCAATCCAGCCTGCGAGAAGCTGTTCGGCTACAAGTCCGCCGAGGTGGTCGGACAGAACGTCAAGATGCTGATGCCCGAGCCTTATCGCGCCGAACATGACGGGTATCTCCGCAACTACATAAGTACCGGCGAGGCCAAGATCATCGGCATCGGCCGCGAGGTCACGGGCCGCCGAAAGGACGGATCGACCTTCCCTATGGATCTCTCGGTCGGCGAGGCGAAGCAGGACGGCGAGTCGACGTTCGTCGGCATCATCCACGACCTGAGCGACCGCAAGCGGACCGAGGAGCAGCTGGTCCAGGCACAGAAGATGGAGGCAGTCGGCCAGCTTTCGGGCGGCATCGCACACGACTTCAACAACCTGCTGACCGCGATCGTCGGTTGCGCCGACACATTGTCTGAGACGCTGAAGGCCAGACCCGACCTCAAGAAGCTCGCCGACACGATCATTGCCGCAAGCGAGCGCGGTTCCGAGCTGACGCGGCGCCTGCTTGCCTTCAGCCGCCGCCAGCGGCTCGAGCCGGTTGAAACCGATTGCAACAAGCTCGTCCGCTCGATGAACGAGCTGCTGCACCGGACTCTTCGCGAAGACATCCGGATCCAAACCTCGTTCGAGGAAGACCTGGCAGCGGCTTTCGCCGATCCGGGCCAGCTCGAATCCGCGATTCTCAACCTGGCGCTCAACGCCCAGGACGCGATGCCGGCCGGCGGCGAGCTGACGATCACGACCGCCTTCATGCCGCTCGACGAGCGCTATCGCGACCGCTATCCCGAGGTGCCGCACGGCAATTACGTGATGGTTTCGGTCACCGACGACGGCGAGGGCATGCCGCCCGAGGTGCTGGAGCGCGTTTTCGAACCCTTCTTCACGACCAAGGAAGTCGGCAAGGGCAGCGGGCTCGGGCTCAGCATGGTCTATGGCTTTGCCAAGCAGTCGAACGGCCATGTCTCGATCTACAGCGAGCCAGGCCTCGGCACGACCGTCCGCATCTATCTGCCGGCGGCTGGTGAACCGTCCGCGCCGACCTTCGCTCCGGCGCCACAGGCCTCGGCAATGCCGACGGGCGCCCGCGAGACGTTGCTTCTCGCCGAGGACGATGCCTTCGTCCGCGCCTACGCGATCTCGTGCCTGGAGAGCCTCGGATATCGCGTCATCGCCGCGGTCGACGGCTCGGAAGCGCTGGCGCGCATCGCCCAGGGCGAGAAGCCCGACATCCTGTTCACCGACATCGTGATGCCCGGCGGGATCAGCGGATGGGAGCTGGTCGATCGAGCGCAACGGATGCTGCCTCGGCTCAAGGTGCTGATGACGTCGGGTTACGCGGTCGAGACCCTGGCCGATCGCGGACGCCTGCGTCCGGACCTCAAGGTCCTGGACAAGCCTTACCGCAAGGCCGAGCTGGCTCGTCGTCTGCGCGAAGCGCTGGACACGTAGCGGCCCAAAAGCGCGAGCGGCCTGCCGTCGATCGTCCCGAGACCGAGCGCGATCACGGTGAAGCCGATGAAGTGGTGGGCTGACAACATTTCATCCAGGAACAGCGCTCCCAGCAGGATAGCGCTGGGCGGGATCAGCAGCGTCACCAGCAGGATGTTGGTGGCGCCGGCACGCGCGAGGATGCGGAAGTAGATCGCATAGCCCAGGGCCGTCGACAGCAGCGCCAGGCCCAGCAGCGCCCCCAGCGTGTTCGCATCCGGCAGCGGCAGCGTCCAAGGGCGGTCGACCAGGAAGATCAGCGGCAGCGCCATCAGCGACGAGGCGGTGAGCTGGCCGGCGGCGGCGGCTAGCGGCGCCACGCCCTTGAGCCGCCTGCGGGCAAAGATCCCGGCGAAGGCGTAGGAGACCGCGGCCGCAAGGCATGCGGCCTGCGGCAGGACCGAGGCGCCGAGACCGTCGAGCGCCTCGAGGCCGACGAGCACCGAGACGCCGGCGATGCCGAGGGCGACGCCGGCGACCTTGGCCACCGTCAGCTTTTCGTCCTTCGTCAGCGCATGCGCAAGAACCGCCGTGATCAGCGGCGTCGTCGCGTTCAGGATCGAGGCGAGCCCGCTGGCGATCTCTGTCTGCGCCCAGAAGATCAGCGCGAAAGGCAGCACGTTGTTGATCGCGCCCATGCCGAGGAAGTCGCGCCAGCGATCCAGCGGCAGGGCCCCGCCGGCGAGGCGGCAGACGACCAGCAGCACCGCCGCCGCCAGCAGCACCCGGACGCCCACGACCGTCAGCGGCGGCAGCGTGCCGACCGCGACCTTCGAGAAGAAATAGGAGGCGCCCCAGAGAAGCGAGAGCGCCAGCAGGAGCGCCCAGTCCTGGGCGGTGAGGCGGGGGGAGGAGGACATTGGCGCCAGGATCGCCGGGTCGACGATCCGAATCCATCCGACCCTTGCGATCTAAATCGGGCTCTCCGGCCAGCGCCGATGCAGCCAGAGCCATTGCCCCGGCCGGTCGCGGACCCAGGTCTCGATCAGCGCGTTCACCCGGGTCATGCCGGCGGCGAGGTCGGCGTGGCGATCTGGCCCGGCCTCGAAGTACATCGGCGGCAGCAGCGTGATGCGGAACCGTGCGCCCTTCAGGCGCTCGATCTTCGCCGGGAAGACCGGCGCCTGGTACTTGCGCGCGAAGTCGATGAGCGAGGTCGCGGTCATCGCCGTGCGGCCGAAGAACGGCACCGGGATGCCGTCGTTCAGCTTCTGGTCGGCCAGCATCGCGAGCGGCTTTCCGCGCTTCAGCACGTCGATCGCCGTGCGTGCACCGCGCGCTCCCTTGGCCAGCATCTCGCCGTGCCGCGTACTCTGGATGAACTTCTCCATGTAGGGGTTGTTGGCCGCGCGGTAGATGACCTCGAGGCCGAGGCCGTAGCGGTGTGCCGCCACCGCCATCACTTCCCAGTTGGCGAGATGAGCCGAGATGACGATCGCCGCACCGGCCTTCCTGATTTCCTCGACATGCTCCATGCCGACGATCTCGACACGGCCCGATCCGTCCCTGGGGTCGAGATGCGGCGCATGGGGCACCTCGCCGCCGAGGCGGCCGAGATTGTCCCACATCTCGACGACGATCCGCTCGACCGCGGCGTCGTCGAGCTCCGGCATCGCCAGCCTGATGTTGAAGCGTGCGCGCTTCGTCATGGGGAGCCAGGGGCCGATCGTGCGGCCGAGGAAGCCGCCGACGGCGGAGGCCCAGTCGATCGGCATCGCCCAGAAGAATCCGTAGACGACGAGTACGCCGGAGACCTCGGCGAGATAACGGATATGGCGACCGAGCGGGATTCTACGCACAGCTGAGTTCCCTGAGGCGGCGCATCACCGCGTCCTCGTCGGCGAACACCAGATCGACGTCCACGACCTCGACCATCGGCCTCGCTGATGCCGGCAGCCGGACCCAATCCTTGCGTGTCGTCACCGGTTCGGCCCGGAGAATGGCGGCTTCCTCGACCAGGCCTGCGACATCGTTCTCGTCATAGGCATGATGATCGGGGAAACCGTGCGCCGCGACAACCTCCGCGCCGATCTCGCGAAGAGTCGCGAACATCTTTTCCGGCCGGCCGATGCCGGCAAAGGCCAGGGCCCTCCGGCCGCGAAAGCGCAGCGAGGACTCGGTCGGCACGAGGCGGGCCCGCAGCAACGGCCGGTCGGTCGCGACGGCACCGTTCCCGGGGCCGTCGCCGACCACGACGACCGCGTCGGCGCGTGCGAGGCCGTCGGCGACCGGCTCGCGCAAGGGTCCCGCCGGCAGCACGCGGCCATTGCCGAAGCCGGCGGCGCCGTCGACGACGACGAGGGCGAGGTCATGGGCAAGGCGCGGATCCTGGAAGCCGTCGTCGAGCACGATCACGTCGCCGAGGTCGAGCGCGGCGCGTACGCCGGCGAGCCGGTCCTTGGCGACGATCGTCGGCGCCGCTTCCGCCAGCAGCAGCGGCTCGTCGCCGACATCAGCCGCCGAATGCGCGCTGGGGTCGACGCGCACCGGGCCTTCCAGGTGTCCGCGATAGCCGCGCGAGACGATCACCGGCCTCCGTCCCGCCACCACGAGCCGCCGGGCGATCGCGATTGCGGTCGGCGTCTTGCCGGTGCCGCCGACGGTCAGGTTGCCGATGCAGACGACCGGGACGGGCGCCCGCCAGGGCGTCGCCGCCCGCCGCCGCCAGCGTCCGCCGATCGTGTAGAGAAGCCCAAGCGGCGCCAGCAGATGGGCGAACGTGCCGCCCTCGGTCCAGAACGCCGGTGCCCTCACGGCGAGATCCGGTCGAGGGTCGGCTGGAGGCGGGCGAGGATCGCGTCGAGCACGCCTTCGTGCTGGGCGACGACGCCCAGCGCGTTCGCCGCCAGGCGGTCGCGGCGCGCCGGATCGGCGAGGAGCTTCGCAAGTGCTGCGGACAGCGACGGCGGATCGCCGACCTCGATCGCGGCATCGGCCTCGACCAGCGCCTTCGCCGCAGCGGCGTTGTTGCGGCGATCCGGGCCGATCAGGATCGCCGTGTCGAAATGCGCCGCCTCGAGTGGATTGTGACCGCCGACCGGCACGAAGGAGCCGGCGATGAATGATTGGCGCGCAACCGAATAGAACAGACCCATCTCGCCCAAGGTATCGGCGAGATAGACCTCGGTCGAGCGATCCGGCAGCTCGCCCCGCGATCGCCGGGCGACCGGCAGGCTGCGCGAGCGCGCGAGCGCCTCGATCGCGTCGCCGCGGTTCGGGTGTCGCGGCGCCACGATCGTCAGCAGGTCGCGCCGGCCCTGGCCGATATGCGTCTCGAAGGCGATGGCTTCCTCGCCGTCATGGGTGTTGGCGGCGAGCCAGCGCGGCCGATCGCCGATCGCGCCGGCGAGCGCGGCATGTGCTTCGGCATCGACCGGCAGTGGCCGCGCGGCGAATTTGAGGTTTCCGACGTGGTCGGCGTCGGGAGCGCCAAGCGTTCGCAGCCGATCGGCATCCGCCGGGGACTGCGCGAGCCTTACGTCGAAGGCGGCCAGCGTCGGGCGGATCAGGTTCGGGAAGCGCTGCCAGCCGGCGACCGAGCGTTCGGAGAGCCGCGCGTTGATCAGCGCCATCGGAATCCCGCGCGCCTTGGTCGCGTGGATCAGGTTCGGCCACAGCTCGCTCTCGATCCATAGCGCCAGGTCCGGCCGCCAGTGATCGAGGAATCGGTCGACCCAGGCGCCGCGATCGACCGGCACGTATTGATGGAATGCCCCGGCAGGAAGGCGACGCGCCATCAGCTCGGCCGAGGTCGTGGTGCCCGTCGTGATCAGGATCGAGACATGCGGCCGGTCGGCACGAAGCCGTTCGATCAGCGCCAGGGCAGACGTCGCCTCGCCGACCGAGGCGGCGTGCATCCAGACGAGTGCGCCGGGCGGCCGGTCGCGTCCGGCGATGCCGCGTCTCTCGCCGGCGCGTGCCGGATCTTCCTTGCCGCGCCGACGGCGAAGATGAAGGGCCAGCAGGATCGCCGGCGTCGCCGCCGCGGTCAGCCCGCGATAGAGGGAGGGCGTCAGCATCAGGCGGGCTCGACCGGCGTATGGCCCATCAGCCGGTCGGCCTCGGCGCTGACGCGGTTGAGCTCGCTTTCGAGCGCCAGGCGCACGGCTTCCATCTCGGCGTCGCCGGCGTCCGCGGGCACGTCGATCGGATTGCCCCAGACGAAGACGCCTCGGGCGAAGGGCAGAGCCAGAAGGAAGCGGTCCCACGAGCGCAGCACCTTGCGCCGGCTGGTGGCGAGCGAGACCGGGATCAGCGGCGCGCCGGCGAGCCTGGCCGCATGGACGGCGCCGGCGGCGGCGTGCATGCGTGGGCCGCGCGGCCCGTCCGGCGTGACCGCGACCGAGACGCCGGACTTCAGCGTCGAGATCATCGTGCGGAGCGCGTCGGCGCCGCCGCGGCTGCTCGAGCCGGCGATCGTGTCGATGCCGAGGCGGCCGATGATGTCGGAGATCAGGCGCCCGTCGCCGTGATGGGATATCAGCATCGAGATCGGCCGGCCTTGCGGCCAGATGAACGGCATCAGCAGCATGCGGTTGTGCCAAAAGCAGCCGAGCATGGCCCTGCCTTCGGCCCAGTACTTCTCCGGCGTCTCGCCCCGGACATGGGTCCAGCGCGTCGTGGCGTGGACGAACCGCACGTAGCCGGCGCCGATCGCCGACAGCACCCGCCGGCCGGCATGGGAGCGGACGATCCGTTTGAGAAGGCTCATCCCGCGGCGGCGGTGACCGGGCCGTCGAGGATCGCGTCCTCGGCGAGCGCGTTGCGGTAGAGGCGCGCATAGGCGCCGCCCGCCTGCAGCAGCTCGCCGTGGCGTCCGGACTCGACGACGCGGCCGCCGTCGATCACATAGATCCGGTCGGCGTCGATCACGGTCGAGAGGCGGTGGGCGATCAGCAGCGTCGTGCGGCCCTGCATCAGGTCCTTGAGCGCCGCCTGGACCAGGCGCTCGCTTTCGGTGTCGAGCGCCGATGTCGCTTCGTCGAGCAAAAGGATCGGTGCGTTCTTCAGCATCGCGCGGGCGATCGCGATCCGCTGGCGCTGGCCGCCAGAGAGCTTGACGCCATGCTCGCCGATCCGCGTCCAGTAGCCTTCCGGCAGGCTCGAGATGAACTCATGCGCCTGGGCAGCCTTGGCTGCGGCAACGATCTCGTCCTCGCTCGCCGACTGGCGGCCATAGGCAATGTTGGCGCCGATCGTGTCGTCGAAGAGGCTGACTTCCTGGCTGACCAGCGCGACGGAGTCGCGGAGGGAGGCCAGCGTCACGTCGCGCACGTCCTGGCCGTCGACGGCGACGGCCCCTGAGTCCGCATCGAAGAAGCGCGGGATCAGGTTCAGGATCGTCGACTTGCCGCCGCCGGACGGACCCACCAGCGCAACGGTCTTGCCCGCCGGAATGTCGAGCGTGACGCCGTCGAGCGCCGGCTTGTCGGGGCGGTAGGCGAAGCGCACGTCCTCGAAGCGGATCGCGCCGCCGCTGATCGAAAGGGGCTTCGCGCCCGGCCGGTCGACGATCTTCGGCGGCTCGTCCAGCACCTGGTAGACGCGCTCGGCGGCAGCGAGGCCTTCCTGCAGCCCGGCGTTGAGCTGGGTCAGCCGCTTCATCGGCTCGTAGGCGAGCAGAAGCGCGGTGACGAAGGAGAAGAAGGCACCGGTGGTGCGCGCGCCCTCGATCACCTGCCAGCCGCCATAGAGGATCACCGCGACGATCGCGATGCCGCCCAAGGTCTCCATGATCGGATGGCCGGCGGAGCGGATCCGCGCCGCCTTCATCATCAGCTCGCTGACGCGGTCGACGAGGCGGGCGGCGCGCGCGGTCTCGTAGGCCTCCATGCCGTAGGCCTTCACATGGCGGGCCCCCTGGAACGTCTGCGAAAGCAGCGTGGTCAGCTCCGCCATCTCGGCCTGGGTGTTGGCCGAGACCTTCCGCGTCCGCCGCCCGATCCGGAGGATCGGCCAGATCGCGGTCGGGAAGGCGAAGAACGCGATCAGCGCCAGCTTCCAGTCCTGCCAGAACATCAGCCCGACCAGGAAAATGAGAGTCAGCAGGTCCTTGCCGAAGCCGGTCAGCACGCTGCCGACGATGCCGCGCAGCATCGAGGTGTCGTAGAGGACGCGGCTGACCAGCGTGCCGGTCGGGGTGTCGTGGAAGTAGGCCAGGTCGAGGCGGATCGCATGGTCGACGACGCGGGTCTGCAAGCGCGCGACGATGCGAAGCCCCACCCGGCTCATCAGCACCGCCTGGGCGTATGTCGCCAAGCCTTTGACGACGAAGACCGCGAGGACAGAAAGCGCGACCTCCAGCAGCCGGCTGCGGTCGCGCTGGGTGAAGACCTGGTCGAGCACCGGCTCCATCAGCTTGGCCAGCGCCGCGGTCGACAGCGCCACCAGCACCATGAACAGGAAGGCGAGCGCCAGCCAGCCGACCTCCGGACGCACGTTCTCGCTGAGGAGGCGCCGGAAGAGCGGCCAGCTCTCGCGCCCGAGCCGTTTCCGACTGGTGTCGCTCATGCCGGGCTACATACCCCATTTGCCGGGCAAACCATACAGCCCAGCCGCTTGTGGCCGGCGCTGCCGCCGACTAGACTTGGCGCCAATTTCACCCCGATTTCAGACACTTGAGAGGAGTCCCCAATGACCGACCGCCTCCGCCCGAGCCGCCGCACGCTGATCCAGGGCGCCGCCGCCGCCGGCCTTGCCGCGGCCCTGCCGCTCCGGGCCCGCGCCCAGGCGCCGGCCCTCAAGATCGGCGTGATCCTGCCGAGATCGGGCTATCTCGCGCCGGCCGGCCAGTCCTGCCAGCGCGGCGTCGACATCGCGCCGCAGGTGCTTTCCGATCTCGGCCACCGGGTCGAGGTGGTGTCGGTCGACTTCGAATCCAACGTCGACCTCGCCCGCACCCAGGCCGAGAAGCTGATCGCCGACGGCGCCCAGGTGCTGGTCGGCGCCTTCGATTCGGGCGGCACCAGCGCCATCGCCCAGGTCTGCGAGCAGAAGGCGGTGCCGCTGGTGATCAACGTCGCCGCCGCGCCGCAGATCACCGAGCAGGGCTTCAAGTACGTGTTCCGCAACTTCCCGACCAGCGTGATGCTGGTCCGGAACGGGCTCGCGCTGATGAAGGAGATGTTCAAGGCGACCAACGTCACGCCGAAGAGCGGCATCTTCATCCATGCCAACGACACCTTCGGCCAGGCCAACCGCCAGGCGATCGACCGGCTGTTCCCGACGCTCGACATGCCGTTCAAGCTGACGGATGCGATCGCCTACGACCCGCGCGCCCAGGACCTCTCGGTCGAGGTCGCGAAGTGCAAGGCGTCGGGCGCCGACTTCGTGATCGTGACGACGCGCGCCGGCGACGCGATCCGGCTGATCCGCGAGATGGTCAAGCAGCGCTACGAGCCGAAGGGCATCGTCAGCCCGGGCAGCCCCGGCATGTACGACCAGGAGTTCTACGACGGGCTCGGCGGCTATTCGGACTACACGATCACCAACCTGCCCTGGCCCAACTTCAATGCGCCCATCACCAAGCGGCTCGGCGACGCCTTCGCCAAGCGGTTCCCGCAGAACCGCTTCGGCGTCGACGCGTTCAACGTGGGCTTCACCTTCGAGGCGATGCTGGTCGCCGCCGACGCCTCCAAGCGCGCCGGCTCGCGCGATCCGCGGGCGATCGCCGAAGCGCTGCGCTCGACCGACATCGCCGACCACGTGATGACCGGCGGCACGATCTCCTTCGATGCCAAGGGCCAGAACAACAACATCGGCTCGGCAACGGTGCAGAACCTGAAGAAGACGCCGACCGTGGTGCTGCCGCGCGAAGCGGCGACCGCGAAGCCGGTCTTCCCGATGCCGGGTTGGCGCGGCCGGCAGGCTTGAACCAGGGATCCAAGACCCCCCACCCCATCCCTCCCCCACAGAGGGGGGAGGGGGCACAAAGGAAAGCCCTCCCCCTTGATGGGGGAGGGTTGGGTGGGGGTGGAGTCAAGAACTCCATCCTTTGTCGCTAGAGCTTCCGTGGAAGTCTATCTCGACATCGTCGCCTCCGGCGTCCTGACGGGCCTCGTCTACGGGCTGATGGCGCTCGGGCTCTCGGTGATCTTCGGCGTGGTGCGCGTCGTCAACTTCGCTCATGGCGAGCTGACGGTTGCGGCGATGTACATGGCCTGGGTGATGGCGGGATCGCTCGGCGCAGATCCGCTGCTCACCTTGCCGGTGATCGCCGCCGCGCTGTTCGCCGTGGGCTACCTGCTGCAGCGACACCTGGTCGAGCGGTTCATCGGCCGGCCGGAGCATGAGCAGTTCATGCTGCTGCTGGCGGTCTCGATCATCATCTTGAACGGCCTGCTGCTGGTCTACGGCCCCGACGCGCGCCATGTGCAGGTCGAGTATGCCTACGACTCCTTCGAGCTCGGGCCGATGCTGCTCGACACGGTGCGCGTCTACGCCGCCGGCGCGGCCGTGGCGCTGGCGCTCGGCCTCTATCTCTTCTTCCGCTTCACCGATCTCGGCACCGCGATCCGTGCGTGCGCCGACAATCTTCTCGGCGCCCAGGTCGTCGGCCTCGACGTCCGCCGGCTCTACGCGCTGACCTTCGGCATCGGCTGCGCCGTCGTCGGCGCTTCCGGCACGCTGATGGTGCTGATGCGGGACGCGACGCCGCAGCTCGCGGTCCAGCTGACCCTTCTCGCCTTCATCGTCGTGATCATCGGCGGCCTCGGCAGCATGGCCGGCGCCTTGGTCGGCGGCGTGCTGATCGGCGTCTCCGAGGCGCTGGCCGGGTTCCTTCTGACGCCGTCGCTGAAGAGCCTGTTCAGCTACGGGCTCCTGATCCTGGTGCTGCTGCTCCGGCCCGAAGGCCTGATGGGGAAGCGCACGTGAAGGCCCGCGCGCTTCTCGGCGTCCTCTTCGCGCTGCTGCTGATCGCGCCGGCCGCGATCGGCGCCTATCCGTTGGCCGTGCTCATCCTGATCCTGCACTACGCCTATCTCGGCATCGCCTGGAACGTGATGATGGGATTCGCCGGGATTCTTTCTCTCGGTCACGCCTTGTATGTCGGCCTCGGCGCCTATGTTGCCGCGGCGCTCTACGCCTCGTTCGGCCTGCCGGCGCTCCTGGGCGCTGTCCCTGCCGCCGTCGTCGCGACGCTCGCCGGGCTCGGCATCGGGGCGCTCGGATTCCGCTTCCGCGTGAACGGCGTCTACTTCGCGCTGCTGACGATCGCCTTCGCCGAGTTCACCCGGATCCTGTTCGACCATATGGGCTGGACCGGCGGCTCCAGCGGCTTCTTCCTGCCGGTCGAGCACGGTCACACCAACCTGATCGCGCTGCGCGGCCCGCCGATCCTCTTCTATTACGTGGCGCTGGGGATGACGGCCGCGGCCTTCGTCGCTTCGCATGCGCTGATGCGCACGCGCCTGGGATATGCGTGGCTCGCGATCCGCGAGGACGCGGACTCGGCCGCGGCCTCGGGCGTCGACGTGTTCAGGGCGCGGATGGCGGCGGTCGCGGTGTCGAGCGCGCTGACCTCGCTCGGCGGCGTGTTCTACGCCTTCTACTACAACAACATGTATCCCGAGCAGATCTTCTCGATGGCACGCTCGATCGAGATCATCCTGGCGCCGATCATCGGCGGGCTCGGCACGCTGTTCGGCCCGGTGCTCGGATCCTTCGTGCTCACCTTGCTCGGCGAGGGCACCACGAGCCTGCTGGAACACTTCGGGCTCGCGGCACCCGGCGCCAAGCAGGTGATCTACGGCCTGGCCCTCCTCGTCATCGTCATGGTGCGGCCGGCCGGCCTCTGGCCCTGGCTGGCGCGACGCCTGGGGGTCGGCCGCGATGGCTGATGTTTTGCTCGCCGCTCGAGGCCTGTCGAAGAGCTTCCGCGGGCTGAAGGCGGTCAACGACGTCTCCTTCGTCGTGAACAAGGGCGAGGTGCTGGCGCTGATCGGGCCCAACGGTGCCGGCAAGACCACCTGCTTCAACCTGCTCGCCGGCGCGATGCCGCCCGATCACGGCGCGGTCATCCTCGAAGGCCGGGACATCACGGGCTTTCGCGCCGACCAGGCCTGCCGCGCCGGCATCGGCCGCACCTTCCAGGTGGTGAAGCCGTTCGCCGGCCTCTCGGTGCTCGACAATGTCGCGGTCGGCGCCCTCAACGCGGCGAAGCATGTGGGCGAGGCGAAGGAACGCGCCCGCGCCGTGCTCGACCTGCTCGATCTCGGGCACAAGGTCGACGAGCCGGCCTCGTCGCTGACGCTTCCCGACCGCAAGCGTCTCGAAGTCGCGCGCGCCCTCGCAACGGGACCGAAGCTGCTCCTGCTCGATGAAGTGATGGCGGGCCTGCGCCCGACCGAATGCGACCGGCTGGTCGAGATCCTCGCCGGCCTCAACCGGCGCGACGGGCTGACGATCCTGCTGATCGAGCATGTGATGCGCGCGGTGATGAAGCTGGCCCAGCGGATCGTCGTGCTTCATCACGGCGAGAAGATCGCGGAGGGCGCGCCGGAGGCCGTGGTGCGCGACCCGGCGGTCCTCGACTGCTATCTCGGCGAGGCCGAGCTATGAGCCTGCTCGAAATCGATCGCCTCGCGGTCCGCTACGGCGACGCCCAGGCGCTCGACGGCGTCGCGCTCAGCGTCGAGGAGGGTGAGATCGCCGCGATCGTCGGCGCCAACGGCGCCGGCAAGACCTCGCTGATCCGCGCCATCGCCGGCATTGTCCCCGTCGCCTCCGGCCGCGTCGTCTATGACGGGCGCGACATCACCGGCTGGCCCAGCCACCGAATCGCAGACCTCGGCATCGGCCAGGTCGCCGAGGGCCGCCAGGTGTTCCCGACGCTGTCGGTCGAGGAGAACCTGCGCATGGGCGGCTTCCTGCCGCGCGCGCGGGCGAAGGCTCAGGCGACGCTGGAGCGCGTCTACGGCCTCTTCCCGCGTCTCGCCGAGCGCAAGGCGCAGGCCGCCGGAACGCTCTCGGGCGGCGAGCAGCAGATGCTGGCGATCGGCCGCTGCCTGATGGGCCAGCCCGACCTGATCATGTTCGACGAGCCGTCGCTGGGCCTGGCGCCGACCGTAGTCCAGGAAGTCTTCCGCACGATCCGGCGGCTCAACGAGGACGGCATCACGATCCTCCTGGTCGAGCAGAACGTCGCCCAGTCGCTGAAGCTCGCCAGCCACGCGACCGTGCTGGAGCAGGGACGGGTGACGCTGACCGGTACCGGTGCCGCTCTCCTGGCCGACGACCGGGTGCGGCAGGCCTACCTGGGACTTTAGGGAACGCTCAGCGCCGTAGTGCATTGAGCCTGTCACCGTCCCGCCGCTAGACTTTCCTCATGGCGACCACCTTCCTCGACCGCACGCTGGCGACCCTGACCTCGGCCTGGCGCGATCTCGCGGAACGCGCGGGCCTCGCCGAGCGCACGCTGCGCGATCCGGACATCGCCGGCGACGAGGCCGAGGTTCTGCGCGCGCAGTTCCGCGACTGCCTGGAAGCGAAAGGCGGCGAGGTCTCGGCGCGAGCGCGGGCGGCATCGCTGGGCCGCACCTTCCTGACGCTTTCGCCCGAAGGCACCAAGCGGTTCCTCAAGATCCTGGCTTCCGACTTCGCGCTCGACGCCGAGGCGCTGGTCAAGGCGGCCGGCGACTACCGGGTCGCCGTCGGCACGCCCGGCGTGGTCAAGGCCGAGCGGAAGCTGAGAGCCGCGACCGTGTCACCCCGCGCCAGGCTGCTGACCCAGTTCACGAGCTTGCCCGACGGCGTGAAGTTCCTGGTCGACATGCGCGCCAGGCTGCTGGAGATCGCCGGCGACGATCCCGACCTCGCGAGCCTGGACGAAGACATGCGCCAGATGCTGGCGGCCTGGTTCGACGTGGGCTTTCTGGCGCTCAGGCGCATCACCTGGGACTCGCCGGCCTCGCTTCTGGAGAAGCTCGCCGAGTACGAGGCGGTACATCGGGTCCGCTCCTGGGCCGACCTCAAGAACCGGCTCGACGCGGACCGCCGCTGCTACGCCTTCTTCCATCCGCAGATGCCGACCGAGCCGCTGATCTTCGTCGAGGTCGCCCTGGTCAAGGGCATCGCCGACAACGTCCAGCGACTGCTCGATCCGTCGGCGCCGCAGGAAGATCCGCGCGACGCCGACACCGCGATCTTCTACTCGATCTCGAACACGCAGGAAGGGCTCCGCGGCATCGGCTTCGGCAACTTCCTGATCAAGCAGGTGGTCGACGACCTTGCGACGCAGTTCCCGAGGCTCGCCGCCTTCTCGACCCTGTCGCCGATCCCCGGATTCCGACGCTGGCTCGCCCGCCTGAAGAAGGATGAGCTCGATGCCCTGCTGCCGGAGGACGAGCGGGCGCCGCTCGATGCGCGCGGCGACTGGCGCCTCGCGCTCGAGCAGCCCTGGATGAGCGATCCGGAGCTCGCGCCTGCCTTGAAGCCGGCGCTGTTGCGGTTGGGCGCGGTCTACCTCTTTGCCGAGAAGCGCGACGGCAAGCCGGTCGATCCCGTTGCCCGCTTCCACCTCGGCAACGGCGCGCGCATCGAGCGGATCAACTGGCTCGGCGACACCTCGGCCAAGGGCATGAAGGAAGCCGCAGGCCTGATGGTGAACTACCTCTACCGCCTCGACGACATCGAGGCGAACCACGAGGCCTTCGCCTCGGGCGGCCCGATCGCGGCGTCGAACCAGGTGAAGAAGCTGGCTGGCGGCAGTCCGGCGGTGAAGGCGCGAGGCGCGGCCTAGAGGCCGAGGTAGCCCTTCACGTCCTTGGCGAAGTAGGTCAGCACGAAGTCGGCGCCGGCGCGCTTGAACGCGGTCAGCGCTTCCAGCACCACGGTCTTCTCGTCGATGGCGCCGGCCTTGGCCGCGAACTTGATCATCGCGTACTCGCCGCTCACCTGGTAGGCGCCGATCGGCAGCAGGGTCTGCGCGCGAAGCCGCTGGATCACGTCGAGATAGAAAAGGCCGGGCTTCACCATCAGCGCGTCCGCGCCCTCCGCCTCGTCGAGCGCGGATTCGAGCAATGCCGCGCGCGCGTTCGCCGGATCGGCTTGGTAGGTCTTGCGATCGCCGTTGAGGCGGACACCCGAGGCCTCGCGGAACGGGCCGTAGAGGCCGGAAGCGAACTTCGACGAATAGGAGAGGATCGGCACGTGGGCGAACCCGGCGGCATCGACCGCCTCGCGCATCGCCGCGACCATGCCGTCCATCATCGCCGACGGCGCCAGCACGTCGACGCCGGCCCGGCACGCGGTCACCGACTGCTTCGCTAGGTTCTCCAGCGTCAGGTCGTTGTGGACGTGGCCGTCCTCGTGCAGCACGCCGCAATGGCCGTGGTCGGTGTATTCGCAGAAGCAGATGTCGGCCATGATCGTCATGTCCGGCGCGTGCTTCTTCGCCTTCGCGACCATGCGGTAGACGAGGCCCTTCTCGGCCCAGGCGTCGCTGCCGGTCGGGTCCTTGTGGCGCGAGACGCCGAACAGGATCACCGACTTGATGCCGGCGGCGCGCGCCGCGTCCAGCTCCCGCTCGAAGCTCGCTTCCGGATGGCGGTCGACGCCCGGCATCGCCGCGATCGGCATCTTCTTGTCCAGCTCCTCCTCGATGAAGATCGGATAGATCAGGTCGTCGAGATGGAGGCGGGTCTCGCGCATCAGGTCGCGGAGCGCCGGCGTGTTGCGGAGCCGGCGCAGGCGGCGGGTGGGCTGGATCATCGAACGGAAACTCCGACGGGGACGGTCAGATGACTTGCCTCAGCTTGGCACGATCGCCGTCTATCGGTACATGCGGCGGAATGTGCAGCGGCTGGCCGGTGAGGCTGACCTGCAGGAACGCGTCGCCGACCCGCCGCATCAGCCAGTACCCGCCATAGGCGGAGACCTGGCCGAAACCTTCGGCGACGGCGACGGTGACGCCGGGGTGGTAGCCCTGGCCGGACTTGGGATCGACCAGCCAGTCGGCCGTGGTCTGGGCGCGGGCGAAGTCGCCGTCGACCTCGTGCAGCTGGTGCTCGAGGTCGTCGCCGGAGACGATGCCGCCGCGGCGGACCAGGCGCTTGGCTTCGGCGACGTCGCGGCGGACCGCCCCCATGCGGTGGTCGCCGTCGATGTAGACGAGATCGAAGGACTCCGAGGCGAGGCCGGTCAGCACCCGGCCGGAATCGCCCTTGATCCGGATCACCCGCCCGTTGCCGCCGGCGCGGGCGACGTTGTAGTCGAACAGCGCCTCCGCGACGCCGGCCTTTGCGGCGACATCCATCGCCAGGCCGACGTCCTCGGCCGGCAGGACGCCAGAGGCGTGGACCGCGCGCTCCGGCGTGACCTCCAGATAGGGCTCCCAGAGATCGCAGCACCAGACCTCGCCCTTGCCTTCGGCGTAGCGGTCGAGCGCGTCCAGCCAGGTCAGCGCCGAGGCGCCGACCCAGGAGCCGATCTCGAGGATGCGGAGCGGCTGGCCGCGGCGGATCTGGGTGAGCAGATGCACGGTCGCCTGCATGTAGATGTAGCGCTCGGCCGAGCTCTGGATGCCGAACAGGCCGGGCGGGAAGTACGGCTTGCCTCCGGCCAGCGCATGCAGGACGCGATCGAGCGACATGCCGGCGTCAGGCCGCCGACGCCTGGGACTTGAACAACGCGTCGAGCGCCTTCTCGACATACTCCTTGTCGAGGTCGCGGGTGATGAACACCAGCCTGGAGCGCTTGTCGTCGCCCGGCGGCCAGGCCTGGAGGGTCGCCGGCGGATGGAAAAGATGCTGGACGCCGTGGACGACGATCGGTTTCTCGGACTCGTTCACGTTGAGGATGCCCTTCACCCGCAGCAGGTTCGGCCCGTGCGTCTGGGCGAAGAGGTCGAGGGCCTCGGCGATCTCGGCCCAGGCGAAGGGCCGATCGAAGGATAGGCAGAAGGCACGGATGCGGTCGTCGTGCCGATTCACGTCGAGCTTGGCGTGATCATGATCGTGATCGTGATCATGATCATGGTCGTGATGGTCGTGATCGTGATGATGATCGTGGCCGTGCTCGGCGGCGTAGGCTTCCTCGTTCAGCCACTTGGCGACGTCGGCGGTCTTGGTCTTCGGGTCGTAGAGGCCGCAATCCATCAGCTGGCGCGGGTCGATCTGGCCCAGGGTCGCGCGCACGATCGGCGCCGCCGGGTTCAGGCGATGGAGCCGTTCCAGCAGGGCTTCGACCGCCTTCGGCTCGGCAATGTCGGTCTTGGTCAGCACGATGCGGTCGGCGACCGCCGCCTGCTTGACCGGCTCAGGCTGCGCGTCGAGCTGGCTCGTGCCGTGGACCGCGTCCACCGTCGTCACCACGCCGTCGAGGCGGAAGCGCGCGGCGACCAGCGGGTCGCTCATCAGGGTGTGCAGGATCGGCGCCGGGTCGGCAAGGCCCGTGGTCTCGATCACCACGCGGTCGAACTCCGGCACCTCGCCCCGCACGCGTTTCAGGAACAGGTTGCGCATCGTGTCGATCAGGTCGCCGCGGACGGTGCAGCAGAGGCAGCCCGAGTTCAGCAGCACCACACCCTCGGAGCTGGATTCGATCAGCGTGTGGTCGAGGCCGATCTCGCCGAACTCGTTGACGATCACCGCGACCTTGTCGAGGCCCGGCTGGGTCAGCAGGTGCTTCAAGAGGGTGGTCTTGCCCGATCCTAAGAAGCCGGTCAGCACGCTCACCGGCAGGCGTTCGGTCGTCCGGATCTCCGGCGCTTCGCTCATGGTCGTCGTCCTTGGATGCTAGTGGGCGTGGGCGTGCGGCTCGGCCGCCGCCCCGCCGGCGCAGCGCCGGCAGAGGCCCTTGACCTCGATGGTGACATGCCCCGGTCGGAAGCCGGCGAGGCCGGCTGCCTTGACCAGTGCCGCCTGGATGCCGGCATCCGCGATCTCGGTCGCGGTGCCGCAGGCGGTGCAGAGCAGGAATTGCCCGGAATGCGGTGCCTTCGGGCTGGCGCAGCCGATGAAGGCGTTCAGGCTTTCGATCCGGTGGACCAGACCTTGCTCCAGCAGGAACTCGAGCGCCCGGTAGACCGTCGGGGGCGCTGCCCGTCTTCCGTCGCCGCCGAGGCGCGAGAGGATGTCGTAGGCGCCGACCGGCTCGTGGCTGGTCCAGACCAGCTCCAGGACCCGCCGGCGGAGCTCGGTCAGCCGCGCCCCGCGCTCGGCGCAGATCGTCTCGGCCTCGGCCAAGGCGTCTTCGATGCAGGTGGCGTGGTCGTGATCGTCGGCCGATCGGCGATCGGGCATGTCCTTCTCCGCCCAACCGGGCTGATACGCTACAATATAGCGATCGAGGGCGGCGGGTGCACGCCCGGGCGAGGGGGAATTGAGGCGGTTCTGTCTCCTCTTGGCGTTGATTTTCGCGGCTGAAGCCGCGCGGGCGGCCGAGCCGCCTCGGGTCGTCGTCACGCTCAAGCCGGTCCAGGCCCTGGCCGCGGCGGTGATGGCCGGGGTGGGCAGGCCGGAACTCCTGGTCCGCGGGAACGCCGCGCCGTCGTCGTTCTCCCTCCGCCCCGCCGAGGTCCGGCTGATGAACACGGCGACCATCGTGGTCTTCGTCTCGGAGTCCCTGGAGACCTTCGTCGTCCGGGCGCTCGAGAACCTGCCGCAGGACGCGCGGGTGGTCGAGCTGATGGCCGCCGACGGGCTCAAGCTGCTGCCGCAGAGGCTCGGGCCCAACTGGGTGGAGGACGACGCGCCCAAGGCGAGCCCACGGCCGTTGGGCACCGATCCGGGCGAGGAGCTCGACACCGACCCGCATATCTGGCTCGACACCGACAACGCCCGCGCGATCGCCCAGGCGATCGCCGACGAGCTCAGCGACGCCGATCCCGGCCGCGCCCAGACCTATGCCCGGAACCTCCAGGCGCTCGGCCAGCGCCTGGAGCAGCTCGACCAGGAGATCGCCAAGACGATGTCCGGGGTGAAGGCCTCGCCGTTCCTGGTGCTGCACGACAGCTTCCAGTACTTCGAGAAGCGCTATGGGCTGACGGCGGCCGGGGCGATCACCCGGCGCCCGGATCTTCGCCCGTCGCCCAGGCGCGTGAGCCAGGCCAAGGCCCGGATCACCGAGGCCGGCGCGGCCTGCGTCTTCGCCGAGCCGCAATACCCCGACACCCACGCCAAGATGGTCAGCGACGGCACGCCGGCGAAGCTCGGGCGGATCGATGCGCTGGGGGCGACCTTGCCGGAAACCGCCGAGGCGTACCCGGCGTTGCTCAAGAGCGTGGCCGAAGGATTCAGGGCCTGCCTGGGCACGAAGTGATCCGATCGCCTCTGCTTGCGTACATGACTCGTATGAGCCGCGCCGTTCCGCTCGCGTTGTGCCTCGTCCTGCTTCCCGGCTGGGCGGAAGCGGAGACGCGACGCTTCGACTTCGAGGTCAAGCGCAATGGCCGCCCGATCGGGAGCCATGTCGTGACGGTCGAGAAGAATGGGGAGGAGACGCAGGTGCAGGTCGCCCTCGATCTCGCGGTCACCTTCGGCCCGTTCACGCTCTACCGCTACACCCACCGCTCGGCGGAACGCTGGTTGCGCGACCGGCTGCAATCGGTCGAGGCGACGACCGACGACGACGGAACCAAGTACGCCCTTCGGGCGTGGGCCGCAGGCGGCAAGGTCGATCTCGACGGGCCGGAAGGTCGGCAGACGGGAACCGCCGACACGATGCCATCGAGCTACTGGAACCCGCGTCTTCGACACGCGGCGACCTGGATCGAGACGCATTGGGGCGTGCTCCAGCCGATCAGGATCGCCAAGGGCGAGCCCGTGACCCTCAATCTCCCCGGCCGCACGGTCAAGGCGATCCCGCACACGATCACCAGCGAGAAGGCCGAGGTGACGCCCCTCTACACCGAGGACGGCGAGTGGGTCGGCATGACCTTCGAGCTCTGGGGCGCCAACTTCGAATACGCGATGCGGACCGCACCGTGACGGGCAAGCTTGCCTGGATCACCGGCGCCTCGACCGGCATCGGCCGGGCGCTGGCGCTCAGGCTGGTCCGCGACGGCTGGCGGGTCGCCGCCTCGGCGCGCGGATCCGATGCGCTGACCGGGCTCGCGAACGAGAGCGGCGGCGCGATCCGCGCCTTTCCGCTCGACGTCACCGATGCCGGCGCGACCCTGCGCGTCGCCGCCGAAATCGAGCGCGAGCTCGGTGCCGTCGATCTCGCAGTCGTCAATGCCGGCACCGATGCGCGCACGCCGGCGACCGACTTCGATGCGGCGGTCGTGCGCCGCGTGATCGAGGTCAACCTGATCGGAGCATCCAACACGCTGGCGGCGGCGATGCCGGAGATGATCCGCCGGCGCGCCGGGCAGATCGCGGTCGTCGCCTCGGTCGCAGGATATCGCGGCCTGCCACGCGCCGCGGCCTATTCGGCGAGCAAGGCCGGCCTGATCGCGCTCGCCGAGGGGCTCAAGTTCGATCTCGACAAGCACGGCGTGAAGATCCAGGTGATCTGCCCGGGCTTCGTGCGCACGCCGCTCACCGACAGGAACGACTTCGCCATGCCGTTCCTGATGGACGCCGACGAAGCCGCCGGGCGCATCGCGCGCGGCCTGGAGGGGTCGGCCTTCGAGATCGCCTTCCCGCGCCGCTTCGCCTGGATGCTGAAGCTGCTCGGCTGCCTGCCGGACCGGCTCTACTTCCCGCTGGTGGCGAAGGCGACCGGAGCGTGAGCAACCGTTGGCTGGAGCCGGCCCGTGCCTATGCGCGCGCCTTCGAGGCGCTGACACCGCAGACCCTGCCCGATCTCGTGAAGCTGTGGACCGAGGACGTGGTCTTCGTCGACCCGTTCAACAAAGTACGCGGCCACTCCGCCTCGCTCGCGGTCTACCGGCACATGTATCTCACCACCGACGAGCCGCGCTTTCACGTCCTCGACGTGACGGCTTCGGACACCGCGGCCTATCTCAAGTGGCGGATGACCTTCCGCCCGAAGGGGAAGCCCGAGACCTGGACGATCGAGGGCATGAGCGACCTCGCCTTCGCCGAGGACGGCCGGGTGCGCTCGCATGTCGACCATTGGGACGCGGCGAGCCAGCTCTACGAGAAGGTGACCGGACTCGGCTGGTTGATGCGGTTCCTCAAGAGCCGGCTCAAAGCGCCCATCGCCTAAGGCCGCCCGGCAGCACACGGCTGCGCCAGATTCCCTTGATGTCGGCGACCAGGCCCCGCGAGGTCAGCAGCCGCATGAAGTCGGCATCGACGAAGCCGCGATAGGCGTCGTGTGCGACGGCGCCCACGATGGCGTCCATACCGGCGAAGCCCTGGAGGTCGCGGGCGAGTGCGAGGCCGTAGTGCTCGTCGGCCTCGCCGGGATCGCCGAGCGGGTCGTGCACCGAGACCTCGGCGCCCAGGGTCTCCAGCCGGCGCACCAGGTCGACGACCTTGCTGTTGCGGAGGTCGGGCACGTTTTCCTTGAAGGTCAGGCCCAGCACCAGCACGCGCGCACCCTGGCGCGACCCCAGTGCTTCCCAGATCCGGTCGGCGAAGAAAGCGCCCATGCCGTCGTTGATGCGCCTCCCGGCGAGGATGACCTGCGGATCGAGCCCACTCTCTGTCGCTGCATGCGCCAGGTAGTAGGGGTCGACACCGATGCAATGCCCGCCGACCAGCCCCGGTGTGTATCGGTGGAAGTTCCACTTGGTGCCGGCCGCTTCCAGCACGTCGTGCACCGAGAGCCCGAGGCGCTCGAAGATCATCGAGACCTCGTTGATGAAGGCGATGTTGATGTCGCGCTGGGCGTTCTCGATCACCTTTGCCGCTTCGGCCGTGCGGATGTCCTTGGCGACGAAGATGCTGGCGGCGACGGTGCCGTAGATGCGCTCCAGCAGGGCTGCAACTTCCGGCGTCTGTCCGGCGACCACTTTCGGGATCCTGGAGAGCCCGTGCAGCGGATCGCCGACATTGATGCGTTCGGGCGAGTATCCGAGGAAAAAGTCGCGTCCCACCTTCAGGCCCGAGGTCTTCTCCAGGATCGGGCCGGCGACGTCCTCGGTCACGCCGGGATAGACCGTGCTCTCGAACACGACCACGGCGCCTTTGCCGACGTGGCGGCCGACCGTCTCGGCGGCACCGCGGACGGCGGCGAGGTCTGGCCGGTTCTCGTGGTCGACAGGGGTCGGCGCGGTCACGATGTAGACGTCGCGGCCATCCAGCACCTTGGGATCGGCCGAGGCCTCGATCGTGGCGATCGCCGCGCGGTCGACCTCGCGGGTGCGGTCATGGCCCCGCTTCAGCTCGTCGATCCTGCTCTCGTCGATGTCGTATCCGACGGTCGGGAACGAGCGGGCCAGCGCAACGGCGAGCGGCAGGCCGACATAGCCCAGGCCGACGACGGCGATCTTAGGTGTGGCTTCCTGCATGGACGACGGCTCGGGCCCCGTGGTTTGATCGGCGCATATAACCGTTTCTTGAAGGGCGAGGAAACATGGTGCGGCTGATCGAGCATGTGATCGGGGGCAAGAAGACCGCCGGGTCGGGCAAGCGGCGAGGCGACGTCTTCAATCCTGCGACCGGCGAGCAGCAGGCCGAGGTCGTGCTCGCCGATCCCTCCGACGTCGATGCCGCGGTCCAGGCCGGCCTGAAGGCCTTCCCGGACTGGGCGGCGGCGCCGCCGGCCCGGCGCGCCCGCGTGCTCTTCGCCTTCCGCGAGCTGATCGAGCGGAACATGGACGACCTGGCGAAGATCATCACCTCCGAGCACGGCAAGATCATCTCCGACGCCAAGGGCTCGATCACCCGCGGGCTCGAGGTGGTCGAGTTCGCCTGCGGTATCCCGCAGCTCCTGAAAGGCGAGTTCACCGAG
Organism: Rhodospirillaceae bacterium; assembly: GCA_016792585.1. Lineage (GTDB taxonomy): Bacteria > Pseudomonadota > Alphaproteobacteria > SHVZ01 > SHVZ01 > SHVZ01. The sequence goes on from JAEULB010000118.1 coordinate 52,059, forward strand.
CAGGTCGGCACCGGCATCGATTCCTGGTCGGTGCGCCAGCCGCTCGGCGTGGTCGCCGGCATCACGCCGTTCAACTTCCCGGCCATGGTGCCGATGTGGATGTTCCCGGTGGCATTGGCGACGGGGAACTGCTTCATCCTGAAGCCGTCGGAGCGCGATCCCACTTTCGGCGTACGGATCGCCGAGATGCTGAAGGAAGCGGGCCTGCCCGACGGCGTCTTCGGCGTCGTTCATGGCGACAAGGTCGCGGTCGACGCGATCCTTAGCCATCCCGACATCCAGGCGGTGAGCTTCGTCGGCTCCACGCCGATCGCCGAGTACGTCTACCGGACCGGCACCGCGTCGGGTAAGCGCGTCCAGGCGCTGGGCGGCGCCAAGAACCACATGGTGGTGATGCCGGACGCCGATCTCGACCAGGCGACCGACGCGCTGATCGGCGCCGCATACGGGTCGGCCGGTGAGCGCTGCATGGCGGTGTCGGTCGCGGTCGCGGTTGGCGACGTAGGCGACAGGTTGATCGAGAAGCTGGTGCCCCGCGTGCGCGGCCTCAAGGTCGGTCCGGGCACCGATCCGGAAGCCGAGATGGGCCCGGTCGTCACCCGCCAGCATATGGAGAAGGTGAAGGGCTACATCGACCGCGGCGTCGGCGAAGGGGCGAAGCTGGTGGTCGACGGCCGCGGCATCAAGCTCCAGGGCTACGAGAACGGCTTCTTCGTCGGGGGCACGCTGTTCGACCAGGTGAAGCCCGACATGACGATCTACAAGGAGGAGATCTTCGGTCCGGTGCTGTCTGTCGTGCGCTCGCCCGACTACAAGACCGCGGTCGATCTCGTGAACCGCCACGAGTTCGGCAACGGTGCCGCGATCTTCACCCGCGACGGCGACGCGGCGCGCGACTTCTGCAATTCGGTGAAGATCGGCATGGTCGGCGTCAACGTGCCGATCCCGGTTCCGCTTGCCTTCCACTCCTTCGGCGGCTGGAAGCGCTCGCTGTTCGGCGATCACCACATGCATGGGCCTGAGGGCGTGCGCTTCTTCACGCGGCTGAAGACCATGACCCAGCGCTGGCCGACCGGCATCCGCGCCGGTGCCGATTTCAACATCCCGACGATGAGGTGATGCCGGCGGACCGGATCAGTACCGGTCCGCCACGTACATCTCCTTCGGGATCGGTCGACGTGCATAGTCGGGCGCGCGCTCGCGCCCGGGCAGACGCACCGGTTCGCGCCGCACGTCCTGGTAAGGAATCTGCTCGAGCAGGTGGCGGATGCAGTTGAGCCGCGCCTTCTTCTTGTCGACCGCCTCGACCACGTACCACGGCGCCTCGGGAATGTGGGTGCGCTGGAGCATCTCCTCCTTGGCGCGGGTATAGCGCTCCCAGCACCACCGCGACTCCAGGTCCATCGGGCTCAGCTTCCTGTCGGAGCGGATCAGCATCTTCTCGAACTCGGGCACGGTCCGGAAGAACTCGTCGACCTCGGCTTCGGTGCAGAAGCCCATCACCCGCTCGACGCCGGCGCGGTCGTACCAGCTTCGATCGAACAGCACGATCTCGCCGCCGGCCGGCAGATGCGCGACATAGCGCTCGAAGTACCACTGGCTGCGCTCGCGCTCGCTCGGCGCCGGCAGCGCTGCGACGCGGCAGACGCGCGGGCTCAGTCGCTGGGTGATCCGCTTGATCACCCCGCCCTTGCCGGCGGCGTCTCGCCCTTCGAAGATCACGACCACCTTCTGCCTGGTCGCGACTACCCAGTCCTGGAGCTTTACCAGCTCGGTCTGCAGACGAGACAGCTCCTTGAAGTAGAAGCGGCGATCCATCCCGAAGCCGTCGCGCTCGACCTCGGACTCGTCTAGCGGCTTCTCCAGCCGCGCATCGTCGATTTCCATCTCCAGCTCCTCGTCGAAGCGGTCGGCCATCTCGGCCTCGATCCGGCGCGCGAGCGTATCCTTGCCGTTCTTGGCCATCGTCGGTCTCCAAATCCTGGGCCGGGGATGGCGGACGAATGACAGCGCTTCGCCGCGACCTACGGCCAACACGTGGGGCGGAAGAAGGCTTCCGTTACCAGAGGCCGCGTTAACCATTCTTCAACCTTCCCTTTACATAGTCGCACTGACGCAATCCTCGCCCCGCCCGGGCGAGCCGGGAGTGCCGATGGGGTTGGGAAGCCTGTGGATGAATGTCGGAATCGCTGCCGGTTGGCTGGCGATCGCCGCCATTGCCATCATCGGCCTCCACTTCGCCCGCGACCTCCCTCGGATCCGCACGCCGCTGGTGCTCGTGCTGGTCGCGGCGCTGCTGCTGACCGCGATATCGGTCGACGAACTCAGGGCGCTGTTCACGGGATGGATCGAGCCGCTCGCGGTCGAGCTCGGCGCGGTGGCGCTGATCGTCGTGGCGTTTTCTTTCCTGCCGGGTCACTGGCAAAGGACCAGCGAGGCGGTCCGCAACCTCGACAACGAGGAATCAAGCTATCGATCGCTGTTCGAGCACTCCGACGACGGGCTCTACCAGACCACGGCCGACGGCCGCGTGCTCCGGGCCAACGTCGCCTTCGCACGCCTGCTGGGGTTCGACTCCGCCGACGAGATGACGGCAGCCGATCTCAACGTCGGCGCCGGTCTCTACGTCGTCGAGCACAGGCGCCGCGAGTTCATGGAAGCGGTCGCCGCCAACGGCAAGGTCGAGCACTTCGAGAGCCAGATCCTGCGCCGCGACGGTACGGTCATCTGGGTCTCGGAAAGCGCGCATGCGGTGAGGGACCGGCAGGGCTGGCTCGTCTACTTCGAAGGCAAGGTGACCGACATCACCTCCCGCAAGCGCGCCGAGGAACAGCGCGACCGGGTGTTCCACCTCGCCAACGACATGCTTTGCATCGCCGGCCGCGACGGGCGGATCGAGCGGGTCAATTCCGCCTTCGAGCGCGTGCTGGGATACGGCGAGACAGAGCTGGTCGGGCGGCCCCTCTTCGACCTCTTCCATCCGGAGGACGCACTTGCCGGGACGGTCGAGTTCACCAAGCTCGGCCAGGGCCTCCCGATGGTCGATTTCGCCGCGCGCTGCCGGATCAAGGACGGCGGCTATCGCTCCCTCTCATGGACCCTGATGCCGGTCGGCGACCGCGCCCAGGCGGTCGCGCGCGACCTGACCGAGCGCCGCTCCGTCGAAGAGCAGCTCAGGCTCGCCTCGACCGTGTTCGAGACGGCGGGCGAGGCGATCATCGTCACCGACGCCAATCAACGCATCCAGAAGGTCAACCACGCCTTCACAATCATCACCGGCTTCCGCGAGGAGGACGTCGTCGGCCAGACGCCGCGCATCCTCTCCTCCGGCCGCCATGAGCCCGGCTTCTACGAGGCGATGGCGGCGATGCTCTCGACCACCGGCCATTGGCAGGGCGAAGTCTGGAACCGCCGCAAGAACGGCGAGCTCTATGTCGAGTGGCTCAACTTCGCCGCGGTTCGCGACTCCGCCGGCGACATCGTCAACTTCGTCGGCGTGTTCAGCGACATCACTCGGCGCAAGCAGGACGAGGAGCGCATCCGCCACCAGGCCAACTACGACGCGCTGACCCAGCTTCCGAACCGATGGCTGTTCCAGGCGCGCCTGGCCCAGGCGATCGAACGCTGCCGGCTCTCGGGCAACAAGCTGGCGCTGCTCTCGGTCAATGTGAACCAGTTCAAGTTCGTCAACGACAGCCTCGGCCATCGCGCCGGCGACGAGCTGCTGAAGGAGCTGGCCCGCCGCCTGCTCGGCGTGGTCCGCCACGGCGACACGGTGGCCAGGCTCGGCGGCGACGAGTTCGCCATGATCGTCGAGGACTTCCGCGACGACGAGCCGATCGAGATCCTGCCCGAGCGACTGCTGCGCTCGGTCGCCGAGCCGTTCAGGCTGGAGAGCGGCGAGCTCGTGGTCGGTGCCTCGGTCGGTGCCGCGCTTTATCCCGGTGACGGCACCGACGTCGAGACTCTCACTCGCAACGCCGCGACCGCGATGCGTCACGCCAAGGAGCAGCGCTCCGCGGCCTTCCGCTTCTTCGACGGCGGCATGGAGACGCGGGCGCTGGAACGGCTGAAGCTCGAGACTAGGCTCCGCCGCGCGCTGGAGAAGGGCGAGTTCGAGGTCCACTACCAGCCCCAGATCGACATCTCCTCGCGCGGGTTGATCGGGGCCGAGGCGCTTATCCGCTGGACCGATCCGGAGCTGGGGCCGGTATCGCCCGGCATCTTCATCCCGGTCGCCGAAGCCTCGGGCCTCATCGTCGGCATCGGCCAGTGGGTCCTGCGCGAGGTCTGTCGCCAGATCCTGGTCTGGCAGGCCGCCGGTCACCTGGTGCCGCGGATAGCGGTCAACCTGTCGTTCCTGCAGTTCCGCCGCCCCGACTTCCTCGACACCGTGAAGGCGATCCTCCACGAGGCCGACGTCAAGGGCGACCAGCTCGAGTTCGAGCTGACCGAGAGCGTCGTCATGCACGATGCCGAGCAGGCGATCTCGACCCTGACGCAGCTCCGCGAGCTCGGCATCGAGCTTGCGATCGACGACTTCGGCACCGGCTACTCATCGCTCAACCGGCTCAAGCGGATGCCGATCCAGACGCTCAAGATCGACCGCTGCTTCATCAACGACGTGACGAAGAACGCCGACGACGCCACCATCGTGCAGGCGATCCTCTCGATGGCGCACAGCCTCAACCTCAAGGTCGTGGCCGAAGGCGTCGAGACCGAGGCGCAGCTGGCGTTCCTCGCCGGCAAGCGCTGCGATTCCGCCCAGGGCTTCCTGCTGTCGCGGCCGCTTGCCGCCGACAGGTTCGCCACCTTCATGAGCGAATGGGAGTCTGGTCGCATCGCCGCGGCCGACTGATTCCTAGCCGCCGCGGCGCCGGCTGCGCAGTCCGTCGAGCATCGCGGTGAAGAGCAGGTCAGCGCCGTTGTCCGCCGGCAGTTCCGCGAGAAGGGGCCTCAGGCGGTTGTCAATCAGCAGCATCGAGAAGCCGTGCGCCAGCGACCAGGACACCGCGATCTCGGCCAGCTGGGCGAGGGTGGGGTTGACCGCCATTTTCTCGCCGCGGCGGGCGCCGACCGCCTCGGAGAGAAGGCGCAGGGAGCCGGCGGCGGCGGTCCGCAGCGCCGGGCGGCTCATATCCAGCCGTTCGCTTCGGAACATCAGCAGGAACAGGTCCGGATGAGCGCGTGCGAACGCGACGTAGCCGCGGCCGAGGGCGGCGAGCCGTCGATCGGGCGCGTCCTCCGCTTGCAAGCTTCGTCCCATCGTCGCGGCGAACCGCTCGAAGCCGCGGGCGGCGAGCTCGCTCATGAGGCCGGCGACGTCGCCGAAGTGATTCTTCGGTGCCGCATGCGACACGCCGGCCTCGCGGGCGGCGGCGCGCAGGGACAGGCCGCCGATGCCGTCACGCCTAAGGATGCGCTCGGCCGCCTCGAGCAAGGCTTCCCGTAATGCGCCGTGATGGTAGCGGCCGGCATTCCCTTCCGCCCGTTTCCGTGATCCTGCCGTCCGGGAAGTCCGGCGGATGGGAGCGCTCCTGGTCATGGGCACTTCTTCTTGACAAATATTTACGGTGTCAATATGAATAATGTTGTCATCGTCAATATTGGGTCCGAGGCGACTTGCCCGTCGGACAGGCCTGTCGGAGGAAGGGAATGTCGCTCGATCCGCTTCTCGCCGCGTCGCCGGTCGTGCAGGTCCATGCTTTCGCGGCGATGGCCGCCTTCGTGCTCGGGCTGATCCAGTTCGCGGGTCCGAAGGGCACGATGCCGCACCGGGTGCTCGGCTATGCCTGGGTCGGCCTGATGCTGCTGATCGCGGGCAGCTCGTTCTCGATCCGCGGGATCGCGAATGGCGGCGAGATGAGTGCGATTCACATCCTGTCGGCCGTCGTCCTTGTACTCGTGCCATTGGCGGCGCTCGCCGCGCATCGCCACAAGGTCCGTCGCCACAGGATCGCGATGGTCTCGCTGTTCGCCGGCGCGCTCGTCATCGCCGGGGCGTTCACGCTGGCTCCAGGCCGGATCATGCACGGCGTCGTGTTCGGCGGCTGACCTATTCCCGGGCGCGCCGGCCGGTGCAGAGCGTCTCGACCGCATCAGCGACCAGCCGGTACTTGACCCGGGTCGTCGAGAGGTCGCGGAAGTAGTTGACGAGGTCCCGCCACGGATCGTTGAGGCGCCCGATCGAGGAGATGAAGGCGACGACGGTGCCTACCTCGACCTTGCCGTCGATCACCAGCCAGCCGCCGAGCAGCAAGGCCGCGGCGATCTGCAGGTGGTGGGTCAGGTTCATGATGAAGCTCATCGAGAACTTCAGCTTGAAGATGCCCATGTTCAGCAGGAACACCTTCTGGATCAGCCCGCGCCCGTTGCGCGCCAGCTCGCCGTCCTTGGTGCCGGCGGCGACGATGCCGGCGCTGACCTCGCGCAGCACCTCCACCCGCTTATGCGTGCGGCGGTTGATCACGCGCTGGATCAGCGGAACGACGAAGACATGCGGCAGGAAGATCGCGAAGGTGACCGCACCGAGCCACGGCTCGAGATAAACCATGTAGCCGACGACGGTAACGAGGATGCCGAGCTGCAGCAGCGGCTCGGAAACCGAGGCGCCGACGAATCCGCCGATCGGCTCGACCTCCGCCACCACCATCGAGACCTGGACGCCGCTCTCCTCGGGCAGCGCCTCCTTGCCGACCGGTGTGCCGCACAGCGAGTGCGCGCGTCGCCTGAGGTCGCGGGTGGCGCTCTCGCCGACCCAGCTCCGATAGACGTTGAGGCCGAGCTTGATCAGGCCGTGGAACAGCGCCGTGCCGGCATAGGCGGCGGCAAGCAGCAGGACCAGGTTCCAGTCGCGCTTCTCGGCCAGGTCGTTGACGACGCGGCGCTGGATCTCGAGCGGCACCAGCTCGAGCAGGAAGACGACGACCGTCAGGATGAACAGGAAGACCTGATGGCGCCCGGTGGTCTTGAGGATGAACGCGAATAGATTGGGCGGCAACGCCGTCCGCTCGCTGGCCGACGACGGAACGTCGAGACCAACCGCCTCCTGCGTATCGACAGCTGCCATCGGGGACCTCGACGAAGCCGGGGACGCGAGCCGCCCGGATTAGACGAGGTATTTCAAGCGCTCCGGCCGACTAACAGTTCAATGCGCCTCGGCCCAAGTGGTTCCCACGCCGGCATCCGCGATCAGCGGCACGCCGAGCGTCACGGCCGGGGCGCAGGCCCCTTCCATCACCTTGCGGACCAAGGCCTTGGTCGCCTCGACCTCGGCGTCGGGAACCTCGAACAAAAGCTCGTCGTGAACCTGCAGCAGCATGCGGGCCTTCAGGCCCTCGGCCTTCAGCGCCGGCAGCACGCGGATCATCGCGCGCTTGATGATGTCGGCGGCGGTTCCCTGGATCGGCGCGTTGATCGCCTGGCGCTCGGCGAAGCTGCGCATCGCCGGGTTCTTGTCGGCGATCGTCTTCACATGGCAGCGCCGGCCGAACAGCGTCGTCACGTAGCCCAGCTTGCGCGCCGTCTCCTTGGCCTTGTCCATGTAGGCGCGGATGCCGGGATAGCGCTCGAAATAGGCCTTGATGAAGGCCGAGGCCTCTCCCTGCGGGACGCCGATCTGCTTGGCGAGGCCGAAGGCCGACATGCCGTAGATGATGCCGAAGTTGATCGCCTTGGCGTTGCGGCGGGTCAGCGGATCCATCTTCGCCAGCGGCACGCCGAACACCTGGGACGCGGTCAGCGCATGGATGTCGATGCCCTCGCGGAACGCCTGTTTCAGCGGTTCGACCTCGGCCATCTCGGCGACCAGCCTGAGTTCGATCTGCGAATAGTCGACCGACAGAAGCTTGTGTCCCTTCTCGGCGATGAAGGCGGCGCGAATCCGCCGGCCCTCCTCGGAGCGGACCGGGATGTTCTGAAGGTTCGGATCGTTCGACGACAGCCGCCCGGTCGCCGCGCCCGCCATGTCGTATGACGTGTGGATGCGCCCGGTATCCGGGTTGATCTGGTCGATCAACGTGTCGGCATAGGTCGACTTCAGCTTCTGCACGCGCCGCCAGTCGAGGATCTTCTGCGGCAGCGGATGCTGGTCGGCGAGCTCCTCGAGAATGTCGGAATGCGTCGAATAGGCGCCGGTCTTGCCCTTCTTGCCGCCGGGAAGCTTCAGCTCGTCGAACAGGATCTCGCCCAGCTGCTTGGGCGATCCGACGTTGAACTCCCGGCCGGCGTGCTTGTGGATCTCGCCTTCGAGCGTCGCCATCGTGCGCCCGAACTCCTGGCTGAGAAGGCGCAGCGCATCCGGATCGACCTTGATCCCGGCCGTCTCCATCGCCGCCAACACCGGCACCAGCGGCCGGTCCATGGTCTCGTAGACAGTGGTCACGTGGTCCTGGATCAGCCGCGGCTTCAGCGCGCAATGCAGCCGCCAGGTGACGTCGGCGTCCTCGGCGGCGTAGGTCAGCGCCTTGTCGAGCGCGACCTCGGCGAAGGCGAGGCGGGTCTTGCCGGTGCCGGTGACCTCGTCGGTGGCGATCGTCTTGTGCTCGAGATGGCGGACCGACAGCTCGTCGGTCGAGTGCCCGTGCGAGCCGGCGTCGAGCACGAAGGAGATCAGCCGCGTGTCGTCGATCGCGGTCAACGCGACGCCGTAGCGCTGCATCACCAGCGCGTCGATCTTGATGTCGTGGCCGATCTTGAGGACCGCCGGACTCTCCAGCATCGGCTTGAGCGCCGCGATCGCATCCGGGATCGGAATCTGGGGCGGCCTCTCGGCGAGCAGGTCGCCGCCGGCCGTGCGGTGGCCGAGCGGCAGGTAGCAGGCATCGCCGGGCTTGAGCGCGAGCGCGATGCCGACGAGCTCGGCCTGGGTCGGTACCAGCTCTGTCGTCTCGACATCGATCGAGACGACGCCGGCCTCGGTCGCACGGGCGACCCAGTGATTCAGGCGGTCGAGCGACTGCACCAGTTCGTATTTGAGCTCCGGCTTGCCGGGCGCGGCGATGGAGGCCGAGGCCGCCGGCGCGCTGGCCGCCGGCCTGCCCGCGTCCGGCGCGCCGTCGAGCTTGGCGATCAGCCGGGTGAAGCCCATGCGCACGAAGAATTCGCGGAGCACCTTGCGCTCCGGCGCCTTGACCGTGAAGCCGTCGATCGGTTCGGGCAGCGGCGCGTCGGCATCGAGCTGGACCAGGCGGCGCGAGATCAGCGCCTTCTCCTTGTTCTCGATCAGCGTCTCGCGCCGCTTCGGCTGCTTGATCTCGCCGGCACGCGCCAGAAGCGTGTCGAGGTCGCCGTACTCGGTGATCAGCTGGGAGGCGGTCTTGACGCCGATGCCGGGCACCCCCGGCACGTTGTCGGTCGGATCGCCGGTCAGCGCCTGGACGTCGACCACCTTCTCCGGCTGCACGCCAAACTTCTCGACGACCTCGTCGCGGCCGATGCGCTTCAGCTTTATCGGGTCGTACATCTCGACGCGATCGCCGACCAGCTGCATCAGGTCCTTGTCGGAGGAGACGATGGTGACCTTGTGGCCGGCGGCGACGGCCGCCTTCGCATAGGCGGCGATCAGGTCGTCGGCCTCGTAGCCGGCGAGTTCGATCGAGGGCAGGTTGAAGGCGCGGGTCGCGTCCCGGATCAGCGCGAATTGCGGGATCAGCTCCGGCGGCGGCTCCGGTCGGTGCGCCTTGTAGTCGGCATAGAAGTCGTTGCGGAAGCTCTTGCGGCCGGCATCGAAGATCACCGCCAGGTGCTGGGCGTGCACGTCCTGTGTGAGCCTGGACAGCATCTGGCAGAAGCCGAAGACCGCGTTCGACGGCGTGCCGTCCGGCGCGTTCAGCGGCGGCAGCGCATGGAAAGCCCGGAAGATGAACCCGGAGCCGTCGACCAGATAGAGATGCGAATCGGCCAAAACGTCAGTGCGCGGCGTGAGCGACCGCGCCTTCCTTCAGCACGTAGTGCCGGCCGCAATAGGGGCAGTCGATCGCGCGCTTGTCGCCCATGTTGAGGAACACGCGGGGATGGCCGAGCGGACCGTTGCCGCCGTCGCAGGCGACGACCGGTTCCTCGACGGCGATGGTTTCGAGCGGCTGCATGTTCGACCCTTGGTGAGCCCGGCGACCGTTTGACCGGGGCGGCGGCGGATGATAGCCGAAGGCGCGCCCCAGGCAACCCTGCGAAGCTCTTGCCCGAATGTCCGTACCTCAGCACGCCGTCGCCGTCTCCGGCCTCACCAAGACCTACCCGGCTTCCGGCAAGCGCGGGCCGAAGCAGGCGCTCCAGGGCGTCGACCTGGCGATACCGCGCGGCAGCCTGTTCGGGCTGCTCGGTCCCAACGGCGCCGGCAAGTCGACCCTGATCAACATCCTCGCCGGCCTGGTGCTCAAGACCTCGGGCCATGCCGAAGTCTGGGGCATCGACATCGACAAGGACCCGAGGCGGGCCCGCGGCGCCATCGGCATCGTGCCGCAGGAGCTCAACCTCGATCCCTTCTTCACGCCGCGCCAGCTTCTCGATCTCCATGCCGGGCTCTACGGCGTGCCGAAATCGGAGCGGCGCACCGCCGAGATCCTGGAGGCGGTGGGCCTGACGCCGCAGGCCGACTCCTACGCGCGCGCCATGTCCGGCGGCATGCGCCGGCGGCTCCTGGTCGCCAAGGCGATGGTGCATGCGCCGCCGGTGCTCGTCCTGGACGAGCCGACCGCAGGCGTCGACGTGGAACTCCGCCGCCAGCTCTGGACCTATGTACGTCGGCTGAACCAGGAAGGCGTGACCATCCTGCTCACCACGCACTACCTGGAGGAGGCGGAGGAGCTCTGCGACCAGATCGCGATCATCAACCACGGCAAGCTGGTCGCGAACGACACGACCGCGGCGCTGATCTCGCGTCTCGACACCAAGACGGTCGAGCTGATGATGGAGCGCGACCTTGCTTCGGTGCCGCCGGCGCTGCTCCGCCTCGGCGCGACCCTGGCGAGCCCGCGCCGGATCGCGGTCCACTACCGCCCGAGCCAGACGCCGGTCGCGCGCATCCTCGCGGCAGCGGCGGAGGACGGGCTTACCATCCACGACCTGAGCACGGTCGAGTCCGATCTGGAGGACATCTTCCTTCAGCTCACCCGCAAGCCGGACGCCGCCGACTGACGCGCGCGGCGTTCCTTCTGGCGCTGCTGCTTGCGGCCTGCGCGCCGGTCGTCGTCGCCCCGCCGGCGGGCCTAAGAGGCGAGCCGAAGCTCGAAGATCATCGCATCGTCGCGGCCGATGGCACCGAGCTGCCGCTTCGCCTGTGGCAGCCGGCGTCGGGTAAGCCCTGGGCCGCCGCCGTGGCGCTTCACGGCTTCAACGACTACCGGATGGCCTTCTCCGAAGTCGGAAGCGAGCTCGCCGAGCGCGGCGTCGCCGTCTACGCCTACGACCAGCGGGGATTCGGCGCGACCAGCGCGCGCAAGTACTGGCACGGCAGCGCCGCGATGATCGACGACTACCGGACGGCGGTCGCGCTCGTCCGCGCGCGCCATCCGGGCCTCCCGGTCTTCGCGATCGGCGAGAGCATGGGCGGTGCGGTCGTGCTCGCCGCGCATGCGCAGGCGTCGAAGCCGAGCGTCGACGGCGTGGTGCTGATCGCGCCGGCGGTCTGGGGTGCGTCCACGATGCCGCTCTGGCAGACGGGGCCCCTCTGGCTGTTCTCCAACACGATCCCCTGGTGGCCGCTCTCCGGCGCCGGCCTGCCGATCCAGCCGTCGGACAACAACGCGATGCTGCGCCGTCTCTCCGCCGATCCGCTGATCATCAAGGAGACGCGGGTGGATGCGATCCTGGGCCTGGTGCGGCTGATGGACGAGGGGCTCGCGGCGGCGCCGAATCTCACCGGGCCGGCGATCATCCTCTACGGTGATGCCGACGACGTCGTGCCGAAGCGGCCGACCTGCCAGATGATCCGGAGCCTGCCAGCCGCCCCCGAGGGCGGCTGGCGCATCGTGCTCTATCCCGAGGGCCACCACATGCTGACCCGCGATCTCGCCGGCCGCGAGCCGATCGACGACATCGTGGCCTTCATGGCCAACCCGGCCCGCCCAGTCCCCTCGGCCGCCGAGATCGACCGCGCCGAATCGCTTCGGGCGCCTGCGTTGCGCGCGGAGAAGCTCTGCGGTAGGTTCCCGCCCGGTTAGGACCCGTAGCTCAGCTGGATAGAGCGTTGCCCTCCGAAGGCAAAGGTCGCACGTTCGAATCGTGTCGGGTCCGCCAGCTTTCTCAAATACTTAGACGTCAGAGGCGATCCGGCGCCTGCGACATGAGCGCCCGATGACCCGCCTCCGCGACACGCTGCTGTTCGATCTCGACGGCACGCTGACCGACACCGACGCGCTCCACCTTCGCGCCTATCAGGACCTGCTGGCGCCGATGGGGCGGACGGTTACGCACGACGACTACAAGTCGCGCATCATGGGCGCTGCCAACGAGGCGATCATGGCGTGGCTGTTTCCCGGCGAGCCGGTCGCGCGCCATCGCGCGCTGGCCGACGAGAAGGAGTCCCTGTTCCGCTCGCTTGCCGGCGCGATGCATCCGCTTCCCGGCCTCCTCGACCTCCTCGCATGGGCAGCCCGGGGCGAGGTCAAGTGCGCGGTGGTCACCAATGCGCCGCGCGCCAACGCCGAGATGATGCTGGGCGCGCTCGGCCTTCGCGAGCGCTTCCCGGTGCTTGTGCTCGGCGACGAGCTCGCTCGCGGCAAGCCCGACCCGCTTCCCTATCTCACCGCGCTCGATCGGCTCGGCGCCCTGGCGTCTCAAGCGCTCGCGTTCGAGGACTCGCGCTCGGGCGTCGCGGCTGCGCATGCGGCCGGCATCGAGACCATCGGCATGCTGACAGGGCTCGACGATGCGGCGCTGCGCGCCAGCGGTGCCGCGGCGACGGTCGGCGACTTCACCGATTCGTGGCTGCTGGCGAAGCTCGACCGGGAGTTCGTCGCGCGTCGCTGAAGGCGCGTTTCGACTTCGCCGGTCTTCGGCAGCAAGGCGCCGGACGATGCACGCGGAGATGCGCGGTATCGGGTGACAAACCTGTGACGCCTCATCGTTGCCCTCGTCATGCCTCGATCCGATGCCATGTTCGAGGGGCCTTCAAACACGTGAGGTCCCCTGATGCGCAAACTGCTTCTTGGCTTGGCTCTCGGCGGCATCGTCGCCGTATCGGCGGTGGGCACGGCGGCGCCGGCCCGGGCCGACAGCGATCCGGCGTTCGCCCGCGTCCAGGCGGATCCCTACTGGCGCGGCCGCGATCGTCCGTACTGGCGCGATCGTCGCTACTACCGGCACTACTACTATCGGCCGCGTCCGCCGGTCGTCTATTACCCGCCGCCGGCCTACTACTACCCGCCCCCGCGGCCGGGCTGGAGCCTGTACTTCAGCGGCTAGACGGAAAGAAGGGCGGCCATCGGGCCGCCCTTCGCGTTTCCGGGGCGGTGTGACCTTTCTGGGCGACCCGGTGCGGGCGGCCGGTTCAGTGTTTACATGAGCCAAGTCGACAAGGAAGGAGATCCTCCCATGCGTAGACGCACCCTTGCCGTGGCTCTCGGTGCGCTGCTCGCCACGACGGCCTTCGCTGCGGCGCCGGCGCTGGCGCAGACCGACAGCTACTCCACCTACAGCTACACCACCACGTACCCTGGCACGACGACCTACACGTATACGGCTCCGCCAACGGGGCTCGGCGGTGTCGGCGTCTATGTGAGGCCGGGGCCTTACGTGCCGCCTCCGGCGACGCCGGACCCGAGCTTCGTCCCGCAGGTCGTCCCGCCGAGCACCGCCTATGTGCCGCCCGGCAGCACGACCACCACGACGACCTATGTGACGCCGGTGGTGCCGGCGCCGAGCACCACCTACGTGGCGCCGAGCGGCACCTATTACGTCGCGCCGGGTTCGACCACGACGATCTACACGACGCGTTAGCGGCGCGCAGATCATCGCCGGTCGAGAGAGGGCGGTCCGAGAGGGCCGCCCTCTTCGTCTCGCCTTTCTCGCGCCGGTGACCATTCCGTGCCGCCGGCTGAAAGGCGCGGCCGAGAACCCACATCACCCACAGCAGACAATGGTTGGAGGAGAGATCCCCATGCGTACCACCTTCGTGCGGAAGTCCACGTTGGCCCTGGCGCTCGGCGCCGTGATCGCCGCGACCGCGTTCGGCGCGGCCCCGGCCCTCGCCCAGGGCGAAGGCGACGACCCGCGCCAGGACACGCTCGATGCGCGCGCCTTCAACAACGCACGGGCGTTCACCAGCACCACCACCTACTATTCGTCGCCAGCCTATATGCCGGTCCCGGCTCCGGCGCAGACCACGACCACCTACACCACGGTGTCGCCGGGCGGCACCACGACGACGACCACCTATGCCAACCCGAGCGTCGCCTATGTGCCGGCGCCGGCCTATTCGGCGACGACTGTCGTCACCCCGCGGCCCTGCAATCCATGGGACGTGCCGCGCGCGGGCGTGACCACGGCTTGCCCGTACTAGCTCTCGGCGTCCTTTCGGCTTCGGAAAGGCGGTCCTTCAGGGCCGCCTTTCTTCTGTTAGGCTGCTCCTCGCCCCAGCGACGAGGTTTCCTTCATGACTGCCCAAGCGCGCTACACCGGGCCTCGCGGTCTCGCCGACGCCATCTCCGCCTACTCGCTGGTCACGATGAAGGACCGGCCGTTCAAGCGCGAGGCCGGCAAGGCCACCACCGAGTACCGCGATCTCGGCATCGCCGAAGCGACAAGAGGCCGCGTGCTGATGAAGCACACACGCGCCATCGCGCCCTTCGACCAGGAGACCGGCTGGCACTGGCACGACATGGATGCACACATCGTCTTCGTCATCCGCGGCTGGGTCAGGTTCGCCTACGAGGGGATGGCCGAGCCTGTGACGGTCGAGGCCGGCTCGTGCATCAGCCAGCCGACCGGCGTGCCGCACAACGTCGTCGGCCGCTCCGACGACCTGGAGGCGATCGAGATCAACATTCCGGCCGAGCACGGCACTTTCGACCCACCGCGCTGAATTCCCCCTGACGTTGCGGAATTGTTGCCAAGCCCCGGCGAGGGGTCTCTAATGGCGCGTAACCTCCCTTTGAAGCCGCCCAGACGCCGTTCATGAGTGCCGACAGCTCCCCGGGTTCCGGCCCGCGGACGACCAACCCCGCACCGCCGATTTCCGCGCCGAGTGCCCGCCGACGTCCGTTCGCCCGCCTGGTCATCCTGGCGGTCGTCGCCGGCGGCATCTTCCTGTGGGCCGCCAACTGGGCGCGGACGACGCTGCTCTACGTGCACGAGACCGATGCGCGCATCGTCGCCGACATGATCACGGTGGCGAGCCGCGTCGACGGCCTGATCCTCTCGCGGCCCATCGAGGAAGGCGACCGCGTGACGTCCGGGCAGATCATCGCCGTCGTCGATGCGAACCTCGCCCGCCTCAAGCTCGCCGAGCTCGAGGCGGAGATGGTGAGCGCCGACACCGCTCTCGACCGTATCGACTCCGAGATCGCGCTGGCCGACAGGGCGACCGCGACCCGCGTTGCGTCGTCCGAGTCGCGCCTGGCCGAGGCCCGCGCCGGCCGCGAGGCCACGGGCCAGGAGTTCCGTTTCGCCGAATCCGAGTTCCAGCGTTCGCAGGCGCTCCAGGGCGGTGCCGCGATCACCGCGAGTCGCGTCGACCGCACGCGGGCCGACTACCTCAAGCAGCAGCAGGAGATGGCGCGCAGCAGCGCGCAGGTGAAGACCGCCGAAGGCCAGCTCGCCGAGGCCAGGGCGGAACGGCAACGGATCGAGGTGCTGAAGTCAGAGCGGGCGACGCTGGTCGCCAAGCGGCAGGAGATCCTGGCCCGGATCGACAGCCAGAAGGCCGAGATCGACCGCCGCCAGGTGGTGAGCCCCATCGACGGCGTCGTCAGCCGTACCTTCGTCGGCGCCGGCGAATACGCCTCCGCCGGCCAGCGCGTGGCGCTGATGCACGATCCGCAGAAGATCTGGATCGAAGCGCGTTTCCGCGAGACCGACATCCGCCGCCTCTCGGTCGGCCAGGTCGTCCACGTCACGGTCGACGCCTATCCGGACGACAAGTTCGACGGCAAGATCGAGCGAATCGGCCATGCCGCGACCAGCGAGTTCGCGCTGCTGCCGACGCCGAACCCGACCGGCAACTTCACCAAGGTGACGCAGCGCCTGCCGGTCCGGATCGCGATCCAGCAGCGCGACGGGCGGCTTCGGCCCGGCATGATGGTCGAGGTCTACGTCGACCTGAGATGACCGCTGCCGTCCAACCCGCGACGCCAACCGCGGCGCCGGCCGGCCTCTTCCGCTGGATCACGATGTTCACGGTGATGATGGGCCTGCTCGGCACCGTCATGTCGTCGACGATGGCCAACATCGCGATCCCCGACGTCATGGGCGCCTTCGGCATCGGCCAGGACCGCGCGCACTGGATGTCGTCGGGCTTTCTCTCTGCGATGACCGTGTCGATGCTGCTGAACGCGTGGTTCCTCAACAATTTCGGGGCGCGCAGCAGCTTCATCGGAGCGATGCTGGTGTTCACTGCCGCTTCGGTGCTGGGCGAGGTGGCGCCGACCTACGAGGTCGTCGTGATCGCGCGCGTCATCCAGGGGGCCTGTGCCGGCCTGCTGCAGCCGATGGCGATGAGCGTCACCTTCATGACGTTCAAGCCGCACGAGCGCGGCGTCGCCATGGGCCTGTTCGGCATGGGCGTGGTGATCGGTCCGGCGATTGGGCCCACGATCGGCGGCTTCATCGTCGACAATCTCGGCTGGCGCTACGTCTTCACCGCGACCTTGCCGCTGCCGCTGATCGCGACCGCGCTGGCGCTCCAGTTCGTGCCCGCCCGCGACCCGAACGCGATCCGCGCCAAGCTCAACTGGCAGAGCCTGCTGCTGATGGTGACGACGGTCGGCGGGCTCCTGAACGGGCTCTCGAACGGCCAGCGGCTCGGATGGGAGTCGGTCTACGTCACCGGGTCGCTGCTGGTCGCCGGCGCCGCGGCACTCGCCTTCGTCACGCGCGAGCTCCATTCGCGGACGCCGCTGGTCAACCTCGAGCTCTTCACCAGCCGCACCTATGCCGCGTCGGCGATCGTGTCGCTGGTGTTCGGCGCCGGCTTCTTCGGCTCGACCTATCTGCTGCCGATCTTCGCGCAGACCGTCTGCGGCTTCACCGCGGTCAAGGCCGGCCTGATGCTGCTGCCGGCGGGTCTGGCCCAGCTCGTGATCTTCCCGATCGCCGGCCGGCTGGTGACGCTGGTGCGGCCCGGCTGGCCGATCCTGTTCGGCCTCCTGGCCTTCGCGATCAGCACCTTCGAGTTCGCCAAGGCGGACTTCGACACCGACTTCTGGACGCTGGCGCTCTGGCTGACCTTGGGGCGCATCGGCCTCGGCTTCGTCTTCCCGTCGCTCTCGATCGGCTCGCTGCAGTCGCTGAGGCCCGACCTGGTTCCCTACGGCGCCGGCACGTTGAACTTCACCCGCATGGTCGGCGCCGCGGTGGGCGTGAACCTGCTGGCGGTGATCGTCGAGCAGCGGACCGCGAGCCACGCGACCCAGCTGACCCAGACCCAGACCTGGGACAACCAGACGACCCAGGCGCTGCTCGGCCGGCTCGACGCGCTGCTCGCCAAGGGCGGCCTCGTCGGCATCGAGACCGCGGCGGCCCACCTCGACTATCTCGGCCGGATCATCCTGGCGAAGGCCAACTGGATGGCTTTCCAGGACGGTTTCCTGACGGTTGCCGTGGCCTTCGGGGTCGCGATGCTGCTGGCCATCCCGCTGACCCGGAAGGAGCGGGGCACAAAATAAACGGTCAGTAAAAAAGATATGGTAAATGAACACTTATCGTGGCAGTCTTCGAAGCGCGCATTGATCTATCCTCCTCTCGCCCCGGTCGATCCGTCGACCGGGGCGCTTTGTTTTCAGGAAGATGGCGCTCAGATCACGTCGGCGAGAGCAGGGCTGAGAGCGGCGTCGGCCGGGAATCGGGCGTGCCCTGCAGGCGGCGGCCGAAGTCCTCCTCGCCCTTGCGGCAGGCCTCGGCGAAGGCGGCGATCCGATACATCGTGTGCCACTTGCCGACCGAGACCTCGATCTCCTTCGGCGCCAGGAGCTTGGTCTCCTCGAGCAGGGCGCGGAGATAGGACGCGAAGGCCACCTTCACGTCGAGGTTGGAGTTGGCGAGCGCGTTGACCACGCCGGCGGCATAGCCCAGGAGCACGAACTTCTCGCTCGCCTGCTTGCCCAGCTCCGGCGGCGCGCCGGCGCGAGCCTCGTCGACGAAGGCGACCATGCCGGCCACCGCCTGCCAGTCGAGCTTGTAGGAGCCCTGACCCTCGGGACCCTTCGCGTCGCCCGTCGGCAGGCGCGAGCCGACCTTCTTCAAGACCGACGTGCGCTCCTCCCTCGTCAGGCAGCGGCGATTCATCCAGTAGCCGACCCGCTCGAGATAGGTCTGGATGTTGGATCCCTTGACCATGAAGTCGTCGCCTCCGGCCTCGATGCACTCGCGCATCACGTCGAGCTTGTCGGTGCTGGTGACGAACAGGATCGGCACGCCCATCGAGAACTGCTGGCGGATGCGCTTGCAGGTCTCGATGCCGCTGATGCCCGGAAGGTTGATGTCGAGAATCACCAGGCGCGGCCCGTTGAGGTCGCAGAGCCGCGGCGCCATCTCGCCCTTGTCGCCGGATGCGACCGTATAGCCCGCGCTCTCGAGCGCCTTCGTATAGAGGCGCTGCTGATAGGGATCATCCTCGATCAGTAATACCAAACCGCTTGCCATGCTTGACCTATATGGCTCTCAGCGCCGGCTCTCCAAGGCCGGCGAAGCGGCCCTGAAGCAGCTGTGCCTCGGCGGCGGCGATCGCCTCGGGCAGCCGCCCGACACCGCGGCCGGCCTCGTCGCGGTCATCCTCCTCGCAGGCCGCCTCGATCGAGCGGGCGATGCCGACGACCTCGGCGAGGCCGAGATACGCCGCGGCGCCGGAAAGCTGATGCACGGCGACGCGGACCGCGCCGATGTCGCCCGCCGACATGGCGCTGCTCGCCGCCGTGACGCGCCTCGGCGCCACGGCACGGAACTCCTGGATCATGCCTGCGACCGTCTCCTCGCCGAGATGGGCCACGAGCTGGCTGAGCACGCTCGGCATCTCGCCTGCATACTCACCCGCCCGCGGCCGCGCATGCCGGGCGACCGCTGCTTTCAGATCGTTCGGGATCAGCGGCTTCGGCAGGTAGCCGTCGAAGCCGGCCTTGCGGCAGCGTTCGGCGATGCCGTCGGTGACGTTGGCGGTCAGCGCCACCACCGGCACGCCGCCGTTGGCGCCGCCCATCGAGCGAATCCGGCCGATGGTGGTGAAGCCATCCATCTCCGGCATGTGCAGGTCCATGAACACCAGGTCGTAGGCGGTCTTGGTGGATGCCGACACCGCCTCGTGGCCGGAGACCGCAAGGTCGACCGCGTGGCCGAACTTCTCGAGCAGCTTCCCGGCGACGCGGAGATTGGTCGAGGTGTCGTCGACCACCAGGATCTTGAGCCGGCGCTCGGCCGGCAGCTTCTCTTCCGCCGGCTTCGGCGGTTTGGCCGTCTCGTCGATCGCCTGGACGATCGCGTTGTAGAGCGGCGACTGGCGGACTGGCTTGACCACGATGCCGTCGACGTCGCGGATCGCAGCACCACCCGGCGGCACTACCAGCAGCAGCTTGGGCTGGGTGAGGCTCGGCTCGCGCCGGATCAGATGCGCCAGCTGCTCGCCGTCGACGCCTTGCAGGCCGCGGTCGAGGATCGCCAGCCCGAACGGCTCGCGGTCGCGGTCGGCCTTCCTCAGCAGACTGAGCGCCGAGATCGCGTCCTTGGCTATCTCGACCGGCATGCGCCAGGCCGCGAGCGCATAGACAAGCGCCTCGCCCGAGCCGTCGCCGGTCGACACCACCAGCGTCTTCAGGCTTGGCAGCGCCGGATGCACCTCGCGCGTCTCGCCGGCGGCGACCGGCAAGGCGACCGCAATCCGGAACCGGCTGCCGCGGCCGGTCTCGCTCTCGGCCGTCAGCGTTCCGCCCATCAGCTCGACCAGCTGGCGGGCGATACCGAGGCCCAGGCCCGTGCCGCCGAAGCGGCGGGTGATCGAGGAGTCGGCCTGGGTGAAGGTCTCGAAGATGCGGACGAGATCGTCGGCGGCGATGCCGATGCCGGTATCGATCACCTCGAAGCGCAGCTCGGCCTGACCGTCGTCGCGGCGGCGCCATGACGACGCGAGACGGACCGATCCCGTCTCGGTGAACTTGACCGCATTGCTGGCAAGATTCAGCAGCGCCTGGCGCAGCCGGCCCGGATCGCCGACGACGAAGGGCGGCAGGTCCGGCGGAATGATCGAGATCACCTCGAGCCCCTTGCCGTAGGCGATCGGCGCGATCGTCTCGACCACGCCCTCGATCAGTGGATGGAGGGCGAAGGTGACCGACTCGAGCTCGATGCGGCGCGCTTCCCCCTTGGAGAAGTCGAGGACGTCGTTGATCACCGCCAGCAACGCGGTCGCAGAGTTGTGGATGGTGCGCGCATAGTCGCCCTGCTCGGCCGACAGCGGCTCGCTCATCAGGAGGCCGCTCATGCCGATGATGCCGTTCATCGGCGTGCGGATCTCATGGCTGATGGTGGCGATGAAGTCGGACTTGGCGCGGTTGGCGGTGTTTGCCTTCTCCATCGCCCGCTGCAGCTCGACCGTGCGCTCCTCGATCTGCTGCTCGAGCGTCTCGAGCATGTTCCTTAGCGCCTGGTTGGCAGCGTGTAGCTCGAGGGTCGTTCGTTCGAGCAGGGACTCGGCTTCCTCACGGGCGCGCGCCTCGCTCTCGGCGCGAAGACGCCACTGCTCGGTCTCGTCTTCTATGTCCTTGGCCGACATAATGTATTTAGCTCGAAGTCAATCGGTCGGACGCCACCGAATCCTATCACGAACCGTCAGGATGTCTTCGGGCCGAACTCCGGGACGATGGCGCCGAGGACGACATCGACGCGGCTGCCGGTCTCCGAAACAGGCAGCAGCAGGCGCTCGTACTTGGCGAACCACGACACCATCGAGAAGCTGAGGATGCGGCAGACCGGCTCGCCGGCATCGACAACCTCGGCATAGGCGCGGCTCGCGATCCGCCGGTAGAGGAAGCCCGGCATCTGGTCGATGTACATGCCTTCGACCGAGGAGCCGTAGATGCGTTCCAGCTCGCTGCCGACACGCCGATAGCGATAGCGCCGGGGCTCGTGCTCGACCTCGACCCAGAGGATGTTCGCCAGGATGAAGCCGAGATCGACCGGCGACAGCTCGCCGGCCAGCGGCATGGGCCGGCCGCGCCGCTTCGTCTCCCAGTAGACGAGCAGGTCCTTGAGCCTGGTGTCCCGGATGACGACGAGCGAACTCATGGCGCCGGGCGGTCGTCTTCCGTCCAGCGGCGGACCAGGCCGGCCTCGACGTCGAAGAGGTCGAGCGCGCGGCCGACGGTCTGGTCGACGATGTCGTCGAGCGTCTTCGGCCGGTGGTAGAAGGCCGGCACCGGCGGCACGATCACCGCGCCGAGGCGCGTCGCCTTCGCCATCAGCTGGATTGTCGCGAGGTCCAGCGGGGTCTCCGGCACCAGCAGCGCCACCCGGCGCTGCTCCTTCAGGCAGAACTCGGCGGCCTTGGCGACGAGGCTCGTGTTGTCCTCGTCGGCGATCATGCGCAGCGTCTCGGCCGAGCAGGGCGCGACCAGCAGGCCCCGCGTCTCGAAGCCTGCGGCGAAGGGCGGCGGTCCGCGCTCGGCCGCGTCGTGGACGACATCGGCGAGCCGCGCGAGCTTCGCCGGCGTGAACCCGGTCTCGGCGGAAAGCGCCTTCGTCGCCGACCGGCTGACGATCAGGTGGATTTCCACCGTTCCCACCCGCTTCAAGGCTTCCAGCGCTCGGACGCCGTAGACGGCGCCCGAGTCGCCGGCGATCGCCACGATCAGCCGGTCGTTCGCCACTCGCATCCCCGTGATGGTCCTCTCGGCGGAGAGGGTAGCAGATTCATGGTATAGGGCGTCCCGACACACAGGCACTGGCGCCCGCGGAGCCCATCATAGACGCGCCCAAACCTTCGGTCGTTCCTTCTGCCGGAAGTTCCGGGTGGCGCGTGCCGTGGCGGGATCGCGGCGGCCGTTTCGCGCCGCTGAAGGCCGCGGTGTTCGCGGCCCTCTTCGTGCCGGGCCTCTCCATCGCCTGGGACTACCAGCAAGGCGCGCTCGGGCCCCGCTATCTCAACGAGATCATTCACGCCACCGGCCTCTGGGCGATCCGGCTCCTCCTGATCTCGCTCGCGATCACGCCGGTCCGCCAGATTCTCCGGCGGTCCGAGCTGGTCACCGTGCGCCGCATGATCGGCGTCGCGGCCTTCGTCTATGCGCTGATCCATTTCTTCTTCTTCGTCGTCGACAGCGGCTTCCGACCAGGATTCATCGTCCAGGAGATTGCGCTCCGGCTTTACCTCACGATCGGCTTCGTGACGTTCGTGATCCTCCTCGCGTTGGCGCTGACCTCGACCGACGCGATGGTCCGCCGTCTCGGCGGCAGGCGCTGGCAGCGGCTTCATTGGGCCGTCTATCCGGCCGGCGCATTGGCGCTCGCCCATCACGTCATGCAGACCAAGCTCAACGTCAGCGAGGCCACCTTTTATGCCGGGATGTTCGCCTGGCTCATGGGCTACCGGCTGGTGGCCAAGGGATCGATGCCGGCGGTCTGGAGGCTCGCATCGCTGACGGTCGCGGTCGCGCTCCTGACGGTCGCCGGCGAGGCCGGCGGCTACGGCCTCTTCACCGGCATCCCCTGGAGGCGCGTGCTCGAGGCCAACTGGGTGCTGATCGGCGAACGGCCTGGCTGGGTCGTGCTGTTCGCTGGGGCCGGCCTTACTTTCTTGGCCGCTTTGCGCCCTTGGCTGACGCGATCTGCTTCATCCCGTCGATCTCCTTCCTGAGCGCCGACTGGAGCAGGTGGGCGTCGACGCTGGCCGCCATCAGGCGAAAGCCCTTGCCCATGTAGTCCTCGGCCCAGGCCTCGTCGCCGGCCATGAAGCCCGGCGTCTTCTTGTGCCTGGCGCAGGCGGCGAGGATCTCGTCGACGGCGGCGAGGAAGCGCTTGTCCTTGAACGCCGCCGGAATGCCCATGAAGTTCGACAGGTCGAAATGGCCGAGCCAGCAGACGTCGACGCCGGGCACGGACGCAATGGCATCGGCGTTCGCGACGCCCTTCGCGGTCTCGATCAGGCACATGACCAGCGTGCGCTCATGCGCGGCCTTGATCTTGTCCACGACCGAACCACCCTCGAAGTCGTCATGGGCGAAGCCGAAGGCGGCACCGCGACGGCCGATCGGCGGATATCGCGTCGACTGGACGATGAACTCGGCCTGCTCCTTGGTCTCGACCATCGGCACCATGACGCCCATCGCGCCGGCATCCAGCACGCGCGAGATGTAGTCGTATTGCGTCGCCGGCACGCGCACCATCGGGATCAGCCCGATGCCGCGGCAGTAGGAGATCTGCTCGCGGATGGTCTCGATCGAGACCGCGCTGTGCTCCATGTCGTAGATGATGAACTCGGCGCCGGCGCTCTTGCAGATCTGCGCCAGGCTGGGCGTGAAGAACTCGAAGACCATCGTGCCGTAGGCGAAGCCGCCCTTGGCGATGCGGGCCTTGATCGGATTGTCGCGCAACTGTGAGTCCTCTCTTCGAAATTTCCCTCACGCTAGCATGGGTAACAGAGGCGGCGAGACGCGTCGTCCCATGAGACGGAACGAGGCGCCGGGCGGCGATTTCGTGCTATAGGGCTCGGCCAAATTCGAGAGACCGGAGACGATCCATGGAAGCGCTTGAGAACCTGATGAGCCGCCGCTCGCCGAACAAGCTGGCGGAGCCGGCGCCTTCCAAGGAGGCGCTCGACAAGGCGATGGCCGCCGCCGTCCGCGCGCCCGATCACGGCAAGCTCAAGCCCTGGCGCTTCATCGTCATCGACAGCGAGGCGCGGTCGGCCTTCGGCGACGTGATGGCGCGCTGCCTCAAGCGCCAGCAGCCGGACGCCAACGACGAGATGCTGAAGCGCGAGCTGGAAAAGGCGTTCCGGGCGCCGACCATCGTCGTCGCCGTCGCCAGGATCCAGCCGCAGCACCCGAAGATCCCGGAGGTCGAGCAGCTCCTGGCCGCCGGCGCGGCCACCCAGAACTTCTGGCTGGCGCTCCACGCCCAGGGCTACGGCGTCTACTGGAAGACCGGCGCTGCGGCCTACGACGCGCAGGTGAAGCGCGAGCTCGGCCTCGCCGAGTCCGACCAGATCGTCGGGTTCATGTATGTCGGAACGATCGCGGCGCCGGCGCCGGATGCCAAGCGTCCCGAGGCCGAAGGCTTCGTCGAGCGCTGGACGCGGCCCGCGGCCTAGAGGTCCTTCGCCAGGACGGGTCGCACCGGATCGTCCTTCGCCGTCGTGAAGCCGTACGCCCTGAACAGCGCCTCCGGCCCGTTCCAGAGCTCGCCGGCGTCGCCGGCCGTCCGCTTCGGATAGGCCTCCACGCGCCTCGCGCCGCGCGACGGCAGGTCGTCGAGGATCGTCGTCAGCAGATGGCGTGCGATCCCACGGCGGCGATGCGCCGGATGGATGAAGAAGCATCCGATCGCCCAGGTTCCGGCATCGGCGGCGAGATCGAACTGGCGCCCGATCTTGACCAGGCGGTCGCGCGGCAGGGCCTGGCACCAGCCGACCGCCTCTGAATCCGAGAAGGCGAGGTAGCCGTCGAAGACGTTGTTCTTCGTCAGGCTATCGCGCAGCCCACGGTTCTCTTCGGCGCTGCGCTTGCCCCAGCCGTCCCAGGTCTCGACCCACCAGGCGACGCAGGAGCACCAGCCGGATGTGGCATGCAGCGCGTGAAAGGCGTCGACGTGCTCGCGGGAGAAGCGTTCGACCCGGATCACAGGTCGTGGCCGGCGTAGGAGGCGTTGAAGCTCTTATTGATGAGAGGGAAGTCGGCGACGATGTTGCCTTCGACCGCGGCTTCCAGCAGCGGCCATTGGAACCACGACGGATCGCGCGGGTGATATCGCGCGACACGGCCGGCGTCGTCGAGGCGCACATAGGCGAAGACGTCGCCGCGGAAGGACTCGACCATCGCGATGCCGTCGCCGCGGCCGGCCGGAAGCTCGACGCGGACCTCGCCGCCGGGCAGGCGCTCGAGGATCTGGCGGATCAGCCGGAAGGATTGCCGCATCTCCTGGATGCGGATCGTCAGGCGGGCATGGACGTCGGCCTCCAGCGAAAGCGGGACGTCGAACTCGAGGCCGTCATAGGGCGGGTAGCCGGGACTCTTGCGGGCGTCGACGGCGCGGCCTGCGGCGCGGCCGACGAAGCCGCCCGCGCCGAAGCGGTGCACCAGCTCGCTCAAGGTGACGCCGGTCGAGACCGTGCGGTCGAGCAGCGACGGTTTGCTCTCGTAGATCCGGTAGAGGTAGGCGAGGGTTCGTTCGCTGTCGTCGATCAGGCGGGTGATGCGTGCCGGCGCGTCGGGCGGGAGATCCGCCGAGACTCCGCCGGGAACCACGCGGTCCATCATCAGCCGATGGGCGAAGCTGGTCTCGCACGCCTGCAGCACGCGTTCGCGCGCCGTCGTCGCATGGGCGTGGATGAGCGCGAAGGATGCGTCGTTGCAGATGGCGGCGAAGTCGCCGAAGTGATTGGCGATGCGCTCGAGCTCGGCCATCAGCGCGCGAAGCCAGGCCGCGCGCGCCGGCGCCGGTGTCGCCACCGCCTGCTCGACCGCGCGGGCGAATGCCAGCGAGTGCGCGACGGTCGAGTCGCCGGAGACGCGGGCGGCGAGCCTTGCCGCCTCGATCGGCGTGCGCCCGATCGTGAGCGCCTCGATTCCCTTGTGGGTATAACCCAGCCGCTCCTCGAGCCGGACGATCAGCTCGCCGTTCGCATGGAAGCGGAAATGACCGGGCTCGATGATCCCGGCATGGACCGGCCCTACCGGGATCTGATGCACGCCCTCGCCCTCGACCGGCAGGAAGGTGTAGGCGCCGCCGCCATGGTCGAGCCAGGGTCGGAGGTCCGGTGCCTCCTCGGCTTCGATGCCGTGGATGTCGCGGATCGCGCGTTCGAGCCGGATCGCGCCGGGCCGGACCCGGCCGACCGAGGGGAAGCGGCGGCTCGGTGCCGCGTAGCGGACGAGTCCCTGGGTGCCGTCGCTCTCGTCGCGAAGGGCGAGGTGGATGTCGGTGCCGTCGGCGAACAGCGCGACCAGCGTCCAGTCCTCCTGCGCCAGCATCGCCAGCAGGCCCAGCCAGCCGCGGCCATCCAGGCGATGGCGCGGCCAGGGAAGCTCGGCTTCCCTAGGCCCGAGCGTGGCGAGCGCGGGGAGGAGCTGGGTCATCCGACCATCTCCGCGACCGACTGGAACCAGGCGACCAGCGGGCCTGGCAGGAAGATGCCGGCGATCAGGATCAGGATCAGATGCGCGTAGACCGGCAGGAGCGAGCCGGTCAGCGGGCGGCGGTCGCCGTCGGCCTCGCCGAAGGCGATGCCGTGGAGGCGCAGCATCAGCCCGCCGAAGGCGATCAGCAGGCCGAGGAGAAGCAGCACGCCGAGGATCGGTGCCCTCGGGAAGGTCGAGGTGATCAGCAGGAACTCGCTCATGAACAGGCCGAAGGGCGGCAGTCCTGAGATCGCGACGGTGCCGGCGACGAGAGCCCATCCGAGCGCCGGGTGGCTCGCGGTCAGGCCCTTGATCTGGTCGATCTGCTGAGACCCCCGCGCCTGGGAGGCGAGGCCGACGGCGTAGAAGATCGCCGACTTGGTCAGGCTGTGCAGCGCCATATGCAGGAGGCCGGCGAAGTTGGCGAGGGGACCGCCCATGCCGAAGGCGAAGGTGATGACGCCCATGTGCTCGATCGAGGAATAGGCAAAGAGCCGCTTGATGTCGCGGCGGCGGTAGAGCATCAGCGCCGCCGTGAACAGCGAGGCGAGGCCCATCGCGATCAGCAGCGGTCCCGGCGCCAGCGCGTCGCCATTGGCGGTAAGCAGCATCTTGAAGCGGACGATCGCGTAGAGCGCGACGTTGAGGAGCAAGCCCGAGAGCACCGCCGAGATCGGCGTCGGGCCTTCGGCATGGGCGTCTGGAAGCCAGGCATGCAGCGGTACGAGTCCGGTCTTGGTGCCATAGCCGATAAGCAGGAAGACGAAGGCGAGGTTGAGCAGTTCGGGCTCGAAATTTGGCGCCTCGGCGTAGAGCTGGGACCAGGTCAGCGCATCCATGCCCGGCCCCATCGCCTTCTGAGCGGCGAGGTAGACGAGGATGGTGCCGAAGAGTGCCAGCGCGATGCCGACGGAGCCTAAGATGAAGTACTTCCACGCCGCCTCGAGCGCTGCCCGCGAGCGATAGAGGCTGACCATGACCACGGTGGTGAGCGTGGCCAGCTCGATCGCCGCCCACATGACGCCGATGTTGTTGGCGATCAGCGCCAGCAGCATGGCGAAGCTCAGGACCTGGTACATCGCGTGATAGAAGCGGAGATAGGTCGGCGTCAGCCGACCGCTTCCGACCTCGTGCGCGATGTAGCCGGCGGAGAACCAGGCGGCGGTGAAGGCGACGAACGAGGTCAGCACGATCAGGTAGATGTTGAAGTCGTCGACGAGGGCGAACGGCGTCGGATCAGGCGCCTCGAACGGCAGCAGCAGAAGCGAGGCGACCAGCGTCGCCAGGGACACGCCGGCGTTGATCCAGCCGCCGAGGCGGTGATCGGGGACTAAGGCGAGCACGGCCGCACCCGCCAGCGGAATCCCGAGAATCAGGAACAGCGCGTTCATCGCCGCTCCCCGCGGAAGCTCTCGATCGACTGCAGGTCGAGCGTGTCGAAGCGCTCGCGGATGCGGAAGAAGAAGATCCCGAACAGGATGAAGGCGATCAGGAGCGAGAAGGCGACGCTCATCTCGACCACCAGCGGCATGCCCTTGACCCCGACGGCGGCCAGCACGAGGCCGTTCTCCAGCGACATGAAACCGACCACCTGGGTGATCGCGTTCCGTCGCGTGATCATCACCAGGAAGCCGATCAGCACGACCGAGAGCGCGATCGCCAGCGTCTCGCGGGTCAACGCCGCCGAGCTCACGGTTACCGGGAGGACCAGCAGCGTCGCCAGCACGACGAGGCCGACGCCGGCGAGCATGGTCGGGCCGATGCCGACCGCGGTCTCCACGGTGCGGTGGATGTCGAGGCGGCGGACGATCCAGTTGAGCGCGATCGGCGCGGCGATGCCCTTCAGGAGGAAGGCGATCGCCGCGGTCACGTAGAGATGCGGTGCGTCCTGGCTGTAGGCCTGCCAGGCGGCCGCGGCCGCGACTGCCAGCGACTGGAGCGCGAAGGCGCGGAAGACGCCGAGCAGGCGGCGCTGGTAGAGCACGACGAAGCCCGCAAGCAGAACCGTGGCGCCGGCCAGGTGCGAAAGGTCGTAGGCGATGGTCGAGAACATCAGGAGGCTTCCGTCACGAAGCGGAAGACCACCGCCAGGACCGCCAGGATGAAGGCGCCGCCGAGGAACTCGACGACGCGGAAGACGCGCATCTTGGCGATGGCGAGCTCGACCGCCGCGATCAGGATCGCCGCAACGAGGAGATGGAGGCCGAACACGGCGATGCCGGCGAGTACCTCCAGGAAGTCGAGGCCGTCCTCGGCGCTGGCCATGCCCCAGGGCGCGAACAGGGCCGAGATCAGCGAGATGAAGACCAGCAGCTTCAGCATCTGGGCGGCTTCGATCAGCGCCAGGTTGCGTCCCGAATATTCGAGGACCATCGCCTCGTGGACCATGGTCAGCTCGAGGTGGGTCGCCGGGTTGTCGACCGGCACGCGGCCGTTCTCGGCGATGGCGACGATCAGGAACGCGATCAGCGCCAGCGCCAGCGAGACCTCGACGCCGACGCCGCCGGAGAGCACGAAGCGGGCGATCGCCGGCAGCGCGGTGGTGCCGGCGACCAGCGCCAGGGCGAAGGCGACCATCAGCACGGCGGGCTCCGCCAGCGAGCCGATCAGCGCCTCGCGACTGGCGCCGATGCCGCCGAAGGCGGTGCCGATGTCGAGCCCGGCGAGCGACTGGAAGAACCGCGCGGTCGCGATCAGCGCCACGATCGCGATCAGGTCGCCGGCCCGGGCCAGGGGCAGGTCGAGCACGAACATCGGCACCATGGCCGCCGCGACCGTCATGATCGAGAAGACGAGATAAGGCGTGACGCGGAAGATCCACGAGGCGTCGTGGGCCAGCACCGTCTCCTTGCGGAGCAGGCGCAGCAGGTCGCGGTAGGGCTGGATCGGCGAGGGGCCGCGGCGCCCTTGAAGCCGCGACTTGGCGAAGCGGGTCGAGCCCACCAGCAGCGGTGCCGCCGCCAGCGCGAGGGCGACGTGCAGGAGCTGCAGCAGCAGGGCGGAGATCGCGGCCGGGATCATTGCTGGCCCGCTGCGACGATCAGCAGGAGCGTGACCAGCGCCGCGAACATCAGCGAGAGGTAGCGGC
Source organism: Rhodospirillaceae bacterium (assembly GCA_016792585.1). Lineage (GTDB taxonomy): Bacteria > Pseudomonadota > Alphaproteobacteria > SHVZ01 > SHVZ01 > SHVZ01. The sequence goes on from JAEULB010000118.1 coordinate 81,621, forward strand.
GGATCGAGAGGAACTGGAGCGCGTTGAGGCGCAGCGTCACCGCCTCGATCGCGCGCCGGACCGGTTCGGCGCCCCAGTTCCAGGCGGGATCGACCAGCCTGACCTCGAGGTGCGCCGGCCGCGCGTCGCCGGGCGGCGGCATATCGACCGTTTCGCGCGCCTGGAACACCGATGTCGCGAAGACGCGACGAAGCGGCTGCGAATAGCCGGAGGCGGTGTATTGGGTCGCCGGGTTGGGATCGGGGAATCCGCAGTCCCAGGCGGCGGCCCGCCGGCGCCGCTCGGGCCAGATGCGGCCGAGAAACGCCCGCACGCCGAGGGCCATGCCCAGGATCGCCAGGAAGACGAAGAACCCGGCATAGGCCGCCCCGCCGCTCCCCAGCGGCGAGACGAAGAGCCAGCCGATCGCACCGGCCGGAAGGTCGACGCCGACCACGCCATGCGCCGCCGACTCTGCGAGCTTGAGGCCGATCACCGGGAACACGCCGAGGACGAGGCAGGAGCCTGCGAGCAGCGCCAGGCCGGTCAGCATCGAGCCGGTCGGCTCGACCGCCTTCGCCGCCGCCTCCGATCGGGGCCGGCCGAGGAAGGCGATGCCGAATGCGCGGACGAATCCCGCAGCGGCCAGCGCCGCGGTCAGCGCCAGCGCCGCGCCCGTCAGCGGCACGATCAGCCGGGGCAGGTTGTCCTGGAGCGACGAGGAGGCGAAGACCGCCTGAAGGATCAGCCATTCCGAGACGAAGCCGTTGAGCGGCGGCAGTCCCGCGGCGGCGAGCGCGCCCATCAGCATGAACAGGCTGGTGTAGGGCATCCGGCGGACGAGCCCGCCCAGCTTCTCGATGTCGCGCTCGTGCGTGGCTTCGTGGATCACGCCCGCGCCGCAGAACAACAGGCTCTTGAAGAAGGCGTGGTTGAGCACGTGGGCAAGTGCCGCCGCGAGCGCGAGTGCCGAGAGGTCGAACAGCTCGTTGGCGCGGAAAGAGAGCGAAAGCCCGAGCGCGAAGACCACCAGCCCGACATTCTCGATGGTCGAGTAGGCGAGGAGGCGCTTCAGGTCGCGTTGCATCAGCGCGTAGAGGATGCCGAGCAGCGCCGAGAGCGCCCCCGCGACGACCAGCGTCACGCCCCACCACCAGACCGGCGGGCCGACCAGGTCGAAGAGGATGCGTGCGAGCCCGTAGAGCGCGATCTTGACCATGACGCCGGAAAGCAGTGCCGAGACATGGCTCGGCGCCGCCGGATGGGCGAGCGGAAGCCAGATGTGAAGCGGCACCAGCCCCGCCTTGACGCCGCAACCGAGCATTGCCAGCAGCACCGCGACGGTCGCCAGCGCCGGACGCTCGGTCGCCTCCCGCATCGCCGAGAAACGGAAGTCGCCATCGCCGCCGGCGACTGCGCCGAACGCCAGCAGCAGCAGGAGCAGGCTCAGGCTTGCCATCGCCAGGTAGACGAAGGCGGCGTTCCGGCTCTCGGCGTCGCGATGGTTGGCCAGCACCAGGAGCCAGGTGGCGACCGACATCAGCTCCCAGGCCAGCAGGAAGACGAAGGCGTCGTTGGCGAGGAGTACCAGATTGCACGCGGCAAGGAAGACCGGCAGCGGCGCCAGCGCGCGGGCGGGCTCGGCCTGGCGGCGCGCGTAGCCGTCGGCGAAGACCATCACCATCGGCGAGGCGATGTTGATCGCTGCCATGAAGAAGCAGGACAGGTCGTCGAGGCGGAAGTGCACGCCGGTCCACGGCAGGCCGAACGGCAGGTCGAGCTCGCTGACGTCGCCGCCGGCAAGGAGGCGGATCGCGGCCGCGACGCCGAGCGCGAGCGCCATCGCGCCGGTAAGGCCGTGGACCAGCCGGGGTGCCAGGCGGTGCGGGCGAAGGAAGGGCGCGGCGAGGCCGAGAGCGACGAGGAGGAGGAGACCTAAGAGTGTCAGCGTCAGCATTCTCTGGGGGCCGATGCGCTCGCGCCGTTTCACTCGAAGCGTGAGGTTATCGTGGGGGAACGGGCCTTAGCAATCGCGGCCTTGCGCAGGGCGTTAAGGACGGCGATGCTCTCGGTTCGCGAAGGGGCCTTCGGCCCCTCTTCCCGAGAACCCGAATGAAGAAGCGAGGATGCCATGGCTGTGAAGGTCGGTGACAAGATCCCGGCGGTGAAGGTGAAGCGCAAGACCGCCGACGGCGTGAAGGATGTCGATATGAGCGAGCTGTTCGCCGGCAAGAAGGCAGTGCTGTTCGCGCTCCCGGGCGCCTTCACGCCGACCTGCTCGGCCAAGCACCTGCCAGGCTTTGTCGACAAGAACGCCGATCTCAAGAAGAAGGGCGTCGATCTCGTCGCCTGTCTTTCGGTCAACGACGCCTTCGTCATGGACGCCTGGGGTTCGTCCCAGAACGTCGGTGACAAGGTGGTCATGTTGGCCGACGGCAACGGCGAGTTCACCCGCGCCATGGGCCTCGAGATGGACGGTACCGGCTTCGGCATGGGCCAGCGCTCCAAGCGCTATGCCATGGTCGTCGACAACGGCGTGGTCAAGTCGCTGGACGTCGAGCAGCCGGGCAAGTTCGAGGTCTCGAGCGTCGAGGCCGTTCTCGGCAAGCTCTAGCCCAGGCGAGGCGGCGGCATGTGGCGGCTGATCGGACGGGCGCTCGCCGAAGGTCCGGTCACGCTGCCACCACCGCCGCCGTCGTCCGACGCGCTCGCCGAGCTTGCGGGCCGCGTCGCCAAGGCGGCCCGCGCCCGGCTCGGCCGCAGCCTGGTGATCCGCGAGATCGATGCCGGCTCGTGCAACGGCTGCGAGCTCGAGATCCTCGCCCTCAACAATCCGGTCTACGACGTCGAGCGCTTCGGCATCCGCTTCGCAGCGAGCCCGCGCCATGCCGACGTGCTGCTGGTCACCGGTCCCGTCACCCTGAACATGGCCGAGGCCGCGAGGCGCACCTATGAGGCGACGCCGGCACCGAAGTGGGTGGTCGCGGTCGGCGATTGCGGGGTCGACGGCGGGTGCTTCAAGGGCGGCGCCGGGGTCGTCGGCGGCGTCGATCGGGTGATCCCGGTGGATCTTCGCATTCCCGGCTGTCCGCCGAGCCCGGCTCAGCTCCTGGCCGGTCTTCTGGCCCTTCTGCAGAGCGTCGAGCGGCCACTTCCCTGAGACGGTTCATCCTTGTGACGGCGGTCACAGAGGTTTGACTAAAAAGCAATCAATCTACCCCTGGGTGGTATCTGCCTCGGGGGGACGCGATGGACGTCGATTGCGCGGCGGGTGGAAATGCACATCTGCGCCGGCACGAGCCGGCGGTCCAGACGCTGGACCTGATCTCTCTGCATGTGCCGAAGGCTTTCGGCACCTCTCTCGGCAAGGTGCTGGCCGAGCATTATGGCCCCCAGTGCATGCTGCGTGACTACGGGGTTTCGCTGGAATCCGGCGGCGCGCGGCGGTTAGTCAAGCCGAACCTTCAGCCGGGGACCCTGGTGGTCCACGGTCACTTCCCGGCCGCCCGCTACGCCGACATGCCGGCCCGTCGCCGGGTCACCTTCCTTCGCGATCCGGTCCGCCGGACCGTCTCGCATTTCTTCTTCTGGCAGACCGAGCCTCGGCATGGAAACGCCGTGCACGATCAGTTGCTCGATGGGCGCCTGGGGCTGCTCGAATTCGCGAGGCTGCCGGCGATCCGGCGCTTCTACGCCGACACGGTCTTCGGTGGCTGCGACATGAGGTCGTTCGACCTGGTCGGGATCGTCGAGGACCTGGCGCGCGACTGGCCCAGGTTCCAGCGCCTGACCGGAATCCAGGCGCAGCTTCCCCATCTCAACCGCAATAGCTACCCGGGCTACGCCGAGATCATCGGCCACGTGATGTCGGACGCAGCACTCCTGCGCGAGCTCCGCGGCATCCTCGCCGAAGACATCGAGTTCTACGCGCGGTACCTCTAGGCGTCGTTTCTCCGGGCGCTGGCCCGGCTGGACTTCTGCGGCGGTCCCGAGGCACGCTTCGGCCCTCTTCACGGGAGCCTCGATGCGCCTTTTCACCGCCATGCTCGGGACCGAGACCCATTCGTTCTCGCCGGTCCCGGCCGGCTTCAAGCTCTATCGCGACTTCTACCTGGTCCGCGGCGGCAAGCATAAGGAGCCGCCCGACTTCTGCGCCGAGCCGCTGGTGCATTTCAGGAATCGCGCAAAGGCGAAGGGCTGGGAGGTGGTGGAAAGCCTCGCCACATTCGCGCAGCCCGCGGCGCCGACGCTGAAGCACGTCTACGAGACCTTCCGCGACGAGATCCTGGCGGACCTGAAGAAGGCGATGCCGGTCGACGCGGTGCTGCTCAACCTGCACGGCGCGATGATCGCCGACGGCTACGAGGACTGCGAAGGCGACCTGATGCAGCACATCAGGACGATCGTTGGGCCCAAGGTGCCGATGGGCGTCGAGCTCGACCTCCACTGCCACCTGACCGACGAGATGCTCCAGGCCTCGACCGCGATGGTGATCTACAAGGAGTATCCGCACGTCGACATCCTCGAATGCGCGGACAAGCTCTTCGACATCATCGCCGATGCGGTCGAGGGCAAGACCAGGCCGCACCAGGCGCTGTTCGACTGCCGCACCATCGGCCTCTATCCGACGACCTACGAGCCGATGAAGGGCTTCGTGAAGCGCATGCGCGAGATGGAGGGGAAGAACGGCATCCTCTCGCTCTCGCTCGGCCACGGCTTCCCCTGGGGCGACGTCAAGGAGACCGGCACCAAGATGCTGGTCGTGACCGACAACAGGCCGGAGGAGGGCGCGCGCCTCGCCGAGAAGCTCGGCCGCGAGGTCTATGCGATGCGGAAGGAGATCGAGCCGCCGTGGCTCGACCTCGAGCCCGCGATCGACCATGCGCTCGCGATCTCGTCCGGCAAGGCCAAGGACGGCACCCTGGCGATGGCGTCCGGCAACGGGCCGGTGGTGATCGGCGACGTCGCCGATAATGCCGGCGGCGGGGCGCCGTCGGACTCCACCTTCGTGCTCAGGAGCCTCTTGAAGCGCGGCGTAAAGAGCGCGGCGGTCGGCTGCTTCTGGGATGCCGGCGCGGTGGCGCTCTGCGAGGAGGTCGGCGTCGGCGGCAAGCTCAAGCTCCGCCTCGGCGGCAAGGTCGGCCGCGTCTCCGGCGATCCGCTCGACATCGACGTGACGGTGCTCGGCCTGACCGACGAGCTGGTCGACGTGATGGGCACCGGCCGCATGCCGCTCGGCCATGCCGCCGCCTTCCGCATCGACGGAACCGAGATCGACGTGGTCGCCAACACCTCGCGCTGCCAGACCTTCTCGCCCAAAGTGTTCGAGGCCTTCGGCATCGATCCGATGGCGAAGCAGCTCGTGGTGGTCAAGTCGATGAATCACTTCCGCTCGGGCTTCGAGCCGATCGCGCGCGGCATCGTCTATGCGGCCTCCCCCGCCTGCATCGACACCGACTACCGCCGGATCCCGTACAAGAATGTCCGCCGGCCGATCTGGCCGCTCGACGAGAACCCCTGGGCGTAACGCCGATGCGCCTCTTCACCGCGATGCTGGGAACCGAGACCAACACGTTCTCGCCGATCCCGGCGGGCTTCAAGCTCTACCAGGACTTCTACCTGGTGCGCGGCGGCAGGCACACGCAGCCCTACGGCTTCTTCGCACTGCCGCTGGTGCGCTTTCGCGAACGCGCCAAGGCGCTGGGATGGGAGGTCGTCGAGAGCCTCGCCACCTTCGCGCCGCCGGCGACCCGGACCCTCCGCCACGTCTACGAGACCTATCGCGACGAGATCCTCGCCGACCTGAAAGGCGCGATGCCGGTCGACGTCGTGCTGCTCAATCTCCACGGCGCCATGGTCGCGGACGGCTACGACGACTGCGAAGGCGACCTGCTGCAGCGTATCCGCGGCATTGTCGGGCCCAAGGTGCCGATCGGCGCCGAGCTCGACCTGCATTGCCACCTGACCCAGGAGATGATCGAGGCTTCCGACGCTTTGGTCATCTACAAGGAATATCCGCACACCGACATGGTGCCGCGCGCCGACGAGTTATTCGATATCATCCAGGGCAAGCTCGAAGGCCGGCTCAAGCCGCGTCAGGCGCTGTTCGACTGCCGCACCATCGGGCTCTATCCGACGCCGCTTGAACCGATGGCGAGCTTCGTCAAGCGCATGGCGTCGTTCGAAGGCAAGGACGGCGTGCTCTCGGTTTCCTTCGCGCACGGCTTCCCCTGGGCCGACGTGCCGGAGGTCGGCAGCAAAATGCTGGTCGTCACCGACAACCGTCCGGATGAGGGCGCCAGGCTCGCCGAGAAGCTCGGCCGCGAAGCCTATGACCTCCGCCTGAAGTTCGAGCCGCCCTGGATGGACCTCGAGCCCGGCATCGACCGCGCGCTCGCGATCTCCGCCGGCAAGGAGAAGGACGCCTCGCTGCCGCAGGCGACCGGCAACGGCCCGGTGGTGATCGGCGATGTCACCGACAACGCCTTCGGCGGCGCGCCGTCGGATTCGACCTGGGTGCTGCGTGCGTTGCTTGCCCGCGGCCTCACCAGTGCGGCGGTCGGCTGCATCTGGGATGCGGGGGCGGTGGCGCTGGCCGAGGAGGTCGGCGTCGGCGGCCGGCTTCAGCTCCGCCTCGGCGGCAAGATCGGCCCGATCTCAGGATCGCCGCTCGATCTCCAGGTCACCGTCACCGGCCTCAACCCCGACCTCCGCGACATGCTGGGCGGCGGCGAGTTGCCCTTAGGCCGAGCGGCCGCCTTCCGCATCGACGGCACCGAGATCGACGTGGTCGCCAACAGCCTGCGTTCGCCCACGTCCTCGCCTCTCGCCTTCACCCGGCTCGGCATCGATCCGATGGCGAAGCAGCTCGTCGTGGTGAAGGCGATGAACCACTTCCGCGACGGCTTCGCGCCGATCGCGCGCGGCATCGTCTATGCGGCGTCGCCCGGATGCATCGACGTGAACTATCGCCGATTGCCGTATACGAAGGTCCGCCGGCCGATCTGGCCGCTGGACGAGAATCCCTGGACCTGAGGAGCTTGAGAGAAGTGACGCGCCTGTTCACCGCCATGGTGGCGACCGAGACCCACACGTTTTCGCCGCTGCCCGCCGGCTTCAAGCTCTACGAGGAATGCTACATGGTCCGCGGCGGCCAGCACGGCGACCCGCCGAGCGTCTTCGCCGTGCCGCTCTGCATCTTCCGCGACCGTGCCAAGGCCAGGGGCTGGGAGGTGGTCGAGAGCCTGGCCTGCTTCGCCCAGCCGGCGAACCGCACGCTCAAGCACGTCTACGAGTCCTTCCGTGACGAGGTGCTGGCGGACTTGAGGAAGGCGATGCCGGTCGACGTGGTGATCCTGAACCTGCATGGCGCGATGGTCGCCGAGGGCTACGACGACTGCGAGGGCGATCTCCTGATGAACATCCGGAAGATCGTCGGGCCCAAGGTGCCGATCGGCGCCGAGCTCGATCTCCACTGCCACATCACCGACGAGATGATCCAGGCCGCGACCGCTCTCGTCATCTACAAGGAATACCCGCACACCGACATCGGCGAGCGCGCCGAGGAGCTGTTCAAGATCATCGCGGACACGGTCGACGGCAAGGTCAAGCCGGTCATGTCGCTGTTCGACTGCCGCACGATCGGTCTCTACCCGACGACGGTCGAGCCGATGGCGACGTTCGTCAAGAAGATGCAGTCGCTCGAAGGCAAGGACGGCGTGCTCTCGGTCTCGCTCGGCCACGGCTTCCCCTGGGCCGACGTCCGCGAGGTCGGCACCAAGATGCTGATCGTGACCGACAACAAGAAGGACCACGGCGACAAGCTCGCCGAGAAGCTGGGCCGCGAGGTCTATGCGATGCGGAAGGAGATCGAGCCGCCCTGGCTCGATCTCGAGCCGGCGATCGACCGGTCCCTGAACATCTCGGCCGGCAAGGAGAAGGATTCGTCGCTCGGCATCGCCGGCGGCAACGGCCCGGTGGTGATCGCCGACATCGGCGACAATGCCGGCGGCGGTGCGCCCAGCGACTCCACCTTCATCCTGCGCTCGCTGCTCAATCGCGGCGTCACCTCGGTGGCGGTCGGCTGCTTCTGGGATCCGGGAGCGGTGGCGCTGGCCGAGGATGTCGGCGTCGGCGGCAAGCTGGAGCTCCGCATCGGCGGGAAGATCGGCCCGGTCTCGGGCGACCCGCTCGACGTCAAGGTGACGGTGACGGCACTCGTCGACGAGCTCACCGACAGCCTCGGCACCGGCCTCACCTCGCTCGGCCGCGCCGCGGCGTTCCGCATCGACGGCACCGAGATCGACGTGGTCGCCAATACCGGCCGCTCGCAGACCCTGTCGCCGGACTCGTTCCGCCAGATGGGCATCGACGTGATGGCGAAGCAGCTCGTGGTCGTGAAGTCGATGAACCACTTCCGCGCAGGATTCGCGCCGGTGGCTCGCGGCATCGTCTACGCGGCCTCGCCGGGCGCGGTCGACTTCAACTACAAGCGCCTGCCGTACACGAAGGTCCGCCGCCCGATCTGGCCGCTCGACGAGAATCCGTGGGCGTGAGGCGACGCAAGCCTCGCTTCGCTCGCCCCCACGAATCGAGTTCCCTCTCCCGCGAAGCGGGGGAGGGACGGGGTGGGGCGCCGCGTAGGCGGCGGTCGGATCGTCAGCTCTTCTTCGGCGGCTGCGAGAGCGCGCTCTTCGCGTATTGATCGCGGATCTTCGTGAGGTCGGCTGGCGAGAGCCGGCCGGCGGTTGACGCCTTCGCGTTCTCATCGACCTCGGACGGCGTCAGCATGCCAGGGATCACGCACGAGACCGCGTCCCAGGAGAGACAGAAGCGGATCGCGACCTGCGGCAGCGGCTGTCCGTCGCGCCTGGCGATGTCGGACGCCATCGCGCGGCCTTCGGTCGCCCAGAGAGCGAGACGATCCTTGGCCCAGTTGGCGCGGTGGTCGCCGGGCGCGAAGGCCTGGCTTTGTGGCGCCTCGCCGGCGAGCATCCCGAAGGCCAAGGGCGTGCGGGCGATCAGGCCGGCGCCGCTGCTGGCGACGAGATCGAACAGCCCTGAGTCGATCGCACGGTGGTCGATCAGGTTGAAGTTCACCTGCACGACCCGAGCGCCGAGATCCCTGATCGCCGCGACCGCCTCGGCAGGCGCCTTCAGGGACAGGCCGAACTCGCGGATCTTGCCCTCGCGTATCAGCTCTTCCAGCGTGGCGAGGATCGGGGGATCGGCCTTGAGCTGGTCGATGGTCGGGTTGTGGAGCTGAAGCAGGTCGATGCGCTCGCGCTTGAGGCGGCCGAGCGACGCCTCGACGCCGCGGCGGATCGCTGCGGCCGAGAAGTCGACCGGAAAGTCGAACTGGTCCTGCCCGGCCTTGGTCGCGATCGTGACGTCGGCGCGGTTGCCGAAGGCGATGCCGAGCAGGCGTTCTGAGCGGCCGTTGCCGTAGGCGGGGGCCGTGTCGAAGAAGGTGATGCCGCGCTCGACCGCGCGTTCGAGGGCGCGCAGCGATTCCGCATCGTCGGTCTCGCCATAGGAGGCGCCGGGCACCAGCCCGCCGATGCCCCAGCCGCCGAAGCCGATCTCCGAGACGGCGAGGCCGGTCCGGCCGAGCGGGCGCGTCTTCACCGACAAGGATGCCTCCAGAAAAGAACTGCCCCCTCCGCCGGGCGGCGGAGAGGGCAGGATGATACGACGCCAGCTAGTCGAGGAGGCTTACTTCTTCTCGACGTTCCAGAACACCGGGATCGCGACCTCGACGATGCCCTGCAGGCTCTTCTTGTAGGCCATCGGCTGGAAGAAGGTGCCGAGCGGGATGAAGTAGGCCTGCTCGACCGCGCGCTTCTGGATCGCTTCGCCGATCGCCTTGCGCTTGGTGATGTCGCCTTCCTTGGCCCAGTCGTCGCGGAGCTTGGTCATGGTCTCGTCGCACGGCCAGCCCGGCCAGCCCGAACGGTCGCAGGCGGTGGTGAGGCCGTAGTTGGAGATCGCCGAACCCAGCTCGAAGCCGAAGCCCCAGGTGTGCACGACGTTCCAGCCGCCGGCTTCCGGCGCATCCTGCTTGGCGCGACGCGCGAGCAGGCCGCCCCAGTCGGTGTTCACGTCCTCGACGTTGAACCCGACCTCGCGCAGCGTCGCCACGGTGACGATGCTCATGTCGCGGATGATCTGCTGATCCGACGGGATCAGCACGACCACCTTCTCGCCCTTGTAGCCGGATTCCTTCAGCAGTTCCTTGGCCTTCGCCAGGTTCTTCTTCTGGAAGTCCTCGGCGAACTTCTCGGTGCCGGTCGGCGTGCCGCAGGCCATGAAGGCCCAGCAGACCTTCCAGTTGGCAGGGTCGCTGCCGACCGCGGCCTGCATGAAGTCCTTCTGGTCGACCGCGTGCATGAAGGCCTGGCGGGCCTTCACGTTGTTGAACGGCGGGTGCAGGTGGTTCGGGCGCATGATGCCGATGGCACCGTTCGGGTTGTGCACCTTGGCGGTCAGGTTCGGGTTGCGCTTCAAGGTCGGCAGCAGGTCGAGCGGCGGCGTCTCGTACCAGTCGACCTCGCCGCGATCGAGGGCCGCGGTCGCGGTCGCGGGATCGGTGATGATCAGCCACTCGACGCGGTCGACCTTGACCACCTTGCCGCCGGCGTACCAGCTCGCCGGCTCGGCACGCGGCACGTAGTCGGTGTTCCTGGCGTAGACCACCTTCGAGTCCGGCACGAACTCGTTGGCGACGAACTTGAAGGGGCCGGAGCCGATGTTCGACGTGATCGGCGTGCCGCCGTCCATCGAGGCGTCCTTCTCCGGATAGACGTAGAGCGCCTTGGCGCTCATCTTCGCCATCGAGTCGATGGTCGAGCCCCAGGCTTCCTTCAGCGTGAGGGTGAAGGTGCGGTCGTCGACCGCGGCCAAGGTCATGCCCTGCTTCAGCATGATCAGGCCGTTGGTGTCCTTCGGCGCCCAGCGCTTGATCGAGGCGACCGCGTCCTTGGCGGTGACCGGCGATCCATCATGGAACTTGAGGCCGGGGCGGAGCTTCATCGTGTAGACGAGCCCGTCGGCCGACAGCGTGTAGCTCTCGACCATCTGCGGCTTCGGCGCCTGGTCCTTGTCGGCGCCGAACAGCGTGTCCCAGATCATGTAGGCGTGCTGATGCGAGATCGACGACTGGTTGATCGTCGTGTCGAACACCGAAAGCTTCGCCTGCGGAATGTAGCGGAGCGTGGTCTGCGCCTCCGCTCCGTGTGCGAGCAGGGCCGCTGCGGCGACGCCTGCGAGAAGACTCCAACGACGTGACATGAGCTGCCTCCTTGGTTGGTTCTTAGGCGTACGCATTAAGCGGCGGCGCGAACCAGGTCCGACGCCTTCTCGCCGATCATGATGATCGGCGCATTGGTATGTCCAGAGATCTGCGTCGGCAGGACCGAGCCGTCGGCGACGCGAAGCCCTTCGATGCCATGCACCTTGAGGTCGGGTCCGACCACGGCGTTCGCATCTGTCGCCGGCCCCATCTTGCAGGTGCCGCAGAGATGTCCGACCGAGGCGCCGGTCTCGCGCGCATGCGCCAGCAGCTCGTCATCGGTATTCAGGTGCGGCGCCGGCCAGATCTGCTCGCCGCGATAGGGATCGAGCTCGGGCGAGGCCACGATCCTGCGGGCAAGCCTGAGCCCGTCGATCAGCACGCGGCGGTCGGTCTCGGTCGCGAGGTAGTTGGGCCGGATCGCCGGCGCCTGCTTCGGATCGGTCGAGCGAATGTGAATGGAGCCGCGGCTCTCGGGCCGGAGCTGGAAGGCCACGATCGACATGCCGGGCTGGTCCTCGAACACGCCGATCTTGCCCTGCTGCATCGACCACGGCGTGAAGGTCAGCTCCAGGTCGGGCAGGTCCAGCTCCGGGCGGGAGCGGAGGAAGGCGCAGAGCTGGGCCGCGCAGATCGCGAGCAGGCCGCGGCGGAACAGCGCGTACTTCATCGCCTCGATGCCGAGACGGATGCCGCTCATGCGCTCGTTGAAGCTGACCTTCTGGGTCACGCGCCAGACCGAGCGAGCGAGGTAGTGGTCGTGCAGGTTCTCGCCGACGCCCTTCAAGTCGTGGACGACCTCGATGCCGAGATCCTTCAGGCGCCCGCCCTGGCCGACGCCGGAGAGCTCGAGCAGCTGCGGCGATCCGATCGAGCCGCCGCAAAGGATGACCTCGCCGGCGCGTACCTCGCGCGGCTGGCCCTGGATCTCGTAGGCGAGGCCGACGCAGCGCTTGCCCTCGAACAGGAGACGCCGCGCCTCGGCGTGGGTCTCGACCGTCAGGTTCGGGCGCGAGCGCACCGGATTGAGGTACGCGACGGAGGTCGAATGCCGCCGTCCGTTCCGCGTGTTCATCTGGAAGTAGTTGATGCCCTCGTGGCGCGCGCCGTTCGGATCTGCGTTGTACGGGATGCCGTGGCGCTCGGCGGCCTTGATGAAGACCTCGCACAGCTCCCAGCGGTCGCGGGCATAGCTGACCGACATCGGCCCCTCGCCGCCGCGGAACTCGTCGGCGCCGCCTTCGAACCTCTCCATCCGCTTGAAGTAGGGCAGCACCTCGGAGAAGGACCAGCCGCGGTTCCCCATCTGCGCCCAGGTGTCGTAGTCGTCCGCCTGGCCGCGGGTGAAGCCGAGGCCGTTGATCGAGCTCGATCCGCCCAGGACCTTGCCGCGCGGGATCGTCAGGCTGCGCCCGCCCGTCGAGTCTTCGGGCTCGGTCTGGAACTGCCAGGAAACGTTCGGGTCGCGGAAGGTCTTGCCGTAGCCGAGCGGGATATGGAGCCAGGGGTGGCGATCTTCGGGGCCCGCTTCCAGCAGCAGGACCTGCGCCCGCGGGTCCTCCGACAGCCGGGCGGCGAGCACGCAGCCGGCCGAGCCGGCACCGACGATCACATAGTCGAAGCGCATGATTTATTTAACAAATCGGGCCGGGGCGGGCCGGTCCAGCGGGAAGCCGCGGCGGCGAAACCGGCGGCCGCGGTTAACCGGGATCGTTCAATAAAATCAATCAAATACCATTTAAATCAGGCATTACCCTTAACGTGGAATTAACTCGCCAGGAAGTAGTGTGACAGCCGTCACCGATGGAGTAAGACCATTCAAGTTATCCACATGCCCATGCGTCCGGCCCAGGGGGACTTACAGGCGGGCGATCGTTTCCGGCACGACCGGGAGGACCGGGTGACGGAGACCGCAACCGTCGTCGCAACGCGCGTCGATGCCTTCGGCATCCCGCATGTGCGGTTCACTGTCACCTTCGCCCTGCCGTCGGGACGCGTATCGGAGACCGAGCGCTCGCTTTCTCTCGCGAGTTTCGTCGCCCACTACCGGGAACTGGTCAACTAGCGCGTCCGACCGGGCGGTCGGGAAATGCGAGCTCGTGCCGCGAGCGCCATTCCGACCCGACGTAGTTTACCATCAGCGACTTGCGCACGCCGTCGATCGGCCGCCGCCTGAAGCCGTGCCAGGTATCCGCCGCCGGAACGAAGATCAGCCCGCCGTTGCGATGATAGGGCGCCGAGCGCACGAAGCGATCGGGGCCGTCGAGGACGTCGGTGCCCCAGGCTTCCGAGCCTGGACCGTCGGAAAGATAGATCAGCATCGTGAATCGCTTCACGCCGATGTCGGTGTGCGGCTCGAGCCAGAACCCCTCCGTGTCGCGGCAGTACTCGACGCGCAGGCTCGTGCCGGCGAGGCTGATGCCGCAGATGCTTTCGATCGCGTCCACCGCCGGCCCCTCCTGCAGCATCTCGGCGACGTTCTTCAGCACGGGATGCGCGGCGAAGGTCGCGGGCGTCGCATGCACGCGAAGGCCGTTGTTGGTCTCGCGCCGGCCCGCCGTGTCGCCGAAGATCGTCGGCGCGATCGGCAGCCCGGCGAGCTCGGCGCAGGTGTCCTCCGGCAATGCGCCGTCGAGCAGCCAGTGGCGGTAGGGACTCGTCTCGACCGCGGCGCGCGTCAGCGCCTCGGCGAAATGTGCGGATATTGTCATTTTGGCAGGCTAGGCCGCCCCGAGGGCGGCCGCCTTGCGCTGGATCAATCGCCGGTCAGCTGATCGGCGGACCGCACCGGTTCCACTGCTGCACGGCAGACGATCCAGGCGGGGTCAGTTGCATCAGGTTGTCGTTGAGCAGGCGCATGACGACGGTGCCGCCGGCGCCCGGCTCGGCCGCCGGCACGACATAGCGAAACCCGTGTCGATCGTAGTCGCCCTGCATCTGCGCGCCGCCCGGCGTGCGGATGCGCGGCCCGTTGATCTCGATCCGCTTGCCGTCGACCGCGCACCACTGACCGTCGATGGCGTCGGCGCGCCCCTCGCCGGACATCGCCACGACGGCGAGCCCCGCGAGGACCAGGATGCGCGGTCGGAACGGCATGGGGCCTACTCCTTGTAGATGTTCCAGAACATCCGCTGCGGCGAGGACAGCACGCCCTTCACGTTCGAACGGAAGGCCATCGGCGACGTCCACTGGCCCCAGGTGATGTACGGCACGTACTCGTACATCTTCACCTGCATCTCCTCGATGATCTTCAGCTGCTTCTTGGGATCCGCCTCGCGCGTCCAGGCGTCGCGAAGCTTCTCGATCCCGGCGTCGCACGGCCAGCCGAACCATGCCTTGTCGCAGGCGGTCGAGACGGGGTTGGAGAACGGATCGGCCGCACCGAAGCCGGTGCCCGAGGTGAAGAAGATGTGCCAGCCGCCGTCGTTGGGCGCCTTCTTTGACGCACGGCGTGTCAGCACCGTGTTCCAGTCGAGCGGGACCAGCTGCGGGTTGGCGCCGATCTGCTTCAGCGCGTCGGCGAGCACGAGGGCCGCCGCGTTGAACTGCGGATAGTCGGTCGCCTGCAGGATGAACAGAGGCTCGCCCTTGTAGCCGCCCTCGGCCAGCAGACGCTTGGCGTTCGCCTGCTTCTTGGCGCGGTCCTTCTCGACCAGCGGCTCGGCGGCGATCTCCATCGCGTAGGGGCTGCCGCAGGTGAACATGCCGCCGCAGATCGTCCACTCGCTCGGATCGTTGCCGATCGAGGCACGCATGAAGTCCTCCTGCACGGTCAGCCACAGGAGGGCCTGGCGCGCCTTCGGATTGTCGAAGGGCGGGAACAGGAAGTTCGGCCGCATGATGCCGCGCGTGCCGAGGTTGTCGCCGACGTAGAGCGTGATCTTCGGGTTCTTCTTGAGGATCGCCTGGAAGTCGCCGGGCGGCAGCTCCCAGAAGTCGATCTCGCCCGCCTCGAGCGCAGCCGAGATCGTCGCCGGGTCAGGGATGTACATCCACTCGACGCGGTCGAGCTTGGCGACCTTGCCGCCGCCGAAGCCGCTCGCGGGCTCGGACCTGGGCTTGTAGTTGGTGTTCTTCGCGTAGACGACCTTCGAGCCCGGGACCCATTCCTCCTTCTTGAAGATGAAGGGACCGGAACCGATCATGTCGGTGACCTGGGTCGCCGGATCGGTCTTCGCGTACCTCTCCTTCATGATGTAGGGGACGAGCCCGCCGACGCGCCCGATGCTCTGCAGCACCAGGCCGTAGGGCTCCTTCAGCGTCATGCGCAGCGTCTGGTCGTCGACCGCGGCCACCGAGGCGACCGACTGGAACAGCCGCTGGCCCATGATGTCCTTCTGGCCCCAGCGCTTGAGCGATTCCGCGGCGTCGATCGCGCGCACCGGATCGCCGTCATGGAAGGCGAGGCCGGGGCGGAGCTTGAAGGTGTAGACGAGACCGTCCGGCGAGACGTTCCAGGTGTCCACCATCTGCGGCTTGGTCTCGAAGTTGCCGTCGAGGCTGAACAGCTGGTCGAAGACCATGCCGGCGTGGTTCTGGGTGATCGTGCCGGTAGTCCAGACCGGATCGAGGACCTTGAGGTCGCCCTGCGGCACGACCTTGAGCACGCTGTTCGGCGTCTGTGCCTGGGCGACGCCGACGGCGAAGGCGGCGAGAAGCGGAAGCGTCCATTTGAGACGAGCGCGCATGATCGAAGACTCCTTTATCATTGGGAGGTACTTCATCTCACCGCGCGCGATGGCGCAACTGGTCGGCTAGTTCAGCGAACCGACTCGGTAGGCGTCGACGATGATCTCGCTCGCCGAGCGCCGGCCACGCGGATCGGCCGAGCAACGGCAGAGCGTGCCGCCGCCGCAGCCACACGCGGTCGCATGCGCGCTGACCGCGCTCCAGGGACGGTCGGTGTGGGTTTCGCAGACCCAGCCGGTATGATCGCAATGCGTGCAGGCCATGGCAGGACCTAGCGCTGCAGCTCGCGCTCGACCCGGTCGGCCAGCGGCCCAACCTTGGCCACCGCCGCTTTGAGCTTGGCGGGACTGACGCCCCACTTGTCGGACCAGTAGGTCACTTCATAGGGCTCGGACACGTTGACGCGCGTCGCGTCCACCGGACCCTTCTTCGTCTTGTCGTCGGCCATAAGCGTTTCCTCCGGAGGGAACACGCCGATAACCGCCGAATGGCTTGGGGAGTTGCCCGAGGGGGAGTTGCTCGAGGGGGAGTTGCCGGAGGATGGTGGGCGCGACAGGGATTGAACCTGTGACCCCTGCCGTGTGAAAGCAGTGCTCTCCCGCTGAGCTACGCGCCCATCCTCGGGGATCAGCCGTCCGTATAGGAGCCGCCGCCGCGGCCGTCAACACTGGGCGGGATGCCCGTCCAGCTAGAGAAACGAGAAAGAAAATTCTCTTTAGGGCTTCAAAGTCGCTAGGGATCGCCTCAGCTCACGGAAACGTGAGCAGGCCGGAAATCATCCTGCTACGTACCGTTTAATTCGGGCCAACGCAGAAAGCGGTATCGAACCCTTCCTTCCCCTGCCGGCCCCCGGGACCATGACCTTCGATTCGCGCGACACCCTGACACCGAGCGGAAGGTCGGCCGCTCCGCCGGTCGTCGAGCCGTCACGGCGCGGGACCGACGTCGCCCGGAGCGACGTCAAGAGCTTCGGCATCATCGTCAGCATCTTCATCCTGCTGCTGCTGATCGCGCTGGCGGCGAGCTGGGGCGCGCTCGAGATCGTCAACGCGACCCGCGCCTATGCGACCGGCGAGGGCCGGTACTCGAAGGCGCAGAAGATCGCGGTGCTGCATCTCCACCGCTACGCCTATTCCGGCGAGCCCGACGACTATGCCGCCTTCGTCAAGGCGACCGCGGTGCCGCGCGGCGACCGCACGGCCCGGATCGCGCTCGAAAGCTCGCCGCCCAACATCGCGATCGCGACCCAGGGATTCCTCGAGGGCGAGAACCATATCGACGACATCCCCGGCATCATCTTCCTGTTCCGGTATCTCCGCTGGTGGCAGCCCTTCGCCGCCGCGGTCGAGGACTGGCGCGAGGGCGACCGGCTGGTCGGCGAGCTGCTGGTGGCGGGCGAGCGTCTCAACGAGGCGGTCGCCGGACGCCGGCTCGACGATGCGATGCGCGCCGAGCTGCTGGCGGAGATCGATCGCACGGACGATCGCCTGACCGAGCTCGAGAACACCTTCTCGACCCATATGGGCGAGGCGGCGCGGGCCGCGACCGATCTGGTGCTGATCGGCCTCGGCGCCACCATCGTCGTGCTCTGGGCGGTCGGCATGGCCTTCGCATCCAGGCTGCTCCGCCGCCAGATCGCGCTCGACCGCCAGCTCGGTTCAAGCGAGCAGCGCTTCCGCGACTACGCCGACGTCGCTTCCGACTGGTACTGGGAGACCGACGCCGAGCACCGCATCACCTATCTCTCCGAGCGCTTCTTCGCCGCCACGGGCCCGGACGGGCAGCTGGCGCTCGGACAGCGGGTCGAAAACTTCATGCGAGAGCATTCGGATCGGCGCGAGAACCTGAGCTACCTCGCCGCGCTCGGCGAGCACCGCCCGTTCCGGGGCTTGCGGCTCCGCTACACGCGGGCCAACGGCGACAAAGGATACTGGTCGCTCTCCGGCAAGCCGCACCTCGCCGCCGACGGCAGCTTCCTCGGATATCGCGGCGTCGGCACCGACATCACCGCCGCCGTCTCCGACCAGCAGATGCTGCGCGAGGCGAAGACCCGGGCCGAGGAGGCGAACCGCGCCAAGTCGGAGTTCCTCGCCAACATGAGCCACGAGCTCCGGACGCCGCTGAACGCGATCCTGGGATTCTCGGAAGTCATCAACAGCCAGGCCTTCGGCCGCCAGGCGATCGACCGCTATTCCTCCTACGCCGAGGACATCCACAAGTCCGGCCGCCACCTGCTCTCGATCATCGACGACATCCTCGACCTCTCGAAAATCGAGGCGGGATTCGCCGAACTGGCCGAGGCCGAGATCGCGCTCGACGATGTCGTCGCCGCGACACGGACGCTGTTCGGCGACCGCTTCGAGCGGGCCGAGCTGACGCTGAACATCGCGTTGCCCTCGCCGCCTGTGCGCATCGTCGTCGACGAGCGCAAGCTGACCCAGGCGATGGTCAACCTGCTGTCGAACGCGCTCAAGTTCACGCCGCCCGGCGGCAGCGTCACGCTGGCGGTCGCGCTGCACGCCGATGGCGGCCTCGCGATCACCGTCAGCGATACCGGCATCGGCATCGCACCCGGCAAGATCGAGGTGGCGCTGGCGCCGTTCGGCCAGATCGAATCCTCGTTCAGCCGCCAGCACCACGGCACCGGCCTCGGGCTCTCGCTCGCACGCTCGCTGATGGAGCTGCATGGCGGAACGCTGCTGCTCGACAGTACGCTCGGTGCCGGCACGACGGTCACGCTGCTGCTGCCGTCATCCCGCGTCGTCGCCGCCCGCAACTAGCGAGTGGCCGCGACCCGCGCGAGAGCTTCCGGGATTTCCTCGAAGCGTTCGACCGTCGCATCGGCGCGAAGCTGGCTCAGCGGCACGCGCGCATAGCCATAGGCGACCAGCACGAAGGGCACGCCTGCCGCCTCGGCGGTCGCCGCGTCGTGCTCGTTGTCGCCGATCATCACCGCGTCGGTCTCCGTGAGGTCGAGGCGCCGGATCGCCGCCAGCAGCGGCGCCGGGTCGGGTTTCCTCACCGGCAGCGTGTCGCCGCCGATCACCGCCGAGAAGAAGACGTCGATGCCGAGCGCCTTCAGCAGCGCATGGGTGACGCGCTCGGCCTTGTTGGTGCAGATGGCGAGGCGGCGTCCCTCGCGCTCGAGCCGGGCGAGCGTGTCGACGACGCCGAGATAGGGCCGGGTCAGCGCCGCCGGCTCGGCCTCGTAGCAGGCGAGGAAGCGCTCGGTCGCGCGCCGGCACTCCTCGGCCGTGGCCGTGCCGGTTTCGGCAAATCCGCGTTCGACGAGCCTGGCGACGCCGTCGCCGACGAATCCTCGAACCCGGGCCGGCTCGATCTCGGAACGGCCACACTCGCTCAGTACTTTGTTGAGCAGGCGCGCCAATTCGGGGGCGCTGTCCACCAGCGTCCCGTCCAGGTCGAACACAACCGCTCGCGGCCAACCCATGGCATCAACCCCCACAAATGGTTACAAAACGTGACTTCCCCGGGAGGCCGATGCCATGGCAAAGATGTTTAGAAATTGCCTAAAAGTCCATCGATCCCCACGATGAGCGCCGCCCAGTCCCTCGCCGTCGTCGTCCTTGCCGCGGGCAAGAGCACGCGCATGAAGTCCAACCGCTCGAAGGTGCTGCACCCGGTCGCGGGCGTGCCTCTCATCTCCCATGTGCTGGCCGCGGTAAAGCCCCTGAAGCCGGCACGCACGATCGTGGTGGTCGGGCCGGACGGTGGCGAGGTCGCCAGGACCGTGGCGCCGCTGCCGACCGCGATCCAGGTCAACCGGCTCGGCACCGCCGATGCGGTAAGGGCGGCGCGCTCCCAGCTCAAGGGCTTCGCCGGCGACGTGCTGGTGATCTATGGCGATTCGCCGTTCCTGACGACCGAGACGCTGAAGAAGATGGTCCGGCGGCGCCGGTCGGGGAAGACAAAGCCGTCGGTCGTCGTGCTTGGATTCCGTCCGGACGATCCGGCGCGCTACGGCCGCCTCGTGCTGGACAAGGACGGCGGTCTCGACCGCATCGTCGAATGGGCCGAGGCGAGCGAGGCGGAACGAAAGATCGGCTTCTGCAACTCCGGCGTCATGGTGATCGACGGCAAGCGCCTGTCGGGATTCCTCGACCGGGTCTCCAACAAGAACGCCAAGGGCGAGTTCTACCTGACCGACCTCGTCGGCATTGCCCGCAAGCAGGGTCTGGCCGCGGCCGCGATCGAGGCGCCGGCGGACGAGCTGCTCGGCATCGACAGCCGCGCCAATCTCGCCGACGCCGAGCGTCTGATGCAGCAGCGTCTGCGCGCCCGCGCCATGGACGAGGGTGCGACGCTGGTGGCGCCCGAGACCATTTTCCTTTCCGCCGACACCCGGATCGGCCGCGACGTCACCATCCATCCGCATGTGGTCTTCGGCCCGGGCGTCACCGTTGCCGACCGCACCGAGATCCGCTCCTTCAGCCACATCGAAGGAACCGTGATCGGCGAGGCGGCGATCGTCGGGCCGTTCGCCAGGCTCCGTCCGGGAACGCGCGTCGGCGCCGGTGCGCATATCGGCAACTTCGTCGAGCTCAAGGCGACCTCGCTCGGCGCCGGCGCCAAGGCCAACCACCTGGCCTATCTCGGCGACGCCTCGGTCGGCGCCAAGGCCAACATCGGCGCCGGAACGATCACCTGCAACTATGACGGAATCTCGAAGTACCAGACCGAGATCGGCGCCGGTGCGTTCACCGGAACGAACTCGACGCTCGTCGCTCCCATCCGTCTCGGCGCCGGCGCGTACGTCACCGCCGGCAGCGTGATCACCGAGGACGTGGAATCCGACGCGATGGCTTTCGGTCGATCGCGTCAGGTCGTGAAGCCGGGGCGCGCGCGCGAGTTCCGCGCCGCGCGCCTGGCCGAGAAAGAAGCGAAGAAGAAGGCATAAGGAAGCATGTGCGGCATTATCGGCATCCTCGGCAAGCGCCCGGTCTCCGGACCGATTCTCGATGCGCTGAAGCGTCTCGAATACCGGGGCTATGATTCCGCCGGCATCGCAACCGTCGTCGACGGCGAGATCGACCGCCGCCGCGCCTCCGGCAAGCTCGGCAACCTGGCGGCGCTGCTGAAGGCGGAGCCGCTGAAGGGCGAGATCGGCATCGGCCACACGCGCTGGGCCACGCACGGCCCGCCGGTCGAGAAGAACGCCCACCCGCACGCGACCGAGCGGGTCGCGGTCGTGCACAACGGCATCATCGAGAACTTCGCCGAGCTTCGCGCCGAGCTCGAGAAGGCGGGACGCTCCTTCGAGAGCGACACCGACACCGAGACCATCGCGCATCTGCTGACCCACCTCCTCGACAAGGGCCTCGACGCCGAGACCGCGATGGGCGAGGCGATGAAACGCCTCGACGGCGCCTTCGCGTTCTGCGCGCTGATCAAGGACCGGCCGGACCTGCTGCTGGTCGCGCGCCAGGGATCGGCGCTGGCGATCGGGCTCGGCGACGGCGAGAGCTATATCGGCTCCGATGCGATCGGCCTGGCGCCGCTGACCCGCAAGATCGTCTATCTCGAGGAAGGCGACTGGGCCGCGGTGCGGCGCGACGGCATCACCGTCCGCGACCGCAAGGGCAAGGTCGTCGACCGCCCGGCGAAGATCACCGAGGTCACCGACGAGGAAGTGGGCACGGGCAACCACGCCCACTTCATGGAGAAGGAGATCCACGAGCAGCCGGAAGTGATCGGCGACACGCTGGGCTACTACTACAATCCCGTGCGCCGCCGCATCGTGCTGCCGCCGCTGCCGTTCCGCATCGCCGAAGTGCCGCGGATCACGATAATCGCCGCCGGCACCTCGTTCTACTCGGCGATGCTGGCGAAGTACTGGCTCGAGCGCATCGGCCGGCTCTCGGTCGAGGTCGATATCGCCTCCGAGTTCCGCTACCGCCAGCCGGAGATGCCGAAGGGCGGCGTCGCGATGTTCATCTCGCAGTCGGGCGAGACGCTCGACACGCTGGAGGCGCTCCGCTACGCCCGCTCGAAGAACCAGACCATCGTCAGCGTCGTCAACGTTCCCGACAGCTCGATGGCACGCGAGGCCGACCTCTGCCTTCGCACCTACGCCGGGCCTGAGATCGGCGTCGCCTCGACCAAGGCCTTCACCACCCAGCTCTCGGTGCTCGCCTGCCTGACGCTCCACTTGGCGCGCGAGTACGGCAAGCTCGATGCCGAGCAGATGGCGATGTATGCCGAGCAGCTGATCCGGCTGCCGGCGCTGGTTTCCGAGACCCTTCAACTTGCCGAGCCGATGCGGGCCATCGCCGCCGAGGTCGCGAAGGCCCGCGACGTGCTTTATCTCGGCCGCGGGGCCTCTTATCCGATCGCGATGGAAGGCGCGCTCAAGCTCAAGGAAATCTCCTACATCCACGCCGAAGGCTATGCCGCCGGCGAGATGAAGCACGGGCCGATCGCGCTGATCACCGACGGCGTGCCGGTGATCGTGATCGCGCCGTCGGACGAGCTGTTCCAGAAGACCGCGTCCAACCTGCAGGAGGTGCTGGCCCGCGGCGGCCGCGCCATCGTGCTGACCGACTCCGCCGGCGCCGAGAAGCTGAACGGCACCAAGGCGCATGTCTTCACCGTGCCGAGGGCGGAGCCGCTGGTGGCGCCGATCCTGTTCACGATCCCGGTGCAGCTGCTCGCCTACTACGTCGCCGTCGCCAAGGGCAACGACGTCGACCAGCCGCGCAACCTCGCCAAGTCGGTCACGGTCGAATAGCTATCCCGCATCGTTCGCATGGTTGACCCGCCTCGGGGTCCGGGTGTCGAATGCCCGGACTTCCCGAGGAGTCGATCCATGCAAGCCAAAGCCCCGCCGCCGGCTTTGAAGGACACCAAGCTTCTGCGCGACCAGGCCTATGTCGACGGTGCCTGGACCAGGGCCGACGGCGGCAAGACCTTTCCGGTCGGCAACCCGGCGACCGGCCAGGTGATCGCCGAGGTCCAGGACCTGGGCGCGAAGGAGACGCGCGCGGCGATCGAGGCGGCGAACGCTGCCTGGGGTCCGTGGCGGAAGAAGCTCGCCAAGGAGCGCTCCGCGATCCTCCGCAGATGGTTCAACCTGATGATGGAGAACCAGGACGATCTCGCGGTCCTGATGGTCTCCGAGCAGGGCAAGCCGCTGACCGAGGCCAAGGGCGAGGTCGCCTACGCCGCGTCTTTCGTCGAGTGGTTCGCCGAGGAGGCGAAGCGCGTCTACGGCGACACGATCCCGCAGCACGGCCCCGACAAGCGATTGGTGGTGGTGAAGGAGCCGATCGGCGTCGTCGCCGCGATCACGCCCTGGAACTTCCCCGCGGCGATGATCACCCGCAAGGTGGCGCCGGCTCTCGCCGCCGGCTGCACCGTGGTGGTGAAGCCGGCGGAGCAGACGCCGCTCACCGCGTTGGCGCTCGCCGAGCTGGCGGAGCGCGCTGGATTTCCCAAGGGCGTGTTCAACGTCGTCACGACCAATCAGGCGCCGGCGGTGGGGCTGGAGCTCACCACCAACCCGATCGTGCGCAAGGTGGGATTCACCGGCTCGACCGAGATCGGCAAGCTGCTGATGAGGCAGTCGGCCTCGACCGTGAAGAAGGTCTCGCTCGAGCTCGGCGGCAATGCGCCGTTCCTGGTCTTCGACGACGCGGACATCGATGCCGCGGTCACCGGCGCGATGATCTCGAAATACCGCAACACCGGCCAGACCTGCGTCTGCGCCAACCGGCTCCTGGTCCAGGACGGCGTCTATGACGCCTTCGCCAGGAAGCTTGCCGAGGCCGCGTCCAAGCTGAAGGTCGCCAACGGCCTCGACGCCGGCGCGCAGCAGGGGCCGCTGATCGACGAGGCGGCGCTGGCGAAGGTCGAGGAGCACCTGGCCGACGCCAAGGCCAAGGGCGCGAAGGTCCTGATCGGCGGCAAGCGCCACGCGCTCGGCGGCACCTTCTTTGAGCCGACCGTCGTCGTCGACGTGACCACGCAGATGAAGATGGCGCGCGAGGAGACCTTCGGGCCGGTGGCGCCGCTGTTCCGCTTCAAGACCGAGGAAGAGGCGATCCGCCTCGCCAACGACACCGAGTTCGGACTCGCCGCCTACTTCTACAGCCGCGACATCGGCCGGGTCTGGCGCGTCGCCGAGGCGCTGGAGTACGGCATGGTCGGCATCAACGACGGCCTGATCTCGACCGAGGTGGCGCCCTTCGGCGGCATG
>JAEULB010000130.1 GCA_016792585.1 Rhodospirillaceae bacterium
AGGGCGAGCAGCGGCAGGGCCATCAGGGTAGGGCGCAGGGTCATCATCTCGACGTCGCTCCGGGCAAGCCTGGGACGGCCGGCGGGCCGTTGGTATAGTGCCCGCCGTTCTTATCGCCGGACAAACTGCAAGGGCCGGGCCACCCGGCGGTACCCCATGCTGATCGCCCATATCACCGACCTGCACCTGAGGACCGAGGGCGAGCTCGCCTTCATGGACCGGATCGACACCGCCGAGCGGCTGGCCCGGACGGTCGAGTTCCTGAACGCCTTCCGGCCGCGGCCAGACATGGTGCTGGCGACCGGCGACCTGGTCGATTTCGGCAAGCCCGAGGAATACAAGAACCTCCGCCGCGTCCTCGACCGGCTCGACGTCCCGGTCTACCTGATCCCCGGCAACCACGACGACCGCGACGCCATCCGCGCCGCCTATCCGGACCACGCCTACCTGCCGAAGACCGGCTTCCTCCACTACGTGATCGAAGGGCATCCGGTGAGGCTGATCGGCCTCGACACGCTCGACCGCGGCAAGGTCGGCGGCCTGATGTGTCCCGAGCGTCTCGCCTGGCTCGACGCACGCCTGAGCGAAGCCAGGGACAAGCCGACGCTGATCTTCATGCATCACCCGCCCTACACGACCGGCATGGTGCAGATGGACGGTTACGGCTGCGTCGGCGGCGAGGCGATGGGCGAGATCGTCGCCAGGCATCCGCAGGTCGAGCGGATCGCCTGCGGCCATCTGCACCGTTCGACCGTGCGCCGCTGGAACGGCACGGTGGTGAGCTCGCACCCGGCGACGGCGCCGGAGATCGCGCTCAACATCCACAATGGCGGCACGTGGGGCTGGGCCGAAAGCCCGCCCAATGTCGGCTTCTATCTCTGGCAGGACGGCGGCATCGTCAGCCACCTGGCCGCGGTCGACCAGAGGGCGCCGGTGGTGGCCTTCCCGCCGAAGAAGGCCTGAAAAAAGAAGGGGCCTCTCCCGCGAGGGAGAGGCCCCTTCCACGTCAAGACTAGTGGATGGTCTTGATCACGTCGGTGACGGTATCGACGATCTGGTCGATCTGCCCTTTCGAGATGATCAGCGGCGGCGACATGCAGATGGTCTCGCCGGAGAAGCGGACCATCACGCCCTTCTCGAACGCGCTCAGATGCGCGTCCATGCCGCGCGAGGTGGGCGGCGCGTTCGGGCGCGGCGCCAGCTCGATGCCGGCGGTCAGGCCGCAGTTGCGGATGTCGATGACGTTGGGCAGGCCCTTCATGCTGTGGACCGCCTCCTGCCAGTACGGCGACAGCTCGGCCGCGCGCTCGAACAGGCCTTCCTCGCGATAGATGTCGAGGGTGGCGAGCGCCGCCGCGCAGGCGACCGGATGAGCCGAGTAGGTGTAGCCGTGGAACACCTCGATCATGCCCTCAGGCCCGTTCATGAACGCGTCGTAGATGCCCTTCCGGCAGAACACGGCGCCCATCGGGATCGTGGCGTTGCTGATGCCCTTGGCCGTCGTGAAGAGGTCGGGCTTCACGCCGAAATGCTCGGTCGCGAAGCTGGATCCCAGGCGGCCGAAGCCGGTGATGACCTCGTCGAAGATCAGCAGGATGCCGTGCTTGTCGCAGATCTGGCGAAGGCGCTGCAGATAGCCCTTCGGCGGAACCAGCACGCCGGTGGAACCGGCGACCGGCTCGACGATGACGGCGGCGATGGTCGATGCGTCATGCAGCGCGACCAGGCGCTCGAGGTCGTCGGCGAGGTGCGCGCCCCACTCGGGCTGGCCCTTCGAGAAGGCGTTCTTCTCGGGCTCGTGCGTGTGGCGGATGTGGTCGACGCCGTTCAGCAGCGACGAGCCCCAGACCTTGCGGTTGGCGACCATGCCGCCGACCGACATGCCGCCGAAGCCGACGCCGTGATAGCCGCGCTCGCGGCCGATCAGGCGCGTGCGCGTGCCCTGGCCGATCGCGCGCTGGTAGGCGAGCGCGATCTTGAGCGCGGTGTCCACCGACTCGGATCCCGAGTTGGTGAAGAAGACCTGGCTGTAGCCCGGCACCAGCGAGGTGAGGCGCGCGGCCAACTCGAAGGAGATCGGGTGGCCGACGTTGAACGACGGCGCGAAGTCGAGCTTCGCGACCTGGGCCTGCACCGCCTTCACGATCTTTTCGCGGCCGTGCCCGGCGTTCACGCACCAGAGGCCTGCGGTGGCATCGAGGATCTTGCGGCCCTCGGGCGTCGAGTAGTGCATGTCCTTCGCCTCGGCGAGGAGACGCGGCGCCTTCTTGAAGTGCCGGTTCGCCGTGAACGGCATCCAGAAGGGTTCGAGGTCGTTCGGCAGCGCCGTCTGCGCGGTCATGCGGGGTACTCCCTGAGGGCGGAAGCCGCGATTATGGCGGGCGCCGGGCGCCGCGGGAAGGGGGACTGCTGCGACCGAAAGTCCTTGGGATTTGGGCACTTTGTACAAATCCCAGGGCATTCGTTGACCCGCCGCCCGGGCTGTCCTACCTCCGTTCTATGCGTCGACCGATCCTGATCGGCAGCGAGATCTACCGGCACTCGATCTACGGGGCTAAGCATCCGCTGTCGATCCCCAGGGTTTCGACCGCGCTCGACCTGATCCGGGCCATGGGCTGGCACGATCCTGGACGATACGTCGAGGGGCCGGTCGCGACGCTCGAGCAGCTCTCGCGCTTCCACGACCCGGCCTATGTCCGTGCCGTCCAGGAGGCCGAGGCGACGCGCCATGTCTCCGACGAGGTCCGCGACCGCCACAACATCGGCCGCAACGGCAACCCGGTCTTCGCCGAGATCTTCTCAAGGCCGGCGACCGCCTGCGGCTCGACCCTGAAGGCGATCGAACTGCTGCACGAGCCCGGCGTCGTCCACAGCCCGGCAGGCGGGACCCATCACGGCCGCCCCGACCGCGCCAGCGGCTTCTGCTACTTCAATGATCCCGTCCTCGGGATCCTTGCCCTTCTCGATGCCGGCATCGCGCCGGTCTACTACGTCGACCTCGATGCCCATCACGGCGACGGGGTCGAGGACGCCTTTCACGGCGACGGGCGCGTGCTGACCGTCTCCGTGCACGAAGCCGGGCGCTGGCCCAACACCGGTATGCGGGGCGAGCGCGGCGGCGGCAACGCCCGCAACTTCGCCGTGGCACCCGGCTTCAACGACTCGGAACTCGGTGCGATCGTCGAACGCGCGCTGGTGCCGCTGGGCGAGCGGCTGAGACCCGCGGCGCTGGTTATCCAATGCGGCGCCGACGGGCTCGCCGACGATCCGCAGAGCAAGCTCGAGCTTTCCAACGGCGCGATCTGGTCGGCGGTGGAGAAGCTGGTGCACCTCGCGCCGCGCGTGCTGGTGCTCGGCGGCGGCGGCTATAATCCGTGGTCGGTGGCGCGCTGCTGGGCCGGCATCTGGGCGGTGCTCGACGGACGCGATCCGCGTGCGCCCTGACCGGAGAGGCGGAAGGGGTGTTGCGTGGGCTCCGCTGGAATCACAGCCGGGCGCGCAATGCGCCGGACCGCTGGTTCACCACGCTCGCCGACCCGCCCAATCCCGGGCATGTGCGGGCGGAGATCGACGAGATGATCGAGGAGGTTCTTCTTCCGTGAAACGCATCCTCGCCCTCGTGCTCGTGCTCTTCGCTTTCCCGGCGCTGGCGCAGCCGGTGACGTTCCCGAAGGATACGGTGACCGTCGAGACCGCATCCGGCGCCAAGCACAAGTTCAACGTCGAGCTTGCGACCACGCCGCCGCAAATCAGCCAGGGGCTGATGTTCCGACGCCAGATGGCCGCCGATGCCGGCATGCTGTTCCTGTTCGACCCGCATCCGGCGGTGTTCTGGATGAAGAACACCTATATTCCGCTCGATATGATCTTCATCGGCACCGACGGCCGCATCCTCAATATCGCCGAGCGCACGATCCCGCTGACCGAGACGCCGGTGCCGGCCACGGGCATGACCCGCGCCGTGCTCGAGGTGAACGGCGGCACCGCCGCCCGGCTTGGCATCAAGCCGGGCGACCGCGTGCGCCACGCCCAGCTGCCTTAGCGCTTGCGCGCCAGCGTCAGGCCGTCGCCGATCGGAAGCAGGCTGGCGGTCACCCGCTTGTCCCTCAGGATCTTGGCGTTGAGCTTCCGGATCGCCGTCGTGTCGGCGTCCTTCCGCTTGGGATCGGCGACGCGCCCGCCCCAGAGCACGTTGTCGATCGCGATCAGACCGCCCTTCCTCAAGAGCTTCAGCGCGCCCTCGTAGTAGGCGTCGTAGTTCGCCTTGTCGGCGTCGATGAAGGCGAAGTCGAAGGTGCCCTTGTGCTTCTTGATCAGCTTGGCGACGGTCTCGGTCGCCGGCGCCAGGGTCAGCGTGATCTTCTTGTCGACCTTCGCCAGCTTCCAGAACTTGCGGGCGACCGAGGTGAACTCCTCGCTGACGTCGCAGCACCAGAGATGGCCGTCGGCTGGCAGGGCGCTCGCGACCGAGAGGCTCGAATAGCCGGTGAAGGTGCCGATCTCGATCGCCTTCTTCGCACCCGTAAGCTCGACCAGCAGCGCCATGAACTGGCCCTGCTCGGGCGAGATCTGCATGCCGGCCATCGGCATCTTCGCCGTCGCCTGGCGCAGCTTCTTGAACAGCGGCTTCTCGCGAAGCGAGTTGTCGAGCAGGTAGTCGTAGACCTCATCGGTCATGTCGATCGTACGTCGTGACATGGGAATATCCTGGAAGGGGTGGTCGGCCGGAGCCTGCCATCGCTTCCGGGCGAGGGAAAGCACCCTGTATCCTGGGCGGCGATGAGCGACGTGGCGGTGACACTCAGGCGACGCCTCGTGGAGGTACCGGATGACGGCGAGGCCTGGCTGCGCCTCGCGCCGACCGGTCCAGGTGCGCGCGTCAAGCTCGCGCGTGCGGTCGCCTCGAGGCAGGACGGCGCAGCGATGCTGTCGGCGGCCGGCGAGGCGGCGCGTCTGCTGGGCCTCCGCGAGCCGGCGGCACGCTGGCTTCGTCGCGCGATCGCATTAGCGCCGGAGATCCCGGCGTCCCTGGTGAACATGAGTGCGCTGGAAGGCGGTGCGACCTATCCTTTTCGGGCGCTGGCGATCGACCCGGCAAACTGGGTTGCGACCTACAACCTGGCGCTGGCCTGGCGGCAGCTGGCGCCGATGCGTGCCTGCGACCGACTCAGGCAGGCGATAGCGCGGCATCCGCTGGTGACACCGCTCCGGCTTCTGCTGCTGCGCCTGGATCCGCTGGCGGAACGCAAGGTGTCGCTCGCTCGCCAGGCGCTGATCCTCGCGCCGGCGGAGAGCGATGCGCTCGCCGATCTGGCGGCCGGGTTCCTGACATCCGGCGACGGCGACCGCGCCGCGCGTGTCTATTCGCGCGCGGTCGCGGTCAATCCGGGCGATCTCGAGCTCTCATCGACCGCCCTGCTGGTCCTGAGCTACGCAGATACGCCGTCGCGCGCGCGCATCGCCGCGGCACATCGGGCCTTCGGCCGACGCTTCCCGCCGAAATCCGCGCCGCTTCGCCGTGGTCGAGCGCCATCCGATCCGATCCGCGTCGGGCTGGTCTCCAGCGACTATCGCGCGCACGCGACCGCATTCTTCCTGCCGCCGCTGCTTCAGAGCCGCGATCGCGCGGTCTGGCGGGTGCATCTCTATGCCAATGTCGCGGCGCCAGATGCGGCAACCGAGCGTTTCCGCGCGATGGCCGACGCCTGGACGGACATCCGCGCCCTGGACGACGACGCGGCGGAGCGACGCATCCATGCCGACGGGATCGACATCCTGATCGACCTCAACGGCCATACCCGCGGCCATCGTCTCGGCCTCTTCGCCCGCCGGCCGGCGCCGGTGCAGGCGAACTGGATGGACTATCCGGGATCGACCGGCCTCTCGCAGGTCGACTATGCGATCACCGACCGCCACCACAGCCCGCCGGGGACCGAGAGCGACTATGTCGAGACGGTGCTGCGGCTGCCGCATGATCGCTTCTGCTACGAGCCCCCGGCATCGGTGCAGCCGGTCGGGCCGGCGCCGGCGGGCGCGAACGGGCGGATCACCTTCGGCAGCTTCAACGCGCTCTACAAGATAGGTCCGGCCTGCATCGCCGCATGGTCGCGGATCCTCGCGGCGATGCCGGACAGCCGGCTCTGCCTGCTGGGCGCGCAGGCGGCGGCACCAGCGTTCAGGAGCCGCTTCGCCGCCCACGGCATCGACCCCGACCGCGTCGAAGCGTTGCCGCCGGGGACGCAGGCGGAGACGATGGCGAGATACGGCGAGATCGACCTCGCGCTCGACTCGTTCCCTTACTCGGGCGGTCTCACCACCTGCGAGGCCTTGTGGATGGGCGTGCCGGTGGTGACGTTTCCGGGCGAGCGTGTCGCCGGCCGGCACTCGACCGCGCATCTCCGCACCGTCGGCCTCGACGACCTGGTCGCGCCCGATGTCGATGGCTACGTCCGGTGCGCGGTCGACCTCGCCCGCGATCCGGCCGGGCTCGCGGCACTGCGGCGCGAGATCCGGCCGCGCATGGCGGCCTCGCCGCTGGTCGACGGCCCCGCCTTCGCCCGAAACTTCGAGGCGCTGCTGCGCCGGATCGGTTGACGGCGAAGGCGGTCTGGCCGACGCTTCGGGAAGACCCTGGGAGTGGTTCGATGAAAGTCTCGCTGATCCAGATGAACTCGACCAACGACAAGCCGCGCAACCTCGGCCAGGCGCGCGAGCTGATGGAGAAGGCGATCCGCGAGGACGGGCCGGACCTGGTCGTACTGCCCGAGGTCTTCGACTTCCTCGGCGGCACCGGCAAGGAGAAGCGGGAAGCGGCCGAGACGATCCCCGACGGGCCGGCCTGGACGCTCTGCCGCGACGTCGCGAAGGAGCACAAGGTCTTCGTCCATGCCGGTTCGATCCTGGAGAAGGTCCCGGGCGAGGAGCGGTTGCACAACACCACGGTCGTCTTCGACCGCGCCGGCAAGCAGATCGCCCGGTACCGCAAGATCCACCTGTTCGACATCGTCACGCCCGACGGCATGGCCTACAAGGAATCGGCCAGCATCAAGCCGGGGGACGAGGTCGTGACATACGACCTCGACGGCGTCACCGTCGGCTGCTCGATCTGCTACGACCTCCGTTTCTCCGAGCTGTTCATCCAGCTCGCCAAGAAGGGCGCGCAGGTGATCGCGCTTCCTGCCGCCTTCACGCTGCAGACCGGCAAGGATCACTGGGAGGTGCTCTGCCGGGCGCGGGCGATCGAGACCGAGACCTATTTCCTCGCCGCTGCCCAGCACGGACCGCACACCCAGGGCAACGAGACGCGCCACACCTACGGCCACTCGATGGTCGTCGATCCGTGGGGGCAGGTGACGGCGATGGCTTCCGACGGCGTCGGCGTGGTCTCGGCGCGCATCGATCCGAAGCGGGTCGAGAAGGTGCGCCAGATGATCCCGGTGGCACAACATCGGGTGCTCTAGCCCGTCTGATTTACGCTGGCGCCGCGATCTTCTTCCGGCGAAGCGCCAGGAGGCGGAGCGCCATCACCGCGAGCAGGACCGCGACGAAGGCCCAGTAGCCGGGCTTCATTGGCGCGCGGCTACCGAAGCCGTTCAGGAATCCGACCCAGATGTAGAAGGCGCCGAAGCCGTGCAGCCATCGCCACGCGCGCGGGCCGATCGCGGCGGCGGTGCGGTCGAAGGATGTGGCCGCCATCAAGGCGATGAACAGGTAGCCGATGCCGCCGGCGACGAACATGCCGACCGAGGTCTCCTGCCTGAAGGTGTCGGGCAGTGCCAGCGCGAAGGCGCCGATCGCGAGCGCATGCATCCCGTGCGAGACGGCGAAGGCGAGGCCGATCTGCCGGCGGTTGCGGCGCTGCCAGCGGGTCCAGGCATTCGGCCAGAAGCGAACCAGTGCCGCGGCGCTGTAGGCGAGGCAGAAGAGGACGAAGGACGTCCGTGCGGTGACGCGGATCGCTGCCCTGGTCGACTCGGCATCGAAGCCGTGGGCTGCGGCGTCGCCGAGGACGATGGCCGCGAGCAGGACGGTGAGCGTCCCCAGCAGGGGCCATCCTTCGAGCAGGCTGCGCTGCATACGTTCCTCCGCCGCGTCTATGTAAGCAATGATTACATGCCCGCTCCGCTGACGGTCAAGGAATGTTTGCGGCGCTTACATTCGCGAACCTGTGCTGGTAGATTGCCTTGAGATGGCCACGGCCCGCAGATCCTCAGCGAAGGTTCGCTCGATACCCGCCCGGGGTTACCACCACGGCGACCTCCGGCAGGCGCTGGTGTCCTCAGGCCTCGCGCTGATCGAGGCGGAGGGGGCGGAGGCCTTGAGCGTCCGCGAGGTCGCACGGCGCGCCGGCGTCTCCTCGGCGGCGCCGTTCCGGCACTTTCCGAGCCGCGTCGCGCTGATGACCGCGATCGCCGAGGAGGCGATGCGGCGCTTTCATGCTGAGTTCGTCGCCGCCCAGGAGAAGGCGCCGAAGGACGATCCGCTCGCCCGATTTCGCGCGATCGGCACGGCATATCTGCGCTGGGCCTTCCGCAACCCGACGCATTTCCAGATCCTCTCCGACCGCACGCTATTCGACTTCGAGGGTGCTGCCGAGCTTCGCCGCCAGGACGACGAGATCCGGACCGCGATGGAGGCGGCGGTCAGGGCCGCCATCGCCAAGGGTCAGATCCACAGCGACGACGTGCGACTGTTGCACCTGGCCGGCCGCGGGCTGGTCTACGGTCTCGCGCGCATGCAGGTCGACGGTCACATGCCGCGCTGGGGTATAGCCGAGCACGAGGCTGAGAAGATGGCCGAGGCGGCGCTCGACCTGCTGGCGGCCGGGCTAAAGCGGGCCTAGTCCCGGCGGCATGCGGCGCACTTTGGTCGCCTGCTCGAAGGCATAGGCGAAGCGCAGCAGCTTGGCCTCGCTCCAGGCACGGCCGGCGAAGGTCGCGCCGAGCGGGTAGTCCGGCGTGTCCTTGCCGTTCATGCCGGACGTGAACCCCGCCGGCACCTGCACGCTCGGATAGCCGGGCTTCGCGGCGATGCCGGCACCGGCATTGGCCGGGAACAGCACGGCGTCCAGCTTGTGCATGTCCATGTAGGTATCCATGCCGAGCGTCTTCGCGTGGCGGAGATCCATGCGGCGCGCCGACTTGTACTCTGCCTCGCTCAGGTCGCCCTTGGTCTCGGATGCTGCGAGGAACAGGTCCTGGCCGAAGCGGAGCGCCTCGACCGGATGCTCCTTGTTGAACGCGATGATGTCGTCGATCGTCTTCATCGCCGTGCCCTTCGCCCACTTCTTGAGATACGCCTCGAGCCCGTTCTTGAGCTCGTAGATGAAGACGATCGGCGCGCGCTGGACCTGGTTGTAGGTCGGGCTGAAGTGGTTGCGGTTGAGAACGGAGATCTCGGTGCCGGCACCGGGGATCCAGCCGGCCGTCGCGATGTTGGCGCGCACGATGACGGCGCCGAGGTCCTGCAGAGCCTCGATCGTCCGCCGCATGACCTCCTTCGACTGCGGCGACTGCGGCGCGTAGTAGACGTCGTTGCCGGGATCGGCCGGATCGCTCGGCACGCCGATGCGGGCGCCCTTGAGGCCGTCCTTGTCGAGATGGTCCAGGTAGTCGTCGGGCCGCTTCTGTTTCTTCGTCGCCGGATCGAGCGGATCGACGGCGGCGAGCACGTTCAGCAGCAGCGCCGAGTCGCGCACGGTCCGTGTCATCGGCCCGGCGGTGTCCTGGCTGTGCGAGATCGGCAGGATGCCGGCGCGGCTGATCAGGCCCACGGTCGGCTTCACGGTGACGACGCCGCTCTGGGTCGCGGGCGAGAGCAGCGAGCCCGAGGTCTCGGTGCCGATCGTCGCGGCCGCCATGCCGGCGGCGACGGCGACGCCGGAGCCGGCGCTGGAACCGCCGGGATGGACGATCGGGATGCCGTTCTCGTCCTGCGCCGGCGCGAAGGCGTTCTTCACCTGGCCGGCGATCGAGCTGTATCCGGCCGGCATGCCGACCGCGAGGATGTTGGCGAACTCGGTCAGGTTGGCCTTGCCGAGGATGACCGCGCCGGCCTTCCGAAGCCGCGCGGTCACGGTCGCATCCCGTTTCGCCTGCGCGTCGGCCAGCGCCAGCGATCCAGCGGTCGTGTGCATCCGGTCGCCGCTCGCGATGTTGTCCTTGATCAGGATCGGGAGGCCCGCAAGCGGCCGCTTCCTGTCCGCCTTCACGCCATCGAGCTTGCCGGCGATCTCGAGCGCGTCGGGATTCACCTCGCGGACCGAGTTGATCTTGGGGCCTCCCTGGTCGTAGGCCTTGATGCGCGCGAGATAGGCCTTGGTCAGCCGGGTTGCGGTGGTCTTGCCCGAGGCGAGGTCGTCCAGCAGCTCGCCAAGCGATGCGTTCTCGACGCCCATGAATCCCTCCCGTTACACGGCCTTGATCAGTCTCTGCGCGATCTCGTCACCGTCGCTGGCGAGCCAAGTTTCGTTGACGCGGATCGGCAGCATGTCACCAGCGATCTCCGGCATCTTCAAGCCGGCGGCTTCGGCACGGGATCGGAACGCCTTGACGTCGCCGCCACCCGCAAGACGAAGCTTGGCGATGTTGCTGCCGTCGGGGATGCGCTCGACGGTGAAGCGGCCGGAGGCTTCGAGCATCTTCAGCGCCGGCTCCCACATCGTCTTCGCCTTGGCCCAGCGCTGGGCCATGCCGGCCAGGAAGTGATCGGCGACGACCGCCATCTGCCAGACCTGCGAGAGGCCGCCGCCATGGCGCCGCCGGTCATGATAGAGCCCGTCGATGAGGTCGGCAGGCCCGGCCAGCACCGCGCCGAACGGCGTGCCGAAATACTTGTAGAGCGACATGTAGACCGTATCGAACGGCTGGCAGAACGTCCGCACGTCGCGGCCGGTCCACGTCGCTGCCAGATAGACCCGCGCACCGTCGAGATGGCACTTGAGCCCGGCTTCCTTGGCATAGGCGACCGCCGCGTCCATGTCGGCCAGGGGGAACATCTGGGCGAAGCGCCGGCGCACCGGCGTCTCGACCACCATTGCCGAGAACGGGATCGAGACGCGCGCTCCGGCCGCGCGGTCGATCTCGGCCTTCATCGCCTTCGGCGTATAGGCGGCTTCCTTGTCCTGGATCGGCACCAGCACGACGCCGCCGAGGCGCTGCGCCGAATCGCCGGTGTCGTTCTGCATGTGACCGTCGGACTGAACCAGCACGCGGCGGCGGTTGCGGTCGGACAGAAGCTCGAGCGCCAGGTTGTTGGCGAGCGTGCCGGTCGGCATCAGGATCGCGCGCTCCTTGCCGAGCTCGGCCGCGATCTTCTTCTCGAACTCGGCGACGTAGCCGCCCAGGCCGTAGCTGTCGGCGGCGACTTCGGCTTTCTCGGTCAGCTCGTGCAGCAGCCGGGCATAGGCGCGCGGGCTGAGATCCGGCCCGTCTCCGGCCAGGTTGATGCGCGGCAAGCTCATGCGAGATCCCCCGTTAACCTCCTTCGCGTATCATCGACCGATGCCGGGAACAAGCCGGCGCTTGGATGCAGGGGAGATGCCGATGTGCCGCTGGCTCACCTATTCGGGACGGCCGATCTATCTCGACGCGCTGATCTTCGAGCCCGAGAACTCGCTTATCCAGCAGAGCCTGCATGCGAGGAAAACCCAGGTCACCACCAACGGCGACGGCTTCGGTGTCGGCTGGTACGGCGGCCGCAAGGTGCCGGGCATCTATCGCGACATCCTGCCGGCCTGGAACGACGCGAACCTCAAGAGCCTCGCGCATCAGGTCGAGGCCTGCCTGTTCTTCGCCCATGTGCGGGCGTCCACCGGCACCGCGACCAGCCGCGCCAACTGTCACCCCTTCGGGCTCGACCGCTGGATGTTCATGCACAACGGCCAGATCGGCGGCTACGACCGGGTGCGCCGGAGGCTCGAGGCGCTGCTGCCGGACGATCTCTACCGGCATCGCCACGGCACCACGGACTCGGAGCTGTTCTTCCTGCTTCTGTTCGTCCACGGGCTCGAGGATGATCCGCCTGAGGCGATCCGCCGGACCATCCGGCTCGTCGATACGGCGGCGACCGAGGCCGGCGCCACCGACCCGTTCCGGATGACCGCGGCCTTGAGCGACGGCACGCATGTCTACGCGATCCGGCACTCGACCGACGACAAGCCGCCGAGCCTCTACTGGGGCGGTGCGATGGACGCGCTGACCGTGGTGTCGGAGCCGCTCGACGGCGCGCTCGCGCACTGGACGGAGGTCGATCCGGAGCGGCTCCTGATCGCCGCTCCGGGCCATGCGCCCCGGGTAGAGGCGCTGAACTAGGGAAAAACACAATGGTGCAGAGGTTCTGATGGCGAAAATCCCACCTGCCATCATTGGTGTGGTTAGCTCCATATTCGCTGACCATCACACGCATGCACAGTTGACTTCCTTATTTCTCTCGTCCGGGTTTCCTGATGCGATCCCAGACGGCAACAAAATGGACAAGTGTCAGCGGTGGATGCGTGCGGCAAACAACGAGTTTGA
This sequence comes from Rhodospirillaceae bacterium, assembly GCA_016792585.1. GTDB lineage: Bacteria > Pseudomonadota > Alphaproteobacteria > SHVZ01 > SHVZ01 > SHVZ01. The sequence continues at coordinate 12,516 of JAEULB010000130.1, forward strand.
TGATGCTCTCGAAAGATTGGCTCGTTTAATTGCGGAATTTATGGACGCTCCAGTAGCTCCCGTTCTTCCGCCATGGAGCCCCAATTTCGTCGAGTCGGCGCCAGACCCTCGCCAAAAAATATTAGAGGCCTTGGCACGCGAAGGACTCTCATATCATCGAGGCGGACAGATCTTTGGCAGCAACCTAGCCGGCCCGTCACGATCGCTGGCAGAGCATCTAGAAAGAGATGGCGTAAAGGCGCTGGAAACAGAATACCAACGTGCGTATGCGCAGATTGAGGCTGATCCTCATGCAGCACTAACGGCGGCATGCGCAATTCTAGAAAGTGTCTGCAAAGCATACCTGGAGAGTCGTGAGATTCCCCTCCCCAACAAACAAGTGCTATCGAGCCTATGGGCTGAAACGGCTCGACATCTCGGTCTTTCGCCAAAGGAGGTGGCGGACGATGATCTGAAGCGGATTCTTACCGGCCTCTACAGCATCGCCGAAGGCGTTGCTTCGCTTAGAACCCATGAAGGATCCGCTCATGGTCACTCGCCTCGGAAAACCTACAAGCTTGCTTCCCGGCACGCACGGTTAGCTGTGCACGCTGCACATACGATGGCGCTATTTGTGCTGGAGACGTGGAAGGCTAGAGAGGTGAATGAAAGCGAGCCTCGACCAAAAAACTGAGAGCATCAGGCATGTCACCGCTCACAGTCAGCTCTACCGGAGGCCGGGTATGTTTGCGTGGAATTCGTCCGAGTCCCTGATATTCGGTAAGCCAATTCGTCTCTAGCCATGCTTGTAAGGACACAAAGGTTGCTAGGCCTCGGGGCGCTGGTCGACGAGTTGTTGAGCCGGTGTTGATCGCGGCTAGTGAGATGCGCGACCGGTATTGCTCTACTAGACGAGGAGCGTCGAACACCAACGTCGCAAGCTTTTCGCGATGATATCGCCTTCGGAATCGATCTAACCGCTCTTCGCTGAGCCAAAAGAAAATCTTGGAGTTAAGTAGGGCGTACCACTCTGAGATTGAAATATCGACTAGTGCACGCGCCAATGTCGCGGGCGGCATCGGAATTTGGTCGTTAATAGTCGCTCCTCCAGCGAGCGTAAGGGCACTCGATCGATGCTCGCGACAAATCCTTTGCCGCGCCTCATCGCTCACGCCGGACGCCCGAAGAAGACTATCGGCGCAGAATAATCCGGAGCGGCGTATCAAGGGCCAGTTGCTTGCTCTCGTGAGATGAAAAAGATGCTTATCCAAATCACTTCAGCTTGCCGCGGCCGAGGATCGACCAGACGACCTCGACCTTCCCGTTGCGGATGCCGACCAACTCGTCGTGCAGGTTGACCGTGGTGTCGGAGTAGCCGACCACGAACTCCTGCTTGTTGCCGACCTTTGGCTTGTCGGCGGGCTCGGCCAGGTTGACGATCGTGTGCTCGGCCGAGAGCGCCATCGAGGCGACCTTCGGCAGGCCGATCGGCTCGGGCATCGCCGCGTCGCCGGTCATCGTCTTCCTGCCGGCGTCGCAGATGATCCGCTTCGGATCGGGGCGGCTGGTAACGGTCGCCATGATCGTCATCGCATAGGGATGCTCGACCCCGAAGCTCTTGCGGTAGAGCATGTCGGAGAAGATGCCGCCGCCGGCCTGGATCTCGGTGATGCCCTTCTGCGTCGCCGTCATCCAGTAGGTGCCGGTGCCGCCGCAGGAGACGATGCCGATCTCGACGCCGGCCTTGCGGCAGGCCTCGACCGTCTCGACGAAGGTGGCGATTGCGTCCTCGACCGCCTTCTTCTTCTCCGCCATGTCGGTGATGCGGAGCGTGTGGGCTTCCCAGGTCATCAGGCCCGCGAGCTTCACGCCCTTGAGCGCGGCGGTCTTCTTCGCGAGATCAACGGTCGGCTGACCGGGCAGTGTACCGGCGCGGTTCATGCCGGTGTTGACCTCGATCAGCACGCGCACGCACACGCCCTTGGCGATCGCCGCGGCGTCGATCTCCCGGATGTTGTCCCAGTTGTCGACCGCGACCATCACGTTGGAGTGGTGCTGCAGGTTGACCAGGCGCGCGATCTTGACCGGGCCGACGATCTGGTTGGCGACCAGGATGTCGCCGATGCCGCCGGCCGCCATCACCTCGGCCTCGCCGAGCTTGGCGCAGGTGACGCCGATCGCGCCGGCCTTAACCAGCCGGTGGGCGAGTGCCGGGATCTTCATGCCCTTGGTGTGCGGGCGCCAGTTGACCTTGTTGTCGCGGAAGACCTTCGCCATCTTGGCGATGTTGCCTTCCATGACGTCGAGGTCGACCAGGAGCGCCGGCGTGTCGAGCGCTGTCTTGGGCTGGCCGACGATGCCGACGGATGCTGTGGGGAAAGCGGCGTCATCCATGATCAGATATCCGTGGCGAGATGGGCGACGCAGTCGCCGGGTTCGACGCGGCCGTAGTGGCGCTTGCACACCACGACGCCGTCGCGCTTGAAGGTGACCGGCACGCCCTTGCGCTCCGGGTTGTCGATGAAGTGGACGGTGCCGCAGAGCTGGCCCTTCTTCACCTCGTCTCCGAGCCGGGTCGCCGGCTCGAACAGGCCGGCCTCCGGCGCGTGCATGTAGTAGTCGTGGCCGCCGAGCTCCATCAGGCGCGTCTTCTTCGGCGCCGGCACCTTGAAGCGCTTCAAGGTCTTCAGCACGCCGAGATGGGCCAGCGCGCGGAGCACGCCGTTGCGGGTGATGTCGACGCCGTCCGGATTGACCGAGGCCGTGCCGCCGTACTCGCCGCCGAGATAGGGGATCTTCCGGCGATGGCCGGAGGCGGCGGCGAGCCTGCCGTCCGGCGGTGCGGTCACGCGGCAGCTGCGCGGCGCGCCGAAGGCCTCCATGATTCCTTCCGCATTGGCGTCGAGCTTCTTGTCCTCGCCGGTCTGGTAGAAGGCGGCGAAGGGCAGATAGTCGAGCGAGCCGCCGCCCGAATGCAGGTCGAGCCAGGCATCGCATTCCGGCACGACCACGTCGTCGATGTAGTGCGCGATCTGCCAGGTGGGCGAGCCGTTGGCGTTGCCGGGGAAGGCGCGGTTCAGGTTGCCGGCATCGAGCGGCGAGACGCGGGTTCCCGCCATCGCCGCCGGCAGGTTCGCCGCCGGCATGAAGATGATGCGGCCCTTGATGTCGGATGCCTCGAGGTCCTGGATCAGGCGGATCAGCGTGACCTGGCCCTCGTACTCGTCGCCGTGGTTGCCGGCCATCAGGAGGACCGTGGGGCCGGAGCCGTTCTTGATCACGGCGGCGGGGATGTCGATGTGGCCGTAGGCCGACCTGGTGACGGAGTAGGGCAGGTGGAGGCGTCCGACCTGCTTGCCGGACTTGTTGAAATCGATCTCCGTCCAGATCGACGAGGAGCCTGACTTGATCATGTGAGCGACGAGCCTTCGGGCAGTTTTCCGATCGGAATTAAGCACGAGGCCAGGGCCCCGGCCAGCGCCAAGCGGTCGCATGCGGAACCCCCGAGTTGGCGCCGAGAGCCGGAACGACCATATGCTGATGACCCTCCCGCCTGAGCCAGAGCCCCCTCGTGATTCCCTTTTCCGTCCTCGACCTCTCGCCGATCACGCTCGGCAGCGACGCCGCGCAGGCGTTCAGGAACTCCCTCGATCTGGCTCAAGCCGCCGAGCGCTGGGGCTACAAGCGCTACTGGATGGCCGAGCACCACAACATGCCGGGCATCGCCAGTGCGGCGACCTCGGTGGTGATCGCGCATGTCGCCGGCGGCACCAAGATGATCCGCGTCGGGTCCGGCGGCATCATGCTGCCGAACCACGCGCCCCTGGTGATCGCCGAGCAGTTCGGCACGCTGGAGGCGCTGTTCCCCGGCCGCATCGATCTCGGCCTCGGCCGCGCGCCGGGCACCGACCAGCGGACCGCCCAGGCGCTTCGCCGCTACTTCGAGGCCGCCGACAGCTTTCCCCAGGACGTGCTCGAGCTTCAGGCCTACTTCGCACCGGTGCAGCCGGGACAGGCCGTGCGCGCCGTTCCCGGCGCCGGCATGAACATCCCGATCTGGATCCTGGGGTCCAGCCTGTTCGGCGCGCAGCTCGCCGCGGCGCTGGGATTGCCCTTCGCCTTCGCCTCCCACTTCGCGCCGGACCACCTGATGGAGGCGCTCGAGATCTACCGCCAGCAGTTCAAGCCGTCCGAGACGCTGGCGAAGCCCTATGCGATGGCGGGATTGAGCGTCGTCGCCGCCGATACCGATGCCGAGGCGAAGCGCCTCTTCACCTCGCTGCAGCAAGGCTGGATCAACCTCCGCCGCGGCAATCCCGGCCAGCTCCAGCCGCCGGTCGAGACAACCGAGGGTCTGTGGTCGGAAGCGGAGGTCGCGCGGCTGACGCACGGGCTCCGCATGGCGGTGGTGGGCGCGCCCGACACGGTCGAGAAGGGCATCCGCGCTTTCATGGACGCGACCCAGGTCGACGAGATCATCTTCACCGGCCAGATCTACGATCACGCCGCGCGGCTGCGCTCGTTCGAGATCGTCGCCGGTATCCGCGAGAGGATGGCGAAGGCGGCTTAAGTCTTCTTCGTCTGTCCGGGGTTGAGCCGGCTCTCAATCTCGTCCGCCGCCGCTTCGTGGCCGCGCGCGAGATCCTCGTACATGTCCTTGAGGTCCGGCTGGGTGCCGGCCTGTGCCCGCATCTCGGCCGCCTTCCTGCGATGGCGCCTGGCTTCTTCGAGGACGTTTAAGGATTTATCGCCGGTCATGGCGGGAGTGGCGACCCCGGCTGGATTCGAACCAGCGACCCACAGCTTAGAAGGCTGTTGCTCTGATCCCCTGAGCTACGGGGCCGCGATGACCTAGTGGGTCCAGGGTCTGTAGCGGTTGAACTTGAAATTGTCGGCGTAGGCCTTCGGCCGCATCCGCCGGTCGTGCGCGGCCACCAGCGTGTAGGTGTGGCCGTGCTTGTCGGCATGTGCGATCGCCTCCTCGCGCGTCGGGAAGGTGAGCCGCACCTGCTCCTTGGTGTCGCCGCCGCCGGTCCAGCCCATCAGCGGCTCCGGCCCCCGGGCGCTGGTCGGCTCGAACTCCATCACCCATTCCTGGGCCTTGCCCCGGCCGGACTGCATCGCGGTCTTGGCCGGCTGATAGATGCGAACCTGCATGGCGGTTCCGGTCCCCTTCGTCTCGACCTCAAGGCGGGCGCTGGTCGGGGTGAGAGGATTCGAACCTCCGACCCTCTGCTCCCAAAGCAGATGCGCTACCAGACTGCGCTACACCCCGGCTTTGCGCTGGCCTGAGGGCTTAACATCCCGGACCGGGCCGGGCAACGGCCAAGATCACGAACCGGCGAGCGCGATCAAGGCCTTGCCGGGCCTCGGCGCGCCGTGACATCGTTCCCCAATAGCCGGCGCGTAACCGGCACCCACCAAGGCTTCCCGTCCCATCCATTTTCCCGGCAGGTCCCCGATGTCGACACAGATCCGTCTGACCGATTCTGGCCGTCTGGACGCCCTCAAGTGGCGCTGCATCGGCCCCGCCCGCGGCGGGCGCGTGGTCGCGGTCGCGGGCGATCCCAAGGACCCGATGACCTTCTACTTCGGCGCCTGCGCCGGCGGCGTCTGGAAGACCACCGACGGCGGCGTCTACTGGCGCAACGTCTCGGACGGATTCTTCACCAGCGCCACGGTCGGCGCGATCGCGGTCGCACGCTCGGACGCGAACGTGATCTACGCCGGCATGGGCGAGACGACGATCCGCATCGACGTCTCCTACGGCGACGGCGTCTACAAGTCGGTCGACGCCGGGCGCACCTGGACGCATGTCGGCCTGAAGGAGACCAAGCACATCGGCCGTGTGCTGATCCACCCGACCGATCCAGACCTCGTCTACATCGCCGCCCTCGGCGACGCCTTCGGCCCGAACGAGGAGCGCGGCGTGTTCCGCTCCAAGGACGGCGGCAAGACCTGGGCGAAGATTCTCTATCGCGGCAAGGACGCCGGCTGCGTCGACATGTCGATGGACCCGCACAATCCACGGATCCTCTACGCCGCCTTCTGGCAGACCCGCCGCAGCTTCTGGAAGCTCGACAGCGGCGGCCCGGGCTCGGGCCTGTTCCGCTCGATGGATGGCGGCGATACCTGGGAGGAGCTCTCCGGCAAGAACGGCCTGCCGCCTGTGCCCTACGGCAAGGTCGGCGTCTCGGTCTCGGCCGCCAAGGCCGGCCGCGTCTACGCGCTGGTCGAGGCCGAGGGCGAGAAGTGCGGCATGTACCGCACCGACGACTACGGCAACCACTGGATCCAGACCACGCCCAACCGCGACCTGATGCACCGGCCCTGGTACTACACGCATGTCTTCGCCTGTCCTGGCCAGGCCGACACCGTCTACGTGACGAACTATCAGATGTGGAAGTCGACCGATGGCGGCGTGACCTTCCACGAGGTGACGACGCCGCACGGCGACAACCACGACATCTGGATCGACCTCGACAACCCGAACCGGATGATCGAGGGCAATGACGGCGGCGCCTGCGTGTCCTTCAACGGCGGCCGCAGTTGGTCGTCGATCTACAATCAGAAGACCGCGCAGTTCTACCGGATGGACATCGACAACCAGTATCCGTACCGGGTCTACGCGACGCAGCAGGACAACACCTCGATCTCGGTGCCGAGCGCCTCCGAATGGGGCGTGATCACGCTCGCCGACTGCACCTATCCCGGCACCGGAGAGAGCGGCTTCATCGCCGTGCATCCCGAGGACCCGAACATCGTCTATGTCGG
>JAEULB010000146.1 GCA_016792585.1 Rhodospirillaceae bacterium
CGACCAGCTTCTTGATCTCGGCGAGGATCGGGTCGGGATCGGCGAACTGCTGGCCGAGATAGGAGTAGCGGACTTTCATGCGCGTTGTGCTGCCTCGGCGATGGCGGCCGGCGAGAGCCCGGCCTGCTCGAGCAGGTGCTCCTGGCTACCGTAGTCCTCGGGAAACTGGTCGGGAAGCGCGAGGCGGAGGAGGGGTGTGCGCACGCCGTTGTCGGTCAGGAGCTCCGACACCGCCGAGCCCAGGCCGCCGATCCGGCTGTGCTCCTCGACGGTGACCAGGCGTTCGACCCTGGCTGCGAGCGCCAGCACGGCACTCTCGTCGAGCGGCTTGACCGTCGGCATGTGCAGCACGCCGGCAGGCGTGTTGGTCTTGGCCATGATCTCGCTCGCCGCGAGCGCCCGGCTCGCCATCACGCCAGTGGTGATGAAGCCGATGCGGCCGGGAGCCTTGAGCTCGATCGCCTTGCCGAGCGTGAAGCCGTGCTCGGGCCTGGTGACCACCGGGTCGCCGCCCTTGGCGAGCCTGATGTAGATCGGGCTCGGATGGTCGAGGGTCGCGGCCATGAACCGCTTCATCTCCTCGGCGTCGGCGACGGCGACCACCGACATGTTCGGCAGCGCCCGCATGATGGCGATGTCCTCGATCGCCATGTGGGTGGGGCCGAGCGGCGCGTAGACCATGCCGCCGCCATTGGCGATCAGCCGGACCGGAAGATTGTGCAGGCAGAGGTCGACCGCGACTTGCTCGTAGCAGCGCCGCGTGATGAAGGTGGCGATGGTGTTGACGTAGGGAATGTAGCCGTCCATCGCGAGGCCGGCGGCCATGCCGATGATCGCCGCCTCCGAGACGCCTTCCATATAGAAGCGCTCCGGCATCTCCTTACGCATCGCGTCCAGCGCGCCGGCGCCGAGGTCGGATCCGACGAAGACGACGCGCGGATCCTTCTTCGCCAGCTCATGCACCATCTTGAGGCTGGTCTCGCGCATCAGGCGCCCATCAGCTCTTGGCGAAGCGCCGCCGCCTGGTCGGCCGGGAGGCGCGCCTTGTGGTGCCAGGCGGCGTTGTGCTCGCAGACCGCGATGCCCCGCCCCTTGACCGTATGGCAGATGACGGCGCTGGGCTTCGCGGCATCGACGGGAAGCGCTGAGAACACGCGCTGGAGCTGGGCGACGTCATGGCCGTCCGCTTCTGCGATGCCGAAGCCGAAGGCGCGCAGCTTGTCCGCCAGCGGCTCCAGCGGCAGCACGTCGGGCACGTTCCCGTAGGACTGCATCTTGTTGTAGTCGATGATGAGCGTCAGGTTGGCCAGCCGATGCTTGGCCGCCATCAGCGCCGCCTCCCAGACCGATCCTTCGTTCGACTCGCCGTCGCCCTGGACGACGAAGACCCGGGACGGCCGCTTCTGCATGCGGGCGGCGAGCGCCAGCCCGACGCCGATGGCGAGCCCGTGTCCGAGAGCGCCGGTCGAGGCTTCGACGCCCGGGATGCGGATCTCCGGATGGCCGCCGAGCAGCGCGCCGGGGCGGCACTGCTTCTTGAGGTCGTCCATGGTGACGAAGCCTTTGTCGGCGAGCAGCGCGTAGAGGCCGAGGCAGCCATGCCCCTTCGACAGGATCAGGCGATCGCGATCCGGCCACTTCGGGTCGGCCGGACGGACCTTGAGGATGTCGTCGTATAGGACGCGGACGATTTCGATCAGGGAGAGCGCGGCACCGACATGGCCGCGGCCGCCGCCTTCCAGGGCGTCGACCACCAGCGTGCGCAGGTAGCGCGAACGTTCGTCGAGCCCGGCGGCCGTTGAGGAGGAGTCAGCCACGACGGCGGTCATAGACCCTGGATGACCTCGCTGTAAAGCGCGCGGGCCTTGGCGAGCTGGCGATTCCTTGCAGCCTCGACGTCTTCGGCCTGGCCGGCATGACGGCGGCGGGCGAGACCGGCGGGCAGGAACTCGTTCAGGAGAATCAGGCACCACCGCAGCCCGATCAGCGGGCGGTAGCTCCGAAGCCTTTCCCGGTAGCCGGGATCGGCGCCGAAGACGCTCTCGAGCCCGGCGGCGAACCTGGCTCGCTGGGAGGGACCAAGAGCCATTCCAGGATGCCAGTGAGTGTCTGAGGCGAGCTTCGCCGGGTCGTCCCAGCCGAAGTACTCGAAATCGAGGAAGACGAGGCGGCCGTCCGCCCGGCGGAGGGCGTTGTGGAAGCCGAAATCCGACGGCGACAGGATCCTCCGGTCGGCCGGAAGTTCCGGCCCGTCGCCGGCGAGGGCGGCGAAGGTCTTCCTTATCTCCGCGAGAAACGGCTCGATCGGTTCGATCCCCGCGAGACGACCGAGGCGCCGTCCAATCTGTGTCGAGAGCTCGGTCATCGAGAGGCACGCCTCCGATGCCAGCCTCAGGTCGGCGGCGCCGGGCTCGTTGCGGAGCGTCTGCAGGTTTCGGACGAACGCGACGGCCGCGTCGATGTCCGAATCACTCACCGTCTCGACCTTGTCGCCCGCGATCCATTCGTAGGCCGCCCAACCCGAGGTGCGGTCGCGGGCAATCGGCCGCGGCACCGAGTCCGGGAGGCGAGGGGAGATGAGAGTCAGGGCGGCCCATTCCTGCCCGAGGCGATCGCGATCGTCGCCGTCGTCGACGCGATAACCCTTGAGCGCGACGGGGCCATCGACGGTATCGACCCGGTAGATTCGATTGTTGCCGCCGCCGCCGACGGGCACGATCCGATCGGGGCGAGATCCCAGCAGCCGCTGGGCGAGAACGGAGACCTCATCGGGCATGGCGTGACCATAACACGCCACCGCTCGTTGCCTTCCCCGCGCCGATCCACTAAACCCTGAGATGAAGGAAGACCGAGGCGCGAGTGACGGCGACGAACGGCGATCGGCGGCGTGGAAACCCTGGCCGACGTAGAATCGATGCGGGCAAGCCCGCTCGTTCGGCGCGTGCCAAGATCCAGACGATCGACGAGCTTGCGAAGATCGCCGCCGAGGCCCGGGCGTCGGGCAGCCAGGTCGTCCTGGCCCACGGCGTCTTCGACCTGGTGCATGTCGGGCACATCCGCCACCTGGAGTCGGCGCGCCGCCAGGGCGACGTGCTGATCGTGACGGTCACCGCCGACGCCTTCGTCAACAAGGGGCCCGGTCGTCCGGCCTTCACCGATGCGCTCAGGGCCGAGATGCTGGGCGCCCTCGAATATGTCGACTGGGTCGGCGTCAATCACGCGTCCGACGCCATGTCGGCGATCCAGGCGATCAAGCCCGACGCCTACGTGAAGGGCTCGGACTACGCCGACTCCGCGGCCGACGTCACCGGCAAGATCGCCGAGGAGCGGAAGGCGGTCGAGGCGCATGGCGGCAGGCTGGTCTTCACCGACGAGATCACCTCGAGCTCGACCCAGCTCATCAACCAATACTTCTCGACGCTCGACCCGGCGATCCGCGACTACCTCGACAACTTCCGTCGCGAATATCCGATCGAAGCCATCGAGAACCTTCTCGAGCAGGTCCGCGACTACCGCGTCCTGGTGATCGGCGACGCGATCATCGACGAGTACCAGTACGTCGTGCCGATGGGGAAGTCGCCGAAGGAGAACATGATCGCGACCCAGTTCCAGAACCGCGAGATTTTCGCCGGCGGCGTCGTCGCCGCCGCGAACCACCTCGCGAACTTCTGCGCCGAGGTCGACGTCATCACCGCGATCGGCAGCGAGGACAGCAACGAGGAGCTCCTGCTGCGCTCCCGGCAGGACAATGTCGAGATCGACCTGATCGAGCGGCGCGGGATGCCGACGACGCGCAAGTGCCGGTTCATCGATCCTGGCTACATGCGGAAGCTGTTCGAAGTCTACGAGATGGACGACACGCCGCTGGACGCCGCGCTCGAGGCCGAGCTCAACAACAAGATCGCGAGCCGCATCGGCGACTACGACATGGTGCTGATCACCGACTTCGGCCACGGACTGATCGGGCGATCGACGATCGACCTGGTCAGCAAGAAGTCGAAGTTCCTGGCGGTGAACGCCCAGTCCAACAGCGCCAACATGGGCTTCAACCTGATCACCCGTTACTCTCGCGCCGACTACCTCTGCATCGACACGCCCGAGGCCAGGCTCGCCACCGGCGAGAAGCGGGTCGAGGTCGAGACCATCGCCGGCGAGATCCTCCCCTCGATGGTCAAGTGCGACAAGCTGATCCTGACCCACGGCAAGTACGGCTGCGTCACCTACGCCAAGGGCGAACCGGTCTCGCGCATCCCGGCACTCACCCGGACCGTGGTCGACACCGTCGGCGCCGGCGACGCCTTCCTCGCCGTGACCGCGCCGCTCGTCTGCGCCGGAGGGCCGATGAAGATGATCGGCTTCGTCGGCAACGTCGTCGGTGCGCTCAAGGTGGCGATCATGGGCCACCGCAGCTCGGTCGACAAACCAGCGGTGGTCAAGTCCATACGGGCTCTATTAGGCTAGCCGCATGGCATCTCCCAGCGTCGACCGCTATTTCGCCTCGTTCCAGGCGGTGCTCGCCGCCGCCGAGGCGACCGATCTATCCGGCAGGAGGCTCGACCTCGACAAGGCGATCGGATGGGCGCTCTCGACCAGCCGCACCGTGCACGCCCGGGGCGACAAGGTGATGTTCATCGGCAACGGCGGCTCCTCGGCGATCGCGAGCCACATGTCGGAGGACTTCTCCAAGGCCGCCGGCATCCGGGCGATGTGCTTCAGCGACGCCGCGACGCTCACCTGCCTCGGCAACGATTACGGCTACCAGCACGTTTACGAGAAGCAGATCGAGTGGCTCGGTCGCCCGGGCGACATGCTGGTCGCGATCTCGTCTTCGGGCCGGTCGCCGAACATCCTGAAGGGCGTCGAGGCGGCGCGGGCGCACAAGGCCGAGGTGCTGACCCTGACCGGGTTCGAGCCCGACAATCCGCTGCGGCGCATGGGCGACGTGAATCTCTACCTGCCCTCCAAGCAGTACGGCTTCGTCGAAGCCGGCCATCTGGCGCTGCTGTCGTCGGTCGTTGATTTCGCGATGGGATGGAACGAATGAGTGATCGTCGCTGGACCGTGCTGGTGACCGGTGGCGCCGGCTATGTCGGCAGCGTGTTGATTCCGAAGCTCCTGGCCGAGGGCCACAACGTAAAGGTCCTCGATCTCTACCTTTACGGTCGCGACATCTTCGCCGAGCACCGGGGTCCCAGGCTCACCGAAATCCAGGGCGATCTGCGCGACTCCAAGCTCGTCGCCGAGGCGGTCAAGGGCTGCGATGCCGTGATCCATCTCGCCTGCATCTCGAACGATCCGTCCTTCGATCTCGATCCCGAGCTCGGCAAGTCGATCAACTTCGATTGCTTCCGCCCGCTGGTGCGCGCCTCCAAGGCGGCGGGCGTCGAACGCTTCATCTATGCCTCGTCCTCCTCGGTCTACGGGCTCAAGGACGTCCCGAACGTGACCGAAGACGAGAGCCTGGATCCGATCACCGACTACGCGAAGTACAAGGCGCTTTGCGAGGATGTGCTGAAGGAGGAGCAGGCGTCCGGCTTCACGACCCTGACCGTCCGCCCGGCGACGGTCTGCGGCTACGGCCCGAGGCTCAGGCTCGACCTCACGGTCAACATCCTCACCAGCCACGGCTACAACAACAAGAAGATCACCGTATTCGGCGGCACGCAGAAGCGCCCCAACCTGCATATCGAGGACATGGTCGAGTTCTACCTTGAGAGCCTGCGCCAGCCGCACGAGAAGATCGACGGCAAGACCTACAACGTCGGCTTCGAGAACCACACGGTGATGCACATTGCCGAGATGGTGCGTGACGTCGTCGGCAAGGGCACCGAGATCGTCGTGACGCCGACCAACGATCTTCGCTCCTATCACATCTCCTCGGACAAGGTTCGCCGCGAGCTGGGCTTCGTCGCCAAGCACACGATCACGAATGCGGCCGAGGATCTGGTCCGCGCCTTCCACGACGGCAAGATCCCGAACTGGGCGAGCGACCCACGCTACGTGAACATCAAGCTGATGAAGTCGGTCAGCCTCAAGTGAGGTCGGTCGGCCTCGACTTCGACAACACGCTGGTCGACTACTCCGAGGTCTTTCGCGCCGAAGCCGCCTCGTTCGGGCTGGCAGCCGGCCCTCTCGACAAGACCGAGATCCGCGACCGCCTGCGAACGCGCGGGCCCGGCGGCGAGATCGAGTGGCAGAAGGTCCAGGCACGCGTCTACGGCCCCGGCCTCGAACAGGCCCCGATGATGGACGGAAGCCGCGCCTTCCTGGAGCGCGCCGCCGCTGCCGGGGCGCAGCTCGCGGTGGTGAGTCACAAGGGGCAATTCGCTGCCCAGGACCCGGGCGGGACGGACCTCAGGGATGCCGCCCGCCGCTGGCTAAGGCGTCACTGTCCTGAGATTCCGGCGGAACGGATCTTCTTCGAGGACGAGCGCGCCGGAAAGCTCCGACGGATCGAGGCGCTCGGCCTCACGCATTTCGTCGACGACCTCCCGGAAGTGCTGTCCGATCCGACCTTCCCGCCGGCGGTCGAACGTCTCTGGCTGGTGACGCGCGCCGGTGCCGTCCGTCCGCCGGGCGTCCTCGCCGCCGGTGGATGGCGCGATCTCGCCGACGCCGTCTTCGGCCGGTGAGGCCGCGATTGCCCAGCCGTCACCCGGCGACTACCTTGCGGCCCCTGAAAGGACGCGCCTGATGCCAGCAAAACCGATCGCGATCGTCACCGGCGGCGCCGGTTTCATCGGCAGCCACATGACCGACCTGCTGGTCCAGCGCGGCTACGAGGTCCGCGTCATCGACAACCTGGTCGGCGGCCGCGAGGCCAACCTGAAGCATCACGCGAGCAACGCCGACGTCACGCTCGACCGCCGCGACATTCGCGCGCTGGTGCCCGATGACACGCTGTTCGCCGGCGCCAGCCTCGTCTTCCACTTCGCCGGCATCGGCGACATCGTCCCGTCGATCGAGCAGCCGTCGGAATACATGTCGGCCAATGTCCAGGGCACGGTCGCCGTGCTGGAAGCCGCGCGGCACGCCGGCGTGCGCAAGCTCGTCTATGCGGCGTCGTCATCGTGCTACGGGCTCGCCGACACCCCGACGCGCGAGGACCACCCGATCCGGCCGCAGTACCCGTACGCCCTCTCGAAGTACCAGGGCGAGCAGGCGGTGTTCCACTGGGGTCAGGTGTACAGGCTGCCGGTCAACTCGATCCGCATCTTCAACGCCTATGGCACCCGCTCGCGCACGTCCGGCGCCTATGGGGCGGTCTTCGGCGTGTTCCTCCGCCAGAAGCTCGCCGGTAAGCCGTTCACGGTGGTCGGTGACGGCACCCAGCGCCGCGATTTCATCTACGCGACCGACGTCGCCTCCGGGTTCCTCGCCGCCGGCGAGACCGAGAAGAGCGGCGAGGTCTGGAATGTCGGGGCGGGCAAGCCGCAGTCGATCAACCGCCTGATCGAGCTCCTCGGCGGCGAGAAGGTCCATATCCCGAAGCGGCCGGGCGAGCCGGACGTCACCTTCGCGGACACGACCAAGATAGGTCGCGACCTGGGCTGGGCGCCCCAGGTCACCTTCGAGGAGGGGGTCTCCCGGGTGGTCGCCGAGATCGACTACTGGCGGGAAGCGCCGCTTTGGACCCCGGAAACGATCGCGACCGCGACCGAGACCTGGTTCAAGGCCCTGTCTCCGGGCGGGACCGGACCGCGCTGACGGCCGGATCGCCCGGCAGGACTTGCCCGGCAGGCTGCCCGGGACCCCGGACGGGCGGTGCCGGGGTACCCACAAGATATGCCTAGCCCCTTACTTTGCGCCCCAATATTCGCTAATCTGGAACAGTTGAAGAACTGGGAACGACCAGCCTCGGCATCGGCACCGAAGCTGCATATATCTATTCCCGAGGGGTTCGACCCTCCCGTCTGACGGAGAGTGCGGTATGTCGGCCGAAGCGATGGAAGAAGAAGGCGGAGGCGAAGGCCAACCGGAAGTAAAACGGTTTGCCGGGAAGAAGCTCGTCCTCTTCATCATCCTGCCGGTGCTGATCGTGATCGGCGCCATCGCCGGCGTTTTCTTCTCGGGCATCCTCTCCAAGAAGGAGCCGCCCAAGGAAGCGTCCGCCGAGGAAGTGCCGGTCCAGGCGAAGCCTGCGCCGCGCCAGACCGTGTTCTTCGACATGCCCGACCTGATCGTGAACCTGAATACCGGAACCGGTACGCAGCGACGCACCAACTTCCTCAAGATCAGCGTCAGCCTCGAGCTCGAGAATCCCGGCGACATCGAGCTCGTGACCCAGAACATGCCGCGGATCATCGACAACTTTCAGATCTACCTGCGCGAGCTTCGGATCGACGACCTCCAGGGCTCGGCCGGTCTCTATCGCCTTCGCGAGGAGCTGCTCAGGCGCGTGAACCTCGCTGCGCGCCCGGCTCGGGTGAAGGACGTGCTGTTCAAGGAAATGCTGGTTCAGTAGGCGCGCGATGAGCGACACGACCGACGAAGACAAGCTGGCGGCCGAATGGGCGGCGATGGAGCAGGGCGGAGGCGGTGCCGCCGCCGGCGGTGGCGCCGACGGGGGCCATCAGGCGCGCGTCCTCAACCAGGACGAGATCGACAGCCTGCTGGGCTTCGATGCGGACTCCGACCGCGCTGCCGAGACTTCCGGCATCCAGGCGATCGTCAACTCCTCGCTGGTCTCCTACGAAAAGCTGCCGATGCTGGAGGTCGTCTTCGACCGCCTCGTCCGCACGATGTCGACCAGCCTACGTAACTTCACCTCCGACAACGTCGAAGTCAGCCTCGACAACATCACCTCGATCCGTTTCGGCGACTACCTCAACTCGATCCCGCTGCCGGCGATGCTCACCGTCTTCAAGGCGGAGGAGTGGGACAACCTCGGCCTGCTCGTCGTCGACTCGGCGATGATCTATTCGGTCGTCGACGTGCTCCTCGGCGGCCGGCGCGGCACCGCGGCGATGCGCATCGAAGGCCGCCCCTACACGACGATCGAGCGCAACCTGGTCGAACGCATGGTCACGGTCGTGCTGAACGACCTGTCGGCCGCCTTCGACCCGCTCTCGCCCGTCACCTTCCGCTTCGACCGCCTCGAGACCAACCCGCGCTTCGCCTCGATCGCCAGGCCCGCCAACGCGGCGATCCTGGCGCGTCTTCGCATCGACATGGAGGACCGCGGCGGTCGTCTCGAGCTGCTTCTGCCCTATGCGACGCTGGAGCCGGTGCGCGAACTCCTGCTGCAGATGTTCATGGGCGAGAAGTTCGGCCGTGACTCGATCTGGGAAGGCCACTTGGCGAGCGAGCTCTGGCACACCGACATCGACCTGACGGCGGTGCTGGACGAGTTCGTGATGCCGCTCAACGACGTGATCAACTGGAAGGTCGGCAGCCGGATCGTGCTGAACTCGACGCCGCGCTCGTCGATCGAGATGCGCTGCGGCAAGATCCCGCTGTTCCGCGGCAACATGGGGCGGAAGGGCAACGGCATCGCCATCCGCATCGACAAGAAGGTCCGGCGCATGGCGTCGAGCGGCGGCGGCGACTGAAGGCGTCGGCGGAAAGAGGGGAGGGGCGATGGAGCTGTCCCTGATCTTGGACGTGGTGGTCGCGGGCCTGCTGGTCGCGACGATCGGCTATGCCGCCGTCCTCAACCGCAAGCTCCAGAGCCTTCGCGCCAACAAGGCCGAGTTCGAGGCGATGATCGGCGAGTTCAACGATGCGACCCGCCGCACCGAAGGATCGATCCAGGCGCTCCGCCTTGCCGCCGATCAGACGGCGAAGGCGCTCTCGGTCCAGGTCGAGCGCGGCCAGGCGCTGCGCGACGAGCTCACCTTCCTCACCGGCCGCGCCGATGGTGCCGCCGAGCGCATTGCCTCCGGCGGGAGCGCCCGACCGGAAGTCGCAGCCTATGCCGCCTCGCCTAAGCCGCAGGCGGCCCCGCGCCCGCAGCCCGTTCCGGCTGCCGCCGCGCCGGCCCCGCGTGCCGCCGCCAACAATCCGGCGCCGCCCCGGCCCGCGCCGGTCGCCCGGCCCGCCGCTGCATCCGCCGACGAGCCCGAGAGCGATGCCGGCGGCCGGTCGAAGGCCGAGCAGGACCTCTTGAAGGCCCTGCGCGAGCTGAGATAGGAAATCCGCATGCTGCCCGTCCGGCTCCTGCCGCTGACCATCTTCGTCGCCGCGCTGCTGCTTAGCGTGAAGGTCAGCGATGTTTGGAACGGCTACCAGCACCGCAAGTCGGCCAGCCTCGCCGTCGCCGTCAGCGAGACCCAGGCGCAGACCGCGCCGGCCCAGCCCCAGGGACAGGCCCCGCGGGCGCAGCAGCAACAGCAGGCACCGGCCCCCGCGGCTCAGCCGACGACCCCGGTCCAGGGCCAGCAGACCGCACCGTCGCGGCCCATCACCCAGTCGGGCCAACCCGCGCCGGCGGCTCGGCCCGCGGCGCCGCAGCCCGCGCCCGCCCAGGTCCAGGCGCAGCCGCCGCAGGCGACCGCCAAGCAGGACGACAAGCCGCTCGACCCGATCATGTTCAGCCAGTCCGAGATCGAGATCCTGCAGAACCTGGCGTCGCGCCGGAAGGAGATCGACCTTCGCGAGGAGGCGGTGCTGAAGCGCGAGGTGCTGTTCCAGGCCGCCGAGAAGCGGCTCGAGGAGAAGATCGGCGAGCTCTCCAAGATCAAGGGCGAGATCGAGAGCCTGATCAGGAAGTACAACGAGCAGGAAGAGACCGAGCTCAAGAGCCTGGTCAAGATCTACGAGACGATGAAGCCAAAGGACGCGGCGCGCATCTTCGACGAGCTCGAGCTCAAGGTCCTGCTCCAGGTCTTCCAGCGGATGAAGGAAGCGAAGACCGCGCCGATCCTCGCCAGCATGAGCCCGGCACGCGCCAAGGAAGTGACGACGCAGCTTGCCGAGCGCAAGGAGCTGGCGCCCCCGAACTGACGGGGCGAAGCGCCGCCGGCGGGCGGCGAAAAAACTTACGCGCGTTTACACTTGATTAAATCCTCGCAGATATGGTCGCGGCCGTTCGCACGCGGCACGTCGCCGTCGTGCCTCCCCAACACGATGCGATAGCCCGGAGGAATGGAAGATGTCTGTCGACAAGAGCATGCCGATCCTGATCGTCGACGATTACAAGACGATGCTGCGGATCGTCGGAAACCTGCTGAAGCAGCTGGGTTTCAGCAACATCGACGAAGCGACCGACGGCGGCTCGGCGCTGCAGAAGCTGCGTGCCAAGAAGTTCGGCCTGGTGATCTCCGACTGGAACATGGAGCCGATGACCGGTCTCCAGCTGCTCAAGGAAGTACGCACCGACACCAAGCTGAAGGAGACCCCCTTCATCATGGTGACCGCCGAGAGCAAGACCGAGAACGTGGTCGCCGCCAAGGAAGCCGGCGTCAACAACTACATCGTGAAGCCGTTCAACGCGGACACGCTCAAGACCAAGATCGAGAGCGTCCTCGGCAAGTTCTAGAGCCGCGGCACCCAGGAGACCACCCATGCCGGTTCCGGGCATCGATGCCGATCTCAGCGATCGGCTGGCCGACCTCCGTCGACGGCAGAACGAGCCGGTCGCCGCGAGCGAGGTCGCCTATATCGTCGAAGGCGTTGTCCGTGCGCTTTACGCCACGGGCAACGGCTCGACCTTCGACATCAAGATGTTCGGAGAGATCGAGTCGCTTTTCCGATTCATCCAGAAGGCGAAGTCGGAGATCGCGGCCCTTCGCCCCGACCAGATTAACGACGAGCAGATTCCGCTCGCGACCGACGAGCTGGACGCGGTGACCCGGGCGACCGAGGCCGCGACCCAGGCGATCCTCGACGAAGCCGAGAAGCTGGAGCAGGCGGCGGCGGCCATCGGCGGCGCCACCGCCACGGCGATCGGCGAATCGGTCACGCGAATCTACGAAGCCTGCAGCTTCCAGGACATCACCGGCCAGCGGATTTCGAAGGTCGTGACCACGCTTCGCTCGATCGAGGAGCGGATCGACGGAATCCTCCAGGCCTTCGGCGAAGAGCTTGGCCGCGGGCCTTTTGCGACGGTGTCCCAGATCCCGGAATGGCGGCCGAAGAACGGCAAGCCGGCCCGGCCCGATGCGCACTTGTTGAACGGCCCGCAGATGCCTGATAAAGCCAGTCAGCAGTCGGACATCGACGCGATTCTCGCAAGCCGGAGCTAGCGAGGGATCCAGCGGCCGGAGGCGGATGGGACAGCCAAGGGCGGAGGTCGACGGCCCGGAGTCAGTGGGGGGAGCCGAGGCCTTCTTGCCGGTGCAGGCGTTCTTGAGCCTGTACTTGGTTCTGCTCGCCTTTTTCATCGTTCTTGCCTCCGTCTCGCAGCCCGAAGCCAGCCGTGCGGTAAAGGTCATCGCCTCGGTCCGCGCCAGCTTTCCCTCAGACCTTCCGCTGGGCTCGCCGACCGGCGAGACCACCAGCCTTTTCGTCGAAGCCGAGCGCGCGCTCCCGGACCGAGTCGGACGGCTGGTCGAAGCCGACCTGCCGGTGGCGCCGCCCCGCCGCGACCCGTCGACGGGCCAGATCGCCGCCGAGACGCCGGTCGAGGCGATGTTCGAGGGCGCCTCTCTTTCCCGCCCGGGCCAGGCCTTCCTTCGTCGCACGGCGACGTTCCTCGCATCTCCGCCCGAAGGCACCCGGCTTGCGGTGATCGCGTTGGTCCCTGACGGCGACGCCTTGTCGGCCGAGCGTGCGGTCCGCATCGCCCGAACCTTGATCGACGACGGCGCTCCGGCCGACGCCGTTACCGTCGGGGTCGAGCGCAACCCGGAGCGCGCTGTCCGCTTCTTCTTCGCGCTCAAGCCGGCGAGGGCACCATGAGCGCGCGCATGGCTTGGCCGGCGCCGCCGCAGCCGGTGAAGGAAAGGCCGATCTGGGTGGTGAGCCTGATCGACACCTTCTCGCTGCTTCTCTGCTTCTTCATTCTGATGTTCTCGATGGGCTCGCCGGACGTGCAGCGCTTCCGCGAGATCGCGCACAGCCTCGCCAAGCAGCTCCCGCAAGGCACGCGCCCCTTGGCGCCGCCGGCGCCGCCGCCGCTCCAGGCGCCGACCCTCGCCACCGACGTCGCGCTCAATCTCGACTACCTGACTTCTCTCGTCGAAGGCCGGATCGAGCGCCTGCCGGCGCTGGCCGGGCTCGAGCTGCAGCGGCAGCGCGACCGGCTGATCCTGATGCCGCCGAGCGACGTCGCCTTCGCCGGTTCCGCGCCTGCACTTCTTCCGGGCGCGCTGCCGATGCTGGCGGCGATTGGCGATCTTCTCGCGCATGTGCCGAACCGTCTCGAGATTCGTGGCGGCGTCGGGCAAGGCGTCGCCTGGGAACTGGCGCTCGCGCGCGCCGGCGCCGTCGCCCGCGCGCTCCGCGACAGCGGCTACCCGTCTGATCCGGTGGTCGTCGCGGGCACCGGCGGCTCGGCTGTCGAGCTGTCGCTGCTGCCGACGCGCGGTGACCGGCAATGAAGGCGCTCCTTCTTGGCGCAGCTCTGCTCGTCGCGGTTTCCGCGGCGCGCGCCGACCAGGTGGTCGTCAACGGCGAGATGTCGGGAACCTCGGCCCGGGTCGCCTTCGAGTGGCCGACCCCCGTCCGCTATACGGCACAGCGCATCGACCGCCGGCTGATCATCACCTTTGCGCGGCCTTTCGAGGGCGATCTCTCGGGCCTCGCGGCCAAGCTCCCGGGGGTCGTCAAGTCGGCACGCGTCGCCTCCGATGGCCGCACGGTCGTGATCGAGCTCGAGAAGACGGTGCTGCTGCGCACCGAGGTCAAGGATCGCTCGCTCATCTTCGAGCTCGCGGATACGTCCTCGCCGCCCTCCGAACCCGCCCCGCGCCAGGCTGCCGCCCCGCCGGCTGCTGCTCCTCCGGCTGCCGCTCCTCCGGGTGCCGCTCCTCCGGCGCAACCACGCACGCCGCCCGCCCAGGCGCAACCGCCACAAACGCCGGCACCTGCGGCGCAGGCACCGCAAGCCCAACCGCCACAGGCGCCGCCGGCGCCCGCTCAGCCGGCGCCGCCGCCGGCGGCCGGAGCGCCTGCGCGCACTCCGCCGGCCCAGACGGCCGCCGCGCCATCGGCGCCGGTCGCGGCAACGCCTCCTCAGCCAGCACAGGCTCCCGCGGCCGCTCCGCCGCCAACTGCCCAGCCGCCAACTGCCCAGCCGCCAGCCGGCCAGCCATCAGCCGGCCAGCCGCCGGCGGCACCCGCGGCGCGCGCGCCGTCGGCGCTGCCGCCGGCCGCCTCCGCTCCGGCGTCGCCTGCACCCGCGGCCCAGCCGCCTGCTTCGCCGGCCGCGAACACGGCGGCGCGTCCGCCGGCCGCCGCTGCGCCCGCGACGGGCAGCACGCAGACGGCGGCGCCTGCGCCGGAGGCGGCGAAGCCGGCTGCCGACGGAACTCCGACGGCTGCGCCGACGACGCCGGTGGTGCCGCAGGCGGTCTCCGGCACGCCGGTGCTGGTCAAGCACGAGCCACGCGGCGACGCGACGGCGGTCCGCTTCGAGTGGCCGGCCCCCGCCGGCACCGCCGTGTTCAGGCGCGCCGGATATCTCTGGGTCGTCTTCGACCAGCCGGGAGCGGTCGACTTCTCCCCGATCCTCGCCGCCAACGCCCAGGTCGTCGCCGGCTTCGAGCAGCTGCCTTCATCGGCTGGCACGGCAATCCGGATGGCGATCCTTCCGGGCGTCAATCCGCATGTCGAGCGCGACGGGCTTGCCTGGGTCCTCGAACTCCGCGCCGCCGAGCTTCGTCCCGACATCGGCCTGATCCCGGAAGTGCAGAAGACCGGCCAGCAGGGCCTGCGCATGTTCATCGCGATCGCCGATCCCGCCGACCCGATCCGCGTGCGCGATCCCGAGGTCGGCGACGAGCTGACCGTGGTCCCGGTCGCCCAGCTCGGCCGCGGCGTCGACGGCGAGCGGCAGTATGCCGACTTCAACCTGCTGTCGACGGCGCAGGGCATCGCCGCCAAGGTGATCACCGACGAGCTGCAGATTCGATCGATCCCGGACGGCGTCACCTTCGTCAGCCCCGACGGACTCAACTTCACGCATCCCGACGTGCTGGCGCAGATCGCCGCCGAGAGCGCGCCAAACGCCTTCGGTGCGCTGCCGCCCGGCCGCGTCTTCGACATGGTCGGATGGCGGCGCGGCAACCTGAACGACTTCCAGAACCAGAAGCAGCTGCTGCAGCGACGGGTCGCCGAGGCGACGCGGGTCACGCGCAGCCAGCCGAGGCTGGATCTCGCGAGCTTCTACTTCGCCCATGGGCTGGCCGCCGAGGCGATGGGTCTCCTTCGCACCATCGAAGTGGAGGATCCCGACCTCGCCGGACGGCCGGACGTGCTGGCGCTGCGCGGCGCCACCAGGTTCGCGCTGACCCGCTTCGACGAGGCCGGGCTCGCGCTGTTCGACAATTCGCTGAACGGCAAGTCGGAGATCGAGCTGTGGCGCGGCGCCACCTACGCCGCGCTCGGCGACTACCGCGCGGCGATCCAGAGCTTCTCGCGCGCCGGCACCATTCCGCCCGGCTATCCGCCGAACTTCGTCGCCGACATCGCGCTGAACGGCGCCGAGGCGGCGCTCCGCAACCGCGACTTCCGATCGGCCGGCGCCTATCTGGACGCGGTCAACGACACGCGGCCGGGACCGGCGGAGCAGGCCCGCGTCGACTACTATCGCGGGCGCATCTTCGCCGCGGCGGGAGATTCGGAATCGGCAGTCGAGCTCTGGACGCGGCTGACCAGGGGCGAGGATCGCTGGTCGCGGATCCGTTCCGAGCTGGCGCTCCTCGACGACGCACTCGCCCGCAAGGCGACGACGCGGGCGGAAGCGATCCAGAAGCTGGAGTCGCTCCGCTTCGTCTGGCGCGGCGACCGCCTCGAGCTCGACATGCTGACACGCCTCGGCCAGCTCTACATAGAGGAAGGCGACATAAGGAACGGTCTCACGGTCCTGAAGCAGACGGTCTCCGCCTTCCCCGACACCGCGGCGACGCGAGACATCACCCGGCAGATGACCGAGGCATTCTCGAACCTCTATCTGCAGGGCGGCGCCAATGCGTTGCCGCCGCTGGCAGCGCTCGCCCTCTACGAGGACTTTCGCGAGCTGACGCCGCCGGGCGCGCAGGGCAACGAGATCATCAATCGCCTTGCCGACCGGCTTGTCGCGGTCGAGCTGCTCGAGCGCGCCGCCAACCTGCTCGACCGCCAGGTGAAGTCGCGCCTCGAAGGCACCGACAAGGCGCGGGTCGGCGCCCGGCTGGCACTGATCCGGCTGCTCGACCGCAAGCCCGACGCCGCGATCAAGGCGCTGGACAACTCGGCGGTGCAGGCGCTGCCCGCCGACGTCGCCGCTGAGCGGACGCGCCTGCGCTCGCGCGCGCTGTTCGAGCTCGAGCGCCCGGACGAGGCGCTCCGCCTCATCTCGAACGACATGACACGCGACGCCGATCTGCTCCGTGCGGAGATCACCTGGAAGACCGCGAGGTGGCGAGAGGCGTCGGACGTCTTCGGCCGCCTGGTCGGCGACGGCGATGCGGCGGCGGTCGACGAGAGGCGCGGACAGCTCGTGCTGAACCTAGCGGTATCGCTGGCGTTGGCCGGCGACTCGACGCGGCTCGGCCAGGTCCGCCAGCGCTTCGCCCCGGCGATGGACCGCACCCAGTTCCGCGAGGCATTCCGGCTGATCACCAACCCCTCGGAAGGGGCGCTCAACGACTACTCGAAGCTGTCGGCCCGGTTCCAGGAGATCGACCGCTTCCAGGCGTTCATGACGAGCTATCGCGACAAGCTGAAGACGACGCTGCTGAGCGCGATCAACTAGGTCCCGAAGCTCCGGACCAGGCTGCCGGCCACCAGGTACCAGCCGTCGACCAGCACGAAGAAGATCAGCTTGAACGGCAGCGAGATCAGCGCCGGCGGCAGCATCATCATGCCCATCGACATCAGCACCGAGGCGATCACCATGTCGATGACGAGGAACGGCAGGTAGAGCAGGAAGCCGATCTCGAAGGCTCGGCGCAGCTCCGAGATCATGAAGGCCGGGATCAGAACGTGAAACGGCGTGTTGGCGCCAACCTGCTCGGGTGTCGCCTTCGCCATGCCCATGAACAGGTCGAGGTCGGCCTGGCGGACATGGCTCATCATGAAATTGTGGAAGGGGCGGCCGGCCGCCTCGAACGCCTCGACCTCGCTGATCTGTTCCTCGATCAGCGGAGAGATGCCGTTGTTGTAGGCGTCCGTGAAGGTCGGCGCCATCACGAAGCCGGTGAGGAAGAGGGCGAGGCTCATCATCACGACGTTCGGCGGCGACTGCTGGGTGCCGAGCGCGGTCCTGAGCAGGCTCAGCACGATCACGATGCGGGTGAACGACGTCACCATGATCATGATGCTGGGCGCGAGCGTCAGCACCGTCATCAGCGCCAGGAACTGGACGATGCGCGCAGTCGAGGATCCGGCGGTGGGGCCGCCGAGATCGAGGGTCAGGCTCTGGGCGAGCGCGACCCCGGCGATGCCGGCGACCCCGACGATCGTCGCCGAAGCGATCAGGAAACGCCGGCTCATCTTCACGGGGACTCCGTCGGCGGGGAAAGATGCTCGGCGAAGCTGGGGCTAACGCGGATGCCTCGCTCGATCACGGTCTCGGTGGTGGCGCCGAGCAGGATCAGGTGCTCGACGTCGTCGCGTCGGACCAGAACGATCCGCCGTCGCGTGTCCAGCATCAAGACCTCGACGACCGACAGCCGCCGGCCGGCACGGACACCGATGCGCATGCCGGGCAGATAGCGCTTCATCGCCCATACGCCCGCGCCGAAGAGGGCGAGGACGAGGCCCAGCGACAGAGTGAACTTGAGATATGTCGCGAGATCCATCGTTGAGTCAGCCCTGTGGCGGCCGATAGGCGCGCGCCGCACGCCCGGTGTCGCCGCGGCCGGTATCGCGCGCCTGCAGATGCCTGAGGCGGATCTCGAGCTCGTCGAGACCGCGGATCAGGAGGGCCAGGGCTTCGGCGAGCGGGCGGCCATCCTCCGGCGGCAGGCGGACGATGTCCTCGCAGAGCTTGTCGACCACCTGGGTCAGGTCGCCGAGATCGACGGCTTCCCCGGCGCCGGCGGCGTCGAGGGCGACCACCAGTCGGTCGCGGGTCTGCATCAGCCGCGTTTCAACCTCGGCGAGCAATCTCACGAGGATTTATCCACCGGCGGCATCCGCCCGTTTGCCTGGTAGACGTAGGAAAGAATTTCCGCGACGGCGGCAAAAGCTTCGATCGGAATCTCGCAATCGACCTCGACGGCGGCCAGCACCTCGATCAGGTCGGGGTCGTGGCGGACCCGGACGTCGTTGTCGAAGGCAAGCTTCATGATTTTCTCGGCGACCGCCCCGTATCCCTTGGCGACCACCCGGGGGGCGGCCTCCTGGCCCAGGTTGTGCTTTAGGGCTATCGCGGCCTGCCGACGCTTGCGGGCCGGTAACCGCGGCTGGACGGCCGCTGCATCGACCACGTCGACCCGCTCGGGCTCAGCCGGGGCGGCAGGCTGGGACGTCGCCTTGGGGCGGCCTTGGTGATCTAGGGGGACGAGGCTCCTGGACACGGGAGCACTATAGCCGAGTCTCCGGCAGGGCGAAGGCCGGGCATTGGCACGGGTCTTGCTAGGTTCTGGCCAGTCACGGAGCGTTGGACCATGGAACTCGGCAAACTCTCTCTCTTCAAGATCATCGGGGCCCGGATGAGCTATCTGTCCGAGCGCCAGAAGGTCCTGTCCGAGAACATCGCCAACGCCGACACCCCCCACTACCGCCCGAGCGACCTGAAGCCGATGGATTTCCAGGCGGTCCTCCGCGGGGACCAGCGGATCAAGATGGCGGTCACCAACAAGATCCATCTCGCCGGCACCAACCAGGCGCCGATGTTCGGGACGGAGAAGGCGGCATTCGGCAAGAGCTACGAGACCTCGCCGAACGGCAACGCGGTGGTCCTCGAAGAGCAGATGCTGAAGCTGTCGCAGGGGCAGTCGAGCTACCAGCTGGCCGCGAACATCTACCAGAAGAACATGTCGATGCTGCGCACCGCCATCGGGCGGGCCCAGTAGCCGATTGAAGGACAGGAGCTAGACCCATGACCATGGACCTGCAGAAGTCGATGTTGGTTGCGGCCTCGGGCATGAAGGCCCAGGGCACCCGCCTCAAGATCGTCGCCGAGAACCTGGCGAACGCCGACACGGTGATCGGCGCCGACGGCTTCGATCCCTACCGGCGCAAGGTCATCACCTTCAAGAACGCACTCGATCGCGCCAGCGATGCCAACCTGGTGAAGGTCAATCCGCTCACCTACGACCAGTCCGACTTCCGCATCGAGTACAATCCGACGCATCCCAAGGCGGATCCCGACGGTTATGTTAAAATGCCGAACGTGAACTCGCTGATCGAGGTCATGGACATGCGGGAAGCGCAGCGGAGCTACGAGGCGAACGTGACGGTGATCGAGAGCACCCGCAGCCTGGTCCAGCGTACGATCGAACTGCTGCGCGGCTAGGCGAACAGGAGAGTTGAACCATGGCGATCGACCTCAAGGGCTTCAACCCGCTCCAGGCGCTCAAGGGCGCGGCGCAGACCATGGCGCCGACCTCCGTCGCTTCTGCGGGCCCCGTCGCCGGCGGCAAGGACTTCCTGTCGCTGGTCAAGGACGCCGCCCAGAGCGCGATCAAGACCGGCCAGAATGCGGAGTCGCTGGGCATCGCCGGCGTCGCCGGCCAAGCCGACCTGATGGATGTCGTGCAGGCCGTCGGCAATGCCGAAATGACGCTGCAGACCGTCGTCGCGGTCCGCGACAAGATGGTCAACGCCTATCAGGAACTGATGCGGATGCCGATCTGACGGCTGCGCCGTCGCGGCTCTAGCGTCGCTTCTTCCGGTATTCGTCGGCGAGCACGGCGTAGAGGTGGGACGACCACCAGCGCTCGCGCGCGCGGAAATGCTCGCGCAAGGTTCCTTCCTCGCGCATTCCCAGTTTCTCCATCACCCGCCTCGAGGCGAGGTTCTCGGTGCTGCACATCGCGAAGACGCGATGAAGCTTGAGCGGCCCGAAGGCGGCGTCGAGCAGCGCGCGGCCGATCTCGGTCGCATAGCCCTTTCCTTTCAGGTCCTCGGCGACCGCCCAGCCGATCTCGGCCTGGCGATGCCGGAGCGCCGGTGCCAGCTTGAGGATCGCCTCGCCGATCAGCCGGCCGGTCTTACGCTCGATGACGCCCAGCAGGAAGCGAAGTCGGCGGTAGTCGGTCTGGTCGCCGAGGATGGCGCCGAGCTCGGCCTCGACCGCCTCGCGGGTCTGGCGCGGCATCGGCAGGTGGCGGCGATAGGCGGGATGGCGTCGCCATGCGTAAAGCGCGTCGAGATCGTCCTCGGCGAGCTCGCGGATCAGGAGCCGCGCCGTCTCCACCGGCAGGCGGAGCTTCGGCGCGGTCATGGTCTTCAGGCGGCGAGGCGGGCGGCCTGGCCCAGCGCCTGGTCGAGGTCGCGGATGATGTCGTCGATACTCTCGAGGCCGATCGAGAGGCGCAGCACTTCAGGCCCGGCGCCGGCGGCGACCTGCTGCTCGGCCGAGAGCTGGCGGTGCGTCGTCGACGCCGGATGGATGATCAGCGAGCGGGTGTCGCCGATATTGGCGAGATGCGAGAACAGGTCGACCGTCTCTACGATCTTCACGCCGGCGTCGTAGCCGCCCTTGACGCCGATGGTGAAGACCGAGCCGGCTCCCTTCGGCAGGTACTTCTTCGCGAGCGCGTTGTACTTGTTGCCCTTGAGGCCGGCATAGGAGACCCAGGCGACTTGCGGGTGCTTCTCCAGATGCTCGGCGACGGCCTGGGCGTTCTCGATGTGCCGCTGCATGCGGAGCGCCAGGGTCTCGCAGCCCATGATCGTCAGGTATGCGTTCATCGGCGCCATCGTCGGCCCGAGGTCGCGCAGGCCAACGGCATGACCGTAGATCGTGTAGGCGAGGTCGCCGAAGGTCTCGGTGAAGGTGAGGCCGTGATAGGCCGGCTCCGGCTTGCAGAGCGAGGGGAAGCGGTCGCCCTGGCTCCAGTCGAAGGTGCCGGAGTCGACGACCGCGCCGCCCATGGCGTTGCCGTGTCCGGAGAGGAACTTGGTGGTCGAATGGATCACCAGGTCGGCACCCCATTCGATCGGCCGGCAGAGGTACGGCGTCGCCATCGTGTTGTCGACGATCAGCGGCAGGCCGTTTTCGTGGGCGACCTTGGCCAGAGCCTCGATG
>JAEULB010000166.1 GCA_016792585.1 Rhodospirillaceae bacterium
TGATCGCCATGCCTTCCTGGACCGGCTTCAGGTCGACCTCGGTGGTCGAGAGCGCCAGCACGTCCGCGGAGGGATTCATGTAGGCGATGAACGGCCACGCCACCGCGCCGGCGCCGACGGCGCCCATGCCCGCAGCGGCCAGATAAATGAAATCGCGTCGGGTCTCGCCATCGGCGTGACCCTTCGTCGCCGTCGCTGCCTCTGCCATTCACACCCCCGGAAAGGCGGTCGAAATCTTATGCTTAACCTCGGGTCGAGAACCTACCCCGAGCGCCCGGACCCCGGCTTGCGACACTATGACGCAAGATCGAAAACCAGGATGGGCGATGGCGCGTATAGAGCATTTTGAAGGGCTTGCAAAGACAAGCGGCACCGCGTTTTTTGTCGCAGCATGCGTCTCGCCCTCTACCAGCCCGACATCCCCCAGAACGCCGGCGCGCTCCTGAGGCTCGGGGCCTGCCTCGGCGTCCCCGTCGACCTGATCGAACCGGCCGGCTTCGCCATCGACAACCGCCGGATTTCCCGCGCCGCGATGGATTATTTCGCCCAGGCGGACCTGACCCGGCATGCCTCCTGGGAGCGCTACCTCGCCGACCGGAAGCCCGGCCGGCTGGTCCTGCTGACCACCCGAGCCCACGTCTCCCACCTCGATTTCGCCTTCCGGCCCGACGACACCCTCCTGCTCGGCCAGGAATCGGCGGGGGTGCCGGACGGCGTCCGGCAGGTCTGCGACGACCAGATTCGGGTGCCGATGCGCCCCGGCCTCCGCTCGCTCAACGTCGCCCTTGCGGCCGCCCTGGTTCTGGGCGAGGCCTTGCGCCAGACAAAAGGCTTCCCGGAGGCGGCGTGAGCGAGGAGAGAAAAGCCGAGGCGCGGGCGTGGTTCGAGACGCTGCGCGACCGGCTCTGCGCCGCCTTCGAGGCGATCGAGGACGACTACCAGGGACCGCTCGAGGAGCTGTCGCCCGGGCGCTTCGAGCGCAAGGCGTGGGACCGCCCGGGCGGCGGCGGCGGTGTCATGTCGATCATGAAGGGCCGGGTGTTCGAGAAGGTCGGCGTCAACGTCTCGACCGTGCATGGCGAGTTCCAGCCCGAATTCGCCAAGTCGATCCCGGGGGCATCCGAGGATCCAAGGTTCTGGGCCTCCGGCGTCTCCCTGGTCGCGCATATGCGCTCGCCGCTGGTGCCGGCGGCACACATGAACACGCGCCACATCGTCACGACGAAGGGATGGTTCGGTGGCGGCGCCGACATGACCCCCACATTTCCGGAGAAGGCCGACACCGCCCGCTTCCACGGCGCGCTGAAGGAAGCCTGCGATCGCCACGATCCCGGCCACTACGCGCGCTTCAAGGAATGGTGCGACCGCTACTTCTTCCTGCCGCACCGGGGCGAGGCGCGCGGCGTCGGCGGCATCTTCTTCGACAACCTGGAAGCCGACTGGTCGCGCGACTTCGCCTTCACCCGCGACGTCGGGACCGCGTTCCTTGATGTCTATCCGGAGCTGGTGCGCCGGCACATGGACCGCCCCTGGTCGGAGGAGCAGCGGAAGGCGCTGCTGATCAAGCGCGGTCGCTACGTCGAGTTCAACCTGCTCTACGACCGCGGCACGCTGTTCGGGCTCAAGACCGGCGGCAATGTCGAGGCGATCCTGATGTCGCTGCCGCCCGAGGTCGCCTGGTCTTAGGAAGAAGGACCCTGAAAAAACGACGCCCCCGCTTTCGGCTGAAAGCGAGGGCGGCGGCGCTTCCCCCGAAGGAGAAGCCGAAGGCTTTACGCCGAGGTGTCGACCACCGGGCCGCGGCCGTTGGACGGCGCGGACTGAGCGATCTGCTTGGTGTTTTCGAGGGCCTGGGCAACGACTTGCGCCTGTGTGGCCTGGGACTTCTGCGCGGCTTTGAGGCCGATGATTCCCAGAGACGTAAGTTCGCCCGAAGACCCGACTGGCGAGGGCATGGGTTCTCCTTCCCAATGGCTGCGGTTCTGCAACCGCTCTCGGTCTACCATAGGCCCGAGAGGTAAAGGAACTCTTATCAGCGTTAATGGATTACCGCTGTGATTTGGATCACGCGGATTCGGTAGATATTTCAGACCCTTACGCGAGCTTATCAGCGATGAAGCGCGGCGGATGGAAGGCGCCGGCGTGAAGGTCGGGCGTGTAGTATCTGGTCTTGATGCAGAGCTTGCCGAAGCGTTCGCGCAGGACCTCGGCTTTGGTCTGGCGAAGCGTCTTGTCGTCGGTCGCCCAGCCCAGCGCCATGAACCCGCCGTAGTAGGTCGGGATCGCGGCGACATAGGCATAGGCATCGGCGAAGAACTTCTTCAGCCGACCGTTGACCATCACCAGTTCGTCCGGCTGCAGGAACGGCACGCCGTCCTGGACGCAGAGCACGCCGCCCGGCGCCAGCGCCCGGCTGCAGTCGCGGTAGAAGCTCTCGGTGAACAGCACCTCGCCCGGCCCTTGCGGATCAGTGGAGTCGACGACGATGACGTCGAAGCGCTCCTCGGTCTCGGCCACGTACTTGCAGCCGTCGGCGATCACCAGGTCGAGGCGCTTGTCCTCGAACGCGCCGGCCGAGACGCCCGGCAGGTACTTGGTGCAGAGATCGACCACGGCGCGGTCGATCTCGACCATCACCACGCGCTCGAGCGGATGCTTCAGCATCTCGCGCGCGATACCGCCGTCTCCGCCGCCGATGATGAGCGCCCGCTTCGCGCGGCCATGGGCCGTCAGGGGCACATGGGTCAGCATCTCGTGATAAACGAACTCGTCGCCTTCGGTGACCTGGATCACGCCGTCGAGCGCGAGCACGCGGCCGAGCACCGGGGTCTCGAAGATGACGAGATCCTGGTGCTCGGTTTTTTCTCGGAAGACGACCTTGGTGACCTGGAAGCGCTGACCGATGTTCGGATAGAGGGTCTCGTTGAACCACTCCATCAGGTCATGCCCCGCTTGTGGTCTCCCAGCGTGACGTGCGACGGCTTGAAGGCATCCTTCAAGATCGGGATCGCCTTGTGCGGCTTGGCGTCGCCGCACATGAAGAGGTCGAGCGCGGCATAGCCCCGCTCGGGCCAGGTGTGGATCGAGATGTGCGACTCCGCCAGCACGGCCACGCCCGAGATCCCGCCCGACGGCAGGAAGCGGTGCAGATGGATGTGCAGCAGCGTGGCACCAGAGACCTCGATGGCCTTCCGGAACGCACGGTCGATCAGCTCCTCGTCGTCGAGGCCGGTGCAGCCCCAGAGATCGAGAATGAGATGCGTGCCCGCGAACGTCAGCCCGTCCTGGGTGACGAAATGGTCGAGCTGGTCGTCGGTTTTAGTGGTTGCGACCGCGAGGCGGTTCTTGGTCTCGGTCGCCCGGCTGTCTGGCA
>JAEULB010000199.1 GCA_016792585.1 Rhodospirillaceae bacterium
GCGAAGCACTGCTTGACCGCGA
The DNA here is from genome assembly GCA_016792585.1 of Rhodospirillaceae bacterium. Lineage (GTDB taxonomy): Bacteria > Pseudomonadota > Alphaproteobacteria > SHVZ01 > SHVZ01 > SHVZ01. Next base: position 23 of record JAEULB010000199.1, read on the forward strand.
TCGGATCCCAGATCGGCGCGATCGCCGCGTCCTTGATGCCGCGCTCGATCATGCGCTTCAGCACGAAGGTCGAGTCCGACGGCGCGCCGCCGCCGGGATTGTCGGCGGGCTCGGCGATCACCACGGGCCCTGAGTTGGAGGCGACGCCCTTGTCGAGCGCCTGGTCGATCGAAAGGAAGGCCGGGCGCACCGTGTCGCGGAGCGAGATCAGTTCCTCGCCCAGCTTCCTCGCGAGATCCGCCGCCGTCTTCGGATCGTTGTCGGTGTAGACCAGCATCTTGGTGCCGATGTCGGCGACGTCGGCATAGGGATAGCAGTGCACCGGCGAGATCGAGAGGATGCCGTTCTTGCCCTCCATCGCCTGCACGCGATCGACGAAGCTCCGCATCGGCTCGCGCGAGGTCGGATAGGAGTTGATCATCCGGCAGTCGAAGAGAGCCGGCGTCGGCTTCACCTTCTTCTGTGCGATCTTCTCCGAGATCGCGACCAGCTCCTCGGCGCGCTCGAGATAATCGGTGTGCGGGAATTCCTTGTAGCAGATGAGCAGGTCCGCCGACTTCACCATGAGCTCGGTCATGTGGCAGTGCGGATCGAGCTCGGAGGAGACGACCACGTCGGGCCCGACGATGTCGCGCACGCGCTTCAGCACGTCGCCCTCGCAGTCGTCGTAGCCGTCGGCGACCATCGCGCCGTGCAGTCCCAAGATCACCATGTCGACCGGCATCGCGGCCTTCAGCTGCGCCAGGATGTCGTCGCGGAATTCCTCGTAGACCTTCTTCACGACGTTGCCTGCCGGCTGCGCCGAGGCGACGAGGCCCTCGGTCACGGTCCAGCCTTTCTCCTTGGCCACGCGACGGAGAACCCAGAGCGGCGAGGCGATGTGGGTCGGGTAGTTCGGGTACGTGCCCGGCGGGAAGTAGCTCCGCTCCATGAACGCCTCCTTGCCGGTCAGCATCGGCGAGAAGGTGTTGGTTTCCATCGCGAGGGATGCGGTAAAAACGCGCATGGCGGGTCCGTGGTGATCAATTGATGACCGACCCTAGGCCGCCCGCTCGGGACCCCTCAAGCGAATGCGCCCGCACGCGGGCCGCGGCGGGGCGTCGACAACGACCTTAGGTATCGGAGTGCCGCACGCATAACCGGCTGAAAACGCTGGTGCCGAAGGGGAGGATCGAACTCCCGACCTACTGATTACGAATCAGTTGCTCTACCACTGAGCTACTTCGGCGACCGGCCGTCGAGCGGCGCGGAACATACCGACATGGGTCCGGTTCGGCAACTGTTCCGGCTTGGCAGGGGGAGGGGGGAGGCGTAGCATTTTCGAGTCGAGGAAGTGGCCGGCCAACCCATCAGGAGGCTAGGGAATGCCCACGACGCATAACCTGGAAGATTTGAAGGCACAGCACGCCCAGCTCGAGCACGAGCTCGAGCAGCAGAACTCGCGTCCTCATCCTGACGATCAGACGATCGCGGATCTGAAGCGCCAGAAGCTGAAGATCAAGGACGAGATCGCGGAGATGACGCGACACTGACGCGCCCGACCAGCGCGATCTCCAATCAGGCCGCGCCTCGTGCCCGGGACCGGGTGCGGGGCGCGTTCGTTTTTTCCGCCTCCGCCTTCGCCGCCTCATCCAGGATCCAGTTCTTGAAGGCCGCGATCTTGGGCTCGTCGGCGCGCCCGGTCGGGCAGACCAGGTGATAGGCGTCCTCGGTCTCGATATAGATGTCGAAGGGCTGGATCAGCCGGCCCGACTCCAGCTCCTCGGCGAAGTATTCGGGCGGGCCTAGCGCCACGCCGAGGCCTTCGGCCGCGGCGGCCACCGCCATCTGCGTGGTGTCGAACTCGACCAGGCGGCGCGACGGCCGCCAGGTGCAGCCGGCGGCCTTGAACCAGGCCTTCCAGTCGAGCGTGTCGTCGGTCTCGGTCAGCAGCGGCAGCAGCTGCAGGTCGCTCGGCTGCGACAGGCTCTGACCCTTGGTCAGCTTCGGGCTCAGGAGCGGCGTGTAGACCGGACGGATCACCTTCCACGAGCTGAGCTCCGGCCAGTCGCCATGGCCGTAGCGGATCGCGATGTCGACATCCTCGCGCGCGAAGTCGACGAGACGGTCGGTGGTCGTCAGCTTCACGTCGATGTCGGGATGGGCCTTCAGGAATCCGCCGAGGCGCGGCACCAGCCAGCGCGCGGCGAAGGAGAAGGTGAGGCTCAAGGTCAGCACGCCGGAGTCGCCGCGGGCCTGGACCTTCTGCACCGCCTCGGCGAGGCGGTCGAAGCCGTCGCGCACGCCCGGCCACAGCAGCTGCCCCGCATCGGTCAGCAGCAGGCGGCGGGTGAGGCGGCGGAACAGCGGCTGGCCGAGGTGGTCCTCGAGCAGCTTCACCTGGTGGCTGATCGCCGCCTGGGTGACGCCGAGCTCGGAGGCGGCACGCGTGAAGCTCAGGTGGCGGGCCGCGGCCTCGAAGGCGCGGAGCGCGGACAAGGGCGGCAGGCGACGGCTCATGGCGGCGGCACTATGCATTAGTTCTGCTCATCGAAGCAATGCGCAAATCTCATTTGTCGACATTGTCCCCTTGGCCCCAGGTTGCCGGGCCCTGCCGCTTCGCATCGGAGATGTGGCCATGGCCGGCACCCACCGCTACAGCACCACCGTCGAATGGACCGGCAATACCGGCGAGGGCACGCGAACCTACAAGTCCTACGAGCGCGCGCACGTGATCTCGGTCACGGGCAAGCCGCCGATCCCCGGATCCTCGGACCCCGCCTTCCGCGGCGATCCGAAGCGCTACAATCCCGAGGATCTGCTGGTCGCATCGCTGTCGACCTGTCACATGCTGTGGTTCCTGCACCTGGCCGCGATGGCCAAGGTCGTGGTCGTGGCCTATGTCGACCGCGCCTCGGGCACGATGATCGAGGAGGCGTCCGGCGCCGGGCGATTCACCGACGTGGTGCTGGCGCCCGAGGTGACGATCGAGGGGCCGATCGATCAGGCGAGGATCGACGCTCTGCACCACGAGGCGCACGCGCATTGCTTCATCGCCAACTCGGTGAATTTCCCCGTGCGGTGCGAGGGTCGCGTGCGCCGTGCGGGCACGGATTAGTTGGCCTTATGGTGCAGATGCGAAAAGATCGTTTGTCCACAGGCGGGGGCGAGGCCACTTTCTAGGTCCTAGACGGAAGGAGTCCTCCCCCATGGCCCACCAGTCCGCTTCCTGCGAGACCGCCCCCCGCCCCGCGTTCCAGGCCCGCATCGGCTTCGCCCCCCGCCGGTCCGGTTTCTTCGCGGCGATCGTCGACCGCCTGTTCGACTGGCAGGAGCGCAACCGCTCCCGCATCCTGCTCGGCCGCCTCGACGACCGCATGCTGCGCGACATGGGCATCAGCCGCGCCGACGTCGACTACGAGGTCGCCAAGCCCTTCTGGCGCGCTTAAGGCAGCGTGAGCCGGAAGGCAGAAGGCGGTTGTCTTTGCGGAGCCGTCCGCTTCCGGGCGGACGGCTCCCCCTCTTACGTCAACTTCTGCCATTGCCGGATGTGCCAGAAGGCCTCCGGCGCGCCGATGATGGCCTGGGCCACCTGGCCCAAGTCCAAGGTCGAGTTCTTGGAGGCGCAGCCGAAGCTGCGCCGCTCATCCGACATCGCCGAGCGCGGCTTCTGCCCCGACTGCGGCGCGTCGCTGGTCTGGCAACGCCTCGGCGCCGAGACCATCGATCTCGCCGTCGCGGCCTTCGACGATCCGAACACGCTCGCCCCCTCCGAGCACATCTGGACCGACAGCCGGGTCCGATGGCTCACTCTCACCGATCATCTGCCGCGCTACCGCAAGCGCCACGGAACCGAGAAGGAGACCTCGTGAAGCTCTACGACTACGCGCCGTCGGGCAACGGCTACAAGGTGCGCCTGCTGCTCGCCCATCTCGGCATCACGTACGAGCGGATCGAGGTCGACTCCAACGCCGGCGGCACGCAGACGCCGGAGTTCCTGAAGATGAACGCCAACGGCAAGATCCCGACCGTCGTGCTCGACGACGGCATGGTGCTGCCGGAATCCAACGCGATCCTCTACTACTTCGCCGAGGGCACGCCGTACCTGCCGGAGAAGAGGATCGACCGCGCCCAGGCGCTCCGCTGGATGTTCTTCGAGCAGTACAGCCACGAGCCCTACATCGCGGTCCTGCGCAACTGGCTGCATCACCTGGACTCGATCACGCCGGAGCAGAAGGCGCGCGTACCCGATCTCAGGAAGCGCGGCGAACGCGCGCTCCAGGTGATGGACGAGCACCTGGCGAAGGAGCCCTACTTCGCCGCCGGCCGCTACACGATCGCCGACATCGCGCTCTATGCCTATACGCATGTCGCCGACGAGGGCGAGTTCGACCTGAAGAAGTATCCGTCGGTTCTTGCCTGGATGGGACGCGTCAAAGCCCAGCCCGGCCATATCCCGCTCGTCCAGGTCTGAGATTATGGCGAGCCGGGCCTTCGAAGGCGGATGCCTTTGCGGCCAGGTTCGCTACCGGGCGACCGGCGAGCCCAAGTCTCCCGGCTATTGCCACTGCCGCATGTGCCAGCGCGCGACCGGCGCCCCGGTCACCGCCTGGGCCAGCTTCCCGACATCCCAGGTCCGCTTCACCGGCGAGATGCGGGCGTATGAGTCCTCGGCAGGCACGCATCGCTGCTTCTGCGCCAATTGCGGCTCGTCGCTGGCGACGATGAATGCCGACTCGGGGACGGTCGCGCTCTCCATTCCGACCCTGGACGAACCCGAGCGCGTGCCGCCGGCGGTGCATGTATGGTGCTCGAGCCAGCTGCCCTGGCTCTGGATCGAAGACGGACTCGAACATCGGGAGCGGTGATGACGCCCAAGCTCTTCTACTTCCCCGGCAACGCCAACCTGGCGCCGCACATGGTCCTCGAAGAGCTGGGCGTGCCGTACGAGCTGGTGCTGGTCGCCCGTGCCCAGAATGCGCACAAGTCGGCCGAGTACATGAAGCTCAACCCGATGGGCCGCATCCCCACATACGTCGACGGCGACCTGGTGATCTCGGAAACCGCGGCGATCTGCCTGCATCTCGCCGACAAGCATCACATGCTGGCGCCGAAGCTGGGCACGGCCGAGCGCGGGCGCTTCTATTCGTGGCTGATGTACCTCACCAACACGGTGCAGGCCGAGCTGATCTTCTATTTCTATCCCGAGAAGATCGCTCAAGGAGACGCGGCCCGCGCCGAGATCAAGGCGTCCGAGGAGGCGCGTGTCGGCGGCATGTTCGACACGATCGAGCAGGAGCTCGCCGACGGCCGGCCGTATCTGCTGGGCCAGACCTACACGATCCTCGATCCCTACCTGCTGATGCTCGGCCGCTGGACCCGCGGCATGAAGCGCCCGGCACGTACGCTGCCGAAGGTCGGCGCCTACATGACGCGGCTGCTGGAGCGTCCGGCGATCCGGCGCGCCTTCGAGCAGGAAGGCCTCAAGGCGCCCTTGATCTAAAGGATCGTTCGGTTCCGGTACGTTACCGATATGTCACGCGCGCCCATGATGCGATCGGCGTATCAGTCGCTTCGCGCCCCATGAAGACCGTCCAGGACTACCAGCGCCATGCCGCGGAATGCGACGACCTCGCCAAGAAGGCCGTCACGCCCGAGCATCGCGACATGATCTCCCAGATGGCCGAGACCTGGCGGATGCTGGCCGAACAGCGCCGTGCCAAGCTGGTCCGTCGCGTCGGCCCGAACCCGGCCCCGTCCGACAAGGGCGACTAAGCCCTGAACGCCATCCTGCGGCCGCGGCGGTTGTAGGCGAGCGGCAGCAACGCGCGGGAATCCTCGACCCCGGCAAGCAGCGGCGCCTCGTCGGCGGCCACCAGCCGGCGCTCGAACTCGCCTTGAGTCTCCAGCCGTCCGTCGCCATGGACATGCGTGATGGAAAAGCCCTTCGGCGCCAGGTGACGCGCGACCAGGATCGCCCGGTGGCAGTCGAGCGGATCCCTCTCGGCGCACATCAGGCAGCATCGCCTCTCGCGCGCGAGATCCGCCGCCTCGTCGAGCCCGCCCTGGAATGCCTTGGTTGCCGCGACGCGGGCGTAGTCGACCGCGCCGCCGGCATAGCAGACCGTATCCTTCGGCCGCCCGCCGAGCCGGTCGCCGAGGAAGCGATAGGCGATGCCCGCCTCCTTCAGGCCGCGCTCCATCTCGGCGCGATTGAACTGCGGATAACGCCTGGACGCCGGCATCGAGCGCACGTCGATCAGGCACGCGACCTCGTTCGCCTGCAGAAGCGCAACAAACTCCGTCCAGGCGTGGCTGGAATGGCCGAGGGTGAGGACGAGGGGCGTGCCGGTCATCGGATCGGGCGTAGTCTAGGGCCGGCGGAAATCCGGAGGAAGCCATGCAGCAGCAGATGTCGCTCATCACGCTCGGCGTCGCCGACATCCAGAGATCGCGGCGTTTCTACGGCGAGGGCTTCGGCTGGAAGCCGGTCGCCGAGATGCCGGACATCACCTTCTACCAGCTGAACGGCTTTGTCTTCGCCACCTGGGCGGTGAACAGTCTCGAAGAAGACATGAAGCGCGGCGGCAATTCGCAGAAGGGCGCCTTCGCGATGGCGCACAACGTGCGCAGCAAGGAGGAAGTCGAGCAGGTGATGGCGCAGCTGCTGAAGTTCGGCGGCAAGCTGCTGCGCAAGGCCGACGCGCCGCCGCACGGCGGCTTCCGCGGATACGTCGCCGACCCCGACGACCACGCCTGGGAGATCGCGTGGAATGCGGCTTGGCCGATCAGCCCCGAGGGGTATGTGACCGCGAAGTTCGGCTGACGAGGCCCCCTCCCTAACCCTCCCCCTGCTCCGCAGGGAGAGGGGATACGAGACGACGGCTCACTCTTCGGATCCCCTCTCCTGCCGAAGGCGGGGGAGGGTTAGGGAGGGGGCCTCGTCAGAGCGCCTTGGCCTTTTCCCTCAGCACGTACTTCTGCACCTTCCCCGTCGAGGTCTTCGCCAGCGGGCCGAAGACCACCGTGCGCGGGACCTTGAAGCTCGCCATGTTCTGCTTGCAGAAGGCGATGATGTCGTCGGCGCTTACCGACTGACCTTCCTTCAACGTGACGAATGCGCACGGCGTCTCGCCCCATTTGTCGTCGGGACGGGCGACGACGGCGGCTTCGAGCACGGACGGGTGGCGGTAGAGCACGCCTTCGATCTCGATGGTCGAGACGTTCTCGCCGCCGGAGATGATGATGTCCTTCGAGCGGTCCTTGAGCTCGATGTAGCCGTCGGGATGGCAGACGCCGAGGTCGCCGGTGTGGAACCAGCCGCCGGCGAAAGCCTCGTCCGAGGCCTTCCTGTTCTTGAGGTAGCCCTTCATGACGATGTTGCCGCGCATGAAGACCTCGCCGATGGTCTTGCCGTCCGGCGGCACCGGCTCCAGCGTCCTCGCGTCCGCGACCATCAGCCCTTCGAGCACCGGGTAGCGCACGCCCTGGCGCGCCTTGATCGCCGCCTGCTCCGCCGCCGGAAGCTTGTTCCACGCCTCGTGCCAGGCGCAGACGACCGACGGGCCGTAGACCTCGGTCAGCCCGTAGACATGCGTGATGTCGAATCCCAGCTTCTCCATGCCCTCGATCACCGCGGCCGGCGGCGCCGAGGCGGCGGTCATCATCTTGATGCGGCGCCCGCCGAAGTCGCGCTTCTGCTCCGGCCTGGCGTTCAGCAGCAAGCCCATGACGATCGGCGCGCCGCAGAGATGGGTGACACCTTCATCGGCGATCGCATCGAAGATCGCCTTCGCCTCGACGCGACGAAGGCACACATTGGTGCCGGCGAGCGCCGCCAGGGTCCACGGGAAGCACCAGCCGTTGCAATGGAACAGCGGCAGGGTCCAGAGATACGTGGGCTTCGAGGCCAAGCTCCAGACCAGGATGTTCCCGAGCGCGTTGAGATAGGCGCCGCGATGGTGATAGACGACGCCCTTCGGGTTTCCCGTGGTGCCCGACGTATAGTTGAGCGCGATCGCCTGCCACTCGTCGGCCGGATGGTCCCAGGCGGCGTTCGGATCGCCTTCATCGAGGAATGCCTCGTAATCCTTCTCGCCGAGCGCTTCGCCGCCGGGCCCGAGCGGATCGACGATGTCGATGACGGTGATCGTCTTCTTGAGCTGCTTCAGCGCCTCCTTGATCACCGGGGAGAACTCGGTGTCGGTGATCAGCACCTTGGCTTCGCCGTGCTCGAGGATGAAGGCGATCGTCGCCGCATCGAGGCGATAGTTGAGCGCGTTCAGGACCGCCCCGGCCATCGGGATCCCGAAATGCGCCTCGACCATCGCCGGCACGTTGGGCGCCATGATCGCGACCGTGTCGCCTTTCCTGATGCCGCGCTTCTTCAGGGCCGATGCCAGCCGCCGGCAGCGCGCATAGGTGCCGGCCCAGGTATGCCGGGTCTTGCCGTGCACGACCGAGACCCGCGTCGGATAGACGGCGGCCGCGCGCTCGAGGAATCCCAGCGGCGACAGCGGCACGAAGTTCGCTGCGTTCTTGTCGAGGTCGATGTCGTAGGGCGAGGTCATGAGTATTCAATAATCAAGCTCGCGCCGGCTCGCAAATGCTCTGCGGCGGCGGAGAAAATGTGCTCCGAAGACGCGGGAGAGGGAACACGAGGCGGAGACACGTTGTCGCTCTCTCCTCCGGCGCTCTTGGCAAGCTCGAAGCTGCGGCTCATCCTGCGTCTCAAGGAAAGTCAGAGGGGACCCGTCCATGGGGCGTCATGCCGAGGCTCATCGCCGCTCGCTGGAGGACAAGGAAGGCTTCTGGCTGGAGGCGGCCAAGGCCGTCTCCTGGTCGAAGCCGCCGACCAGGGCGCTGGATTCCTCCCGGCCGCCCTTCTACCGCTGGTTCCCGGACGGGCGGCTCAACGTCGCCCACAACT
>JAEULB010000213.1 GCA_016792585.1 Rhodospirillaceae bacterium
AGACCACGGCGAGCCTCGGTTTCCTCGAGACGGTGGGTTTCGTATCCTTCGTGCCGGCGACGGCGGCATGAAGCAGGAGCAGGTCGTCGGGCGTGCGCGCGTAGAGGCCGAGCGTGTCGAGATCGGCGGCCAGCGGATGCACGCCCTTCAGCGACAGCGATTCCCGCGTCGCCTTGTAGCCGACGCAGCCGCAGTAGGAAGCAGGCCGGATCACCGAGCCGCCGGTCTGCGTGCCGAAAGCGAAGGGAACGATCCCGGCGGCGACCGCCGCGGCCGAACCGGACGACGAACCGCCCGGCGTATGCGCGAGGTTGTAGGGGTTGCCGGTCGGGCCTGGATAATTGTTGGCGAACTCGGTCGTCACCGTCTTTCCGAGGATGATGCCCGAGGCATCGCGCACGGCGGCGACGCAATCGGCGTCCGCGTTGGGGCGCCGGCCGCGATAGATCGCCGAGTTGCACTCGGTCGGCATGTCCCTGGTGTCGATGATGTCCTTGACGCCGACCGGCACGCCGGCGAGCACGCCCTTCTTCTTCGCCTTGTCGACTGCGCGCGCCTGGGCGCGCACGAGATCGGGCTCGAGATAGGCGAAGGCGCGGAGCCGAGGCTCGATCGCCTCGGCGCGCACAAGATAGGCCTCGGCAAGAGCCTCGGCCTTCAGCGTTCCCGCCGCGACCGCCTTGGCCGCCTCACGGGCAGACAGAGCGGCGGGATCGCCCATCGCTACTTGGTCCGGCCGGGCTTCGCGATGCCGTCGAACCACCACTTGCCGCCGACCACCATGCCGGCGTTCACCAGGCGATGCTTGCCGACCAGGGTCTCGCCCAGCACGTCCATGTATTCGAACTTGCCCTTGCGATGATCGAGCACGACCGCGTCGCCGACCGAGCCGACCTTGAGCGTGCCGAGATCGGGCCGGCGGATCGCCTTTGCTGGGTTGACCGTCGCCGCGCGGATCACGTCGTTCAACGACATGCCGAGGCAGAGGAACTTCGACAGCGTGACCATGTTGTCGATCATGCCACCCGACTCGACGGAGAGGCAGTGGATGTCGGAGGAGATGCAGTCCGGATAGAAGCCGTTCTCGATCATCTCGCGGCCGGTCTTGAAGCCGAACGAGCCGGCGCCGTGGCCGACGTCGAAGAAGATGCCGCGCGCGCGCGCCTCGTTGATCTCCGAGCGCACCCGGCCGGTGCCGTCGATCGGCGCATTCGGGAAGGGTCGGAAGCAGTGGGTCAGCACGTCGCCCGGCCGCATGCGGTCGAGCACCTCGCGGCGCGACGGCGGCGGATGGTCGAGATGGCACATGACCGGAAGGCCGAGGTCGTCGGCGACCTCGACCGCCATGTCCAAGGGCATGTGGCCGGAGTCGCCGCCGGCGCCGCGGCCGACGCGCACCTTGATGCCGACGATCATGTCACGGTTCTCGTCGGCGACGCGGCGGCACTCGCCTAGATCCATCAGGCGCAGGTCCTGGCACTCGCCGACCATCGTGGTCTTCGAGAACGCGTAGATGCCGGGGAAGGAGATGTTGAGGTACGCCAAGATTCGGACCGGGCAGGGCTCGATCACGTGCTTGCGGAAGCCCATGAAGTTCGCCGGGCCCGACGAACCGGCGTCGACCAGCGTGGTCGATCCGCCGGTCTGCGCGCTCATGATCGGATCGACGCCGAGCGAGGTGCCGAGGTGATAGATGTGGGTGTGCAGGTCGATGATGCCGGGCACCACCACCTTGCCGGAGACGTCGCGCGTCTCGCCCTTGGCCGAGGCCTTCAGGTCCTTGCCGACAGCGGCGACCTTGCCCTTGTTGAACGCGACGTCGGCGGTCGTGTCGAGATCCTGGCTCGGGTCGACGACCCGACCACCCTTCAGCACCAAGTCGTACATTGAGATCCTTCCCCTTTAAGGCGGGCGTACTATCGGAAAAATGTTTCGTTCCGGCAAGTTTGCTGGAATCGTGACGAACCGCCCAAGGATAACGGAGGGAATGAGCGATGGAAGTCGAATGGTCGCGCCTGAAGGCGCATGAATTGCGCGATCTCGCCAAGCGCGACGGCATCGTGCTGGTGCCGATCGGGGCGACCGAGCAGCACGGGCCGCACCTGCCGGTCATGGTCGACTACCGGCTCGCGACCGAGGTCTGCCATCGCGCCGCCCGCCTGGTCGCCAAGTCCGACCCGATCGCCGTCACGCCGACGCTGCCGTTCGGCATGTCGGAGCATCACATGCCGCTGGGCGGCACGATCACGCTCGACTTCCCGACGATGCTGTCGACCTTCCGCTGCGTCGTGCGCTCGCTGACCCAGCACGGCTTCAAGCGCATCTTCATCCTGAACGGCCATGGCGGGAACACCACGCCGCTCGACGTGATCGTCACCGAGCTCACCATCGAGTTCAAGATTCCGCTGGCCTACGCGACCTACTGGGGCATCGGCGAGAAGCGGATCGCGGCCCTGCTCGACCGGCAGAAGGCGCTGCTGCATGCCTGCGAGGCCGAGACCTCGATGATCATGGCGCTGGCACCGGAGCTGGTCGACAAGGAGTCGCTCTCGCAGATGCACGGGCCTTACATCCCGGGCGGCTCCTCGATCGCCGGCGTCAATCCGGCGGCCGTACGCTGGCGCTACATTCCGACACGTTCGCCCAACGGCGTCATCGGCGAGGCCGCGACGGCTTCGGCCGAGAAGGGCGAGAAGCTGCTGGATGCGATCGCCGAGGAACTGGCGATCACGCTCAAGAACAAGGAGTTCTGGAACGCGCCGATCTGAGGGGCGAAACGGGGGAGCTGCGGAAGGCTGCCCCATTTCGACTACTTCACCTCGACGATCGCCTCGACCTCGACCGGGATGCCGGACGGCAGGCTTCCCATGCCGACGGCGGAGCGGGCGTGCCTTCCCTTGTCGCCGAAGACCTCGACGAAAAGGTCGGAGCAGCCGTTGACGACCTTCGGCTGCTCGCCGAACTCGGGCGTGCCGTTGACCATGCCCAGCACCTTGACCACGCGCTCGACGCGGTCGAGGTCGCCGAGGAACTCCTTCAGCACCGCGATCAGCACCAGGCCGACCGAACGGGCGTGCCTGTAGGCGTCCTCGACCGAGATGTCACTCGGCACCTTGCCCGACGGGCGCGGCTTGCCGGGCTCGGCCAGCGGTCCTTTGCCTGCGAGGTAGACCAGGTTGCCGGTCTGCACCGCATGCACGTAGTTGCCGGCCGCGGCCGGCACGGCCGGCAGGGTGATGCCCAGCTCCTTCAGGCGCGCTTCGATCTTGGCCATGGCTACTTCACCTCGACGATGGCTTCGATTTCGACCGTGATGTTCATCGGCAGGCTGCCCATGCCGACGGCAGAGCGGGCGTGCTTGCCCTTGTCGCCGAAGACCTCGACGAAGAGGTCGGAGCAGCCGTTGATCACCTTCGGGTGCTCGCCGAAATCCGGCACCGCATTGACCATGCCCAGAACCTTGACCACGCGGTTCACGCGGTCGAGGTCTCCGAGCGTGTTCTTCAGCACCGAGATCAGCGTGAGCCCGACCGTGCGGGCGTCCTGATAGGCCTTCTCGACCGTGACGTTGCCGCCGACCTTGCCCGACGGCATCGGGCCGCCATTCGGATCGAACGGGCCCTTGCCCGCGAGATAGACGCAGTTGCCGGTCTGCACCGCATGGACGTAGGAGCCCATCGGCGGGCCGGGGTCCGGAAGGGTGATGCCGAGCTGCTTCAGTCGCTCTTCGATCTTCATGGGGATCTCGCGTTCAAGGAGGGATTGGATAGGCGCGACACGGTAAGCGGTTTCCCCTAGGAAATGAAGACGCACACAGTGGGAGTATTTCGATGCGGATCGTCGATCTCGAAGGCAAGTCGGCCCTGGTCACGGGCTCCTCGACCGGCATCGGCGCCGCGGTCGCCGTCGCCTTCGGCAAGGCCGGCATGAAGGTCGCGGTGCACTACAACTCGAGCAAGGCGCCCGCCGAGAAGGTCGCGGCCGAGGTCGAGGCGGCCGGCGGCAAGGCGATCCTCCTTGCCGGCGACGTCCGCAAGTCCGAGGTCTGCAACGGTCTCGTCGAAAAGACGATCAAGGCCTTCGGCGGGCTCGACGTGCTGGTCAACAACGCCGGATCGGTGGTGAACCGGGTTCCCGCGCAGGACCTGAGCGACGAGTTCTACGATGAGGTCATGGACCTGAACGCGCGCTCGGTCTTTGCCTGCTGCCGGTCCGCGGTGCGCGCTTTCCTCGCCGCGGGATCAGGCGGCAAGGCGAAGGGCAACATCATCAACACGACCTCGGTCGCCGCCCGGAACGGCGGCGGCGCCGGCTCGATCCTCTATGCCGGCGCGAAGGGCTTCGTCTCGAGCTTTACCCGCGGGCTCGCCAAGGAGCTGGCGCCGACGGGGATCCGCATCAACGCGGTGGCGCCCGGAATCATCCGCACCCCGCTTCACGACCGGCTGACCAAGCCCGAGGCCTACCAGGTGATGGTCGACCTCACGCCGATGAAGCGCGACGGCACGGCCGAGGAATGCACCGGCGCCTACCTCTATCTTGCCTCCGACGAGCTATCGAGCTTCGTCACCGGCCAGGTTATCGAGGTCAATGGCGGCCTGCTGATGCCGTGAAGCAGAAGGGCGCGGAAATCTCCGCGCCCTTCCTTTCCCCCACCCGATGAAGATCGTCAGGCGGCTTCAACCTTCACCAGGAAGTCGCCGACCTGGCGCTCGAGCGTCGAGGAGTGCCGTGCGAGGCCTTCCGCCGCAACGAGCACGGCGCGTGCCGCCGCGCCCGTCTCGGTGACGGATTCGCGGACGCCGGGGATGTTGGACGACACCTCGTCGGTGCCGGCCGCCGCCATCTGCACGTTCTGGGCGATCTCGCGGGCGGCGGCATCCTGCTGCTCGACCGCGGACGCGATGCCGGTCGAAATATGGCTCATCTCGCCGATCGTGCGGGTGATCCCGCCGATCGCCTGGACGGCGGCCCGGGTCGCGGACTGGATGCCCTGGATCTGGGCGGCGATCTCCTCCGTCGCCTTCGCCGTCTGGTTGGCGAGGCTCTTCACCTCCGACGCCACGACCGCGAAGCCCTTGCCGGCCTCGCCGGCGCGGGCCGCTTCGATCGTCGCATTGAGCGCGAGCAGGTTGGTCTGGCTCGCGATGTCGTTGATGAGACGGACCACCTCGCCGATTTTCTGGGCGCCGTCGGCGAGCGACTGCACGGACTGATCGGTGCGGTTGGCCTCGTCGACCGCGCGCTGGGCAACCATGGCCGATTCGGCAACCTGGCGTCCGATCTCGCCGATCGACGTCGACAGTTCTTCGGCCGCGGCGGCCACGGTCTGCACGTTCGAGGACGTGGTGTGCGAGGCCTGCGCAACCGTGCTTGACCGCGCCTCCGTCGACGACGACAGCCGGCTCATGGTCTCGGCCGAGCCCTGCATCTCGGTCGCGGTGCCGGAGAGCGTGCGGACAACCTGGTCCATGGTCTCGCCGAGGGACTTGGTCAGCGCCTCGAGCGCGCGGCGGCGTTCCTCGCGCAGCGCCTCGTCGGCGCGCTTGGCGGCTTCGGCCTCGGATGCCCGGATCGCGTTCTCGCGGAAGACCACGACGGCGCGGGCCATGTCGCCGATCTCGTCGCGGCGGTCGGGGGCCGGAACCGCGATAGCGGTGTCGCCGCCGGCAAGATCCTTCATCGTCTGCGTCAGGCGGCCGACCGGGCGGGCGACGAAGCCGATCGCGATCAGGCTGGCAAGGCCGGCGCCGACCAGGATGCCGATCCCGGCGATCGCGATGACCTCGATCACCGTCGAGTGCTGATAGGCGGCGAGCCCGGCCGCCATCCGGTCGATCGCCTTGTTGTTCGTGTCGGCCAGGTCCTGCACCGCCTTGTTGAGCGCCTGCCGGTTCGAGCGGTTGGCGTCGTTGTCGCCGAATTCCCGGGCGGCGGCGCCGGAGACGTCGGTGCCCAGGCGCGCGAGCTCGGTCCTGAAGCGGATGAAGTCACGCGCGGCAGTCTCGACCTTGCCGAAGTTGGCGGCATCCTGCGGTTCCACCAGTGCTTTCCATTCGGTGAGGCGGAGGTCGAGCTGCTTCAGGTCGTCGAGCAGGGGCTTCGCGAACTTTTCCGCCTCGGCCTTGTCCTTCGACATGTAGACGCCGCGCGACTCCATGACGGTAGCGAGTACCAGCCCATTGACCCGCTCGCCGACGACCGCGCGCTGGGAGGCGCGCTGGATCAGCTCAACCTGTGCGTCGTAGGTCCTGAGCGCGAGCAGGCTCTGGCCTGCGACGACGGCGGCGACCAGCGCCAGGATGCCGACGACCACATGCACCTTGGCGGTGATCCGGATATGCGAAAGCCACGTCACGACACGTCTCCATGAGAATATTGGGGTGGGCCGTCCGGCCCGTTTCGGGAGGCGAACATGGCCGTCGCCGGTAAACTTCGGGTTAAAGCATTTCTCAACGTGAAACAGGCTTCACCCGCTTTTTGACAAGCACTTGTTCGTAGGATTTAAGGGGTTGTTGACGGAGCGACAGGGCATAGGAGAGACTGCGTTTGGCGCCGGCTCCGGGGAGCTCTCTCGAGGTTGGCAAGCCCAACTAAGGTCGAGGGGAGGCACGCGTGGCACCGTCCCCGCCCAAAGCGGGGGCAGACGCGTGCTGCTGTTGTCTGGGAGTCGCCGCTGGCGCCGGATGCGCCGTTGGTGAGTTGTCGTTCCGATCTTCGACCGCGCGCGCGGGGGTGATGATGTATGCTTATTTGATCCGACGGATCCTCGCGACCATCCCGGTCATGGCCGTGGTCGCGATCTTCGTTTTCTCGCTCCTCTTCCTCAGCCCGGGCGATCCGGCCGCGATCATCGCAGGCGATCTCGCCACCGCCGACGACATTGCCCGCATCCGCGAGCGGCTCGGCCTCAACGAGCCCTTCCTGGTCCAGTTCGGCAAGTGGGTGTTCAATCTCGCGCAGGGCGACCTCGGCGTTTCGATCTTCTCGAACCTGCCGGTCTCCAAGCTGATGCTGCAGCGCCTCGAGCCGACGCTGCTGCTGACCACGACGACGCTGATCATCGCCATTTGCGCCGCGGTGCCGATGGGCGTGATCGCCGCATGGAAGGCCGGCACGATCATCGACCGCGGCGTGATGCTGTTCGCGGTGCTTGGCTTTTCGTTCCCCTCTTTCGTGCTGGGCTACCTCCTGATCTACGGCTTCGCGATCAAGCTCGAGGTGCTGCCGGTTCAGGGCTACACCTCGATCAGCAAGGGCTTCGGGCCCTTCCTCAACAACATCATCCTGCCGTCGCTGACGCTGGGCATGGTCCAGGCGGCGCTGATCGCCCGCATGACCCGCACCTCGGTGCTGGAAGTGCTGGCCGAGGACTACATCCGGACCGCGCACTCGAAGGGTCTCGCCACCCGCAAGGTCCTGATCGGGCACGCGCTCAAGAACGCGGCTGTGCCGATCGTCACCATCATCGGCGTCAGCTTTGCGCTCCTGATCGGCGGCGCCATCATCACCGAGAGCGTGTTCGCGATCCCGGGCCTCGGGCGATTGACCGTCGACGCGATCCTCAGACGCGACTATCCGATCATCCAGGGCGTCATCCTGGTGTTCAGCGGCGCCTACGTGCTGGTGAACCTGGCCGTCGACATCATCTACACCTTCCTCGATCCGCGTATCCGGTATTAACGGAACGCGCAGGCAAGGAGTCCTCCAATGACCGCGACCACCCCCGCCGTCATCGACATCATCGAGCCGCCGAAGCCGCTCAGCCGGATCCTCTATGAGTTCGCCCGTCGCAATCCGACGGTGATCTTCGGTTCGGCGCTTTTGCTGTCGATGGTGTTAATGGCGATCTTCGCGCCGCTGTTCGCGCCCGGCGATCCGCTGGCGCTGGCGCCGGCGCGGCGTCTCAGGCCGCCGTCCGAGACCTATTGGTTCGGCACCGACATGTTCGGGCGCGACGTCTATACGCGCACGATCTACGGCGCCCGCATCTCGCTGATCGTCGGCATCTCGGTCTCGATCCTGTCGACCGTGATCGGCCTCACCATCGGCCTGCTCTCGGGCTATGTCCGTGCCGTCGACGCCGTGGTCATGCGGATCATGGACGGCCTGATGGCAATTCCCGGCATCCTTCTCGCCATCGCGATGATGGCGCTGACCAAGGCGTCGGTGGAGAACGTGATCATCGCGATCACCATCCCCGAAGTGCCCCGCGTCGTGCGCCTGGTCCGCGGCGTCGTGCTGCAGATCCGCGAGCAGCCCTACATCGAGGCGGCCCAGTCGATCGGCACGCGCTTCCACCGCATCCTGCTTAAGCACATCCTGCCGAACATCATGGCGCCGCTGATCGTGCAGGCGACCTACATCTGCGCCGCTGCAGTGCTGATCGAGGCCGGCCTCTCGTTCCTCGGTGCCGGCACGCCGCCGAACATCCCGAGCTGGGGCAACATCATGGCGGAGGGGCGTACCTTCTTCCAGATCGCGTTCTGGATCATCCTGTTCCCGGGCCTGTTCCTGTCGGTGACGGTGCTCGCGATCAATCTCCTCGGCGACGGGTTGCGCGATGCGCTCGACCCGCGCCTTGCCCGCCGCATGTGACGACCGGACAAGGAAACCGCTAGTGACGGCAACGCAAACGATGACCCGCCCGAGCCCAGGTGCGGGTGGTGTCGAGAAGGTCCTGGAGATCGAGGACCTCAAGACGCACTTCTTCACCCGCGACGGCGTGGTCAGAGCGGTCGACGGCGTCAGCTACCACGTGCTCAAGGGCGAGACGCTCGGCGTGGTCGGCGAGTCCGGCTGCGGCAAGTCGGTGACCGCGCTCTCGGTCCTCCGGCTGATCGCCAAGCCCGGCCGTATCGTCCAGGGCAAGATCAAGATGTCGGGCCGCAACCTCCTCGAGCTCTCCGACGAGGAGATGCGCTCGATCCGCGGCAACGACGTCTCGATGATCTTCCAGGAGCCGATGACGTCGCTGAACCCGGTGCTGACGCTCGGCCGCCAGATCTCCGAGACCATCATGCTGCACCAGGGCCTCAGCAAGAAGGACGCCTGGGACAAGTCGGTCGAGATGCTGAAGCTGGTCCGCATTCCCGAAGCGGAGCGGCGGGTCCACGAGTATCCGTTCCAAATGTCGGGCGGCATGCGTCAGCGCGTGATGATCGCGATGGCGCTGTCCTGCAACCCCAAGGTCCTGCTCGCCGACGAGCCGACCACCGCGCTGGACGTCACCATCCAGGCGCAGATCCTTCACCTGATGCTGGAGCTCAAGGAGAAGACCGGCACCGCGATCGTGCTGATTACGCACGACCTCGGCGTCGTCGCCGAGACCTGCCAGCGCGTGGTCGTCATGTACGCCGGCAAGAAGGTCGAGGAAGCGACGGCGGACGAACTGTTCGAGCGGCCGCTGCATCCCTACACCGTTGGCCTGATGAAGTCGGTGCCGCGCCTCGATCGCGCCGCCACCGAGAATCCCGGGCGCCTGATGGAAATCCCGGGCATGGTGCCGTCGCTGAAGAACATGCCGCCCGGCTGCGCCTTCCAGCCTCGATGCCCGTTCGCGACCGAGCGCTGCAAGGTCGAGATTCCCGCCTTCGAGATGAAGGCCAGCGGCCATTACGCCGCCTGCTTCAATTCCGATAAGGTCGCGGAGGCCTACCATGGCTGAGGCCGCGAAGAAGGGTAACCTCCTCGAGGTCACCGACCTCAAGAAGCACTTCCCGATCCGCAAAGGCATTCTCTCGCGGGTCCAGGGCTATGTTTACGCGGTCGATGGCGTCAGCTTCACGATCGGCCACGGCGAGACGCTGGGCCTGGTCGGCGAGTCCGGCTGCGGCAAGTCGACGGTCGGCAAGACCATCCTGAAGCTCCTCGACCCGACCGCCGGCGAGGTCAAGCTCAACGGCACGAAGATCTCGGACCTGAACCAAGCCGAGATGCGGCCCCATCGCCGCGAAATGCAGGTGATCTTCCAGGATCCGTACTCGTCGCTCAATCCGCGCATGAGCGCAGGCGACATCGTCGGCGAGCCGATGTTCAACTACGGCCTCGCCACGGGCAAGGAGAAGGAAGAGCGGACCCGCCAGCTCTTCGCCCGCGTCGGTCTCCGGGCCGAGCACATGCTCAAGTATCCGCACGAATTCTCGGGCGGCCAGCGGCAGCGCCTCGGCATCGCCCGCGCGCTCGCGGTCAATCCCAGCCTGATCATCGGTGACGAGCCGGTCTCGGCCCTCGACGTGTCGGTGCAGGCGCAGGTGATCAACCTGATGATGGACCTGCAGAAGGAGTTCAACCTCTCCTATCTGTTCGTCGCGCACGATCTGGCGGTGGTCGAGCACATCAGCCACCGGGTCGCGGTCATGTATCTCGGCAAGATCGTCGAGATGACCGACAAGCGCTCGCTGTTCACCTCGCCGCAGCACCCCTACACCGAGGCGCTGCTCTCGGCGGTGCCGATCCCGTCGCCGAAGATGAAGCGCAAGCGCATCATCCTCACCGGCGACGTGCCGAGCCCGATCCGGCCGCCGCCCGGCTGCCGCTTCCACACGCGCTGCCCCTACGTCATGGATCACTGCAAGGTGCAGGAGCCGCCGATGAAGGAGGTGGCGCCCGGCCACTTCGTCGCCTGCCACCTCCGCCAGCCCGGTCAGGCCATGTACGAGATCGCGGCCCATGCGACGATGGCGCCGAAGGCTCCGGCGACGACCGCCTCGCACTGACTTCGGCGAATTCGGATCCAAGGAAAGCCCCGGCCTCGTGCCGGGGTTTTTCGTTTCAGCTCTTCACCGCGCCGGCGGTGAGGCCCGAGACCATGTAGCGCTTGAAGACGTAGTAGATGGCCGCCGGCGGAAAGGCGTAGATCAGGCCGGTGGTCATCAGCAGCTCCCAGGGGGAATCGTCGGCCGAGAGGAAGTTGCCGAGTGCCACCGGCAGCGTGATGTTGGTGTCCTTCGACAGCAGCAGGAACGCATACAGATACTCGTTCCACGCCAGCAGCAGGGCATATGTCCCGATCGCCACCATCGACGGTCCCATCAGCGGGATGTAGACGAGGCGGAACAGCTGCATCGGCGAGGCGCCGTCCATGACCGCCGCCTCGTCGAGCTCGACCGGCAGCTTGTCGGACGCCTGCTTCAAGACCCAGATTGCATAGGGCGAGGCGATGGTGACCATCGCCAGGATCAGCGCCCATTGGCTGTTGAGCAGCCCGTAGATGCCCATGGTCTTGTACATGGGGACGGCCAGGAAGGCGGCCGGGATGAAGTATGTCAGCAGCGCGAGGTTCATCACCGTGCGGCCGCCCTTCACCTTGAGGCGGCTGATGGCGAAGGCGGCGCATGTCGCGATCAGCAGGGTCAGCGCGCCGATGGAGACGGCGATGAACAGCGAGTTGCCGAGCTGCTGCCAGAAATGGATCAGGAAATAGTGCTTCTGGGTGAAGACGATCTCGAAGTTCCGGAGCGTCGGCTTGTCGGGCCAGAGATGGCCGGCGAAGGCGGCGTCCTTTGGCGAGATCGCGAACAGGAACAGGTGGTAGATCGGAAGGATCGTCCACAGGAAGACCGGGATGCCGATCAGCAGCAGCTTGGCCTCGGTCGAGACCGCCTTGAGCGAGGGCAGCCTCATTTCGAGAGCCGCTTCATCATGAAGTAGACCAGCGGCAGCACCAGCGGCAGCGCGCAGACGATGCTCGCCATCGCCATGTCGACCCGGTCGAGGCGGAGATAGCGGATGCCTAATGTCGCCAGCACGTGAGTCAGGTCCGCCGGCCCGCCGCCGGTGAGCAGGTAGACGCTGTTGAAGTCGCCCAGCGTCCAGATCATCGAAAGCAGCGTGCAGGTGACGTAGAGCGTCTGCATCGACGGCCAGGTCACGTAGCGGAAGCGGTTCCAGCCGGTGGCGCCGTCGACGGAGGCGGCCTCGTAGAGGTCGGCGGAGATGGACATGCGCGCCGAGAGCAGGATCAGCGTCCAGAACGGCAGCGACTTCCAGATATGCACGACGATCGCGAGGCTGAGGCCCAGCTCGGGGTCGTTGAGCCAGTTCGGGCCGTCCTCGGTCGTCAGGTTGAAGATCACCGTGTTGATGATCCCCCATTCCGGGTTCAGCATGAACCGCATCGAAAGGATCGTCGGGATCGAGGGCACTGCCCAGGGCAGGATGAAGAGCACCGACAGCCAGCGGATCCACGGCCGCTGCTGCATGAAGAATTCGGCGAGCCCGAGCGCGATCGCCATCTTCAGGTTGATGCCGACGATCAGGAACACCAGCGTGTTCACGACCGAACGGAAGAAGATCGGATCCTCGATCAGCTCCTCGTAGCTGTAGGGATGACGGGCCAACCAGAGCCCGTAACCGATCGGGTAGAGGACGAAGGCGAGGAAGATCAGGACATAGGGCGCGATCAGCAGCAGGCCCCAGGCCTGCACCGGGGTAAGCCAGCTCGACACGGGCTTGGCCGTGCCGCTACCAGTGATCGCTGCCGCGGTCATGTCGAAGGGAAATCCGGCCGCCCGTTCGCCGGGCGGCCGGAGGTTCCGTCAGGTCAGCCGGCGACCTGCTTGATGCGGGCGATCATCTCGTCCA
>JAEULB010000032.1 GCA_016792585.1 Rhodospirillaceae bacterium
CAAGAGCTGACCTGAGGCTCCTGAAACGAAGAGGGCGGCGGGCACTGGGTCCCGCCGCCCTCTCTTTTTGCGCTTGGGGGTAAGGAGGCGCGGGCTGGATCACGACTTGTCCATGTTCCAGAAGACCTGGATCGGAGCCAGCAGCAGGCCCGTCACGTTCTTCCGGTGCGGGACCGGCTGCGTGTACTGGGCGAGCGGCACGAAGGGAATGACTTCCCAAAGCCGCTTCTGCAGCTCGTCGGCCAGCACCTTCTGCTTCTCGACGTTCGGCTCCTTGGCGAACTTGGCGCGGATCTCCTCGGCCTGCGCGTCGCAGGGCCAGCCGAACCACGCCTTGTCGCAGTTGGTGCCGACCGGCAGGCTGGTCAGCGGGTTGGAGCCGCCGGCGCCGCCGAAGGTGGTATGGAAGATGTGCCAGCCGCCCTTGTCCGGCGCGTCCATCTTCGAGCGACGGGTCACGATCGAGCCCCAGTCGGCGATGACCGGCTCGACGTTGGCGCCGATCTTCTTCAGGTTCTCGATCGTCATCAGCGTCAGCGCGTTCAGGCTCGCGATGTCGGCGGCGCCGATCACCACGATCTTCTCGCCGTTGTAGCCCGACTCCTTGAGGAGCTGGCGCGCCTTTGCAAGGTCCTGCTTGCGATAGGGGTCGCCGCCTGCCTCGGAGCCGTAAGGACCGCCGCACACCATCATCGACATGCAGGTGCGCCAGTACTTCTTATCGCCGTAGGCGGCCTGCGCATATTCGGTCTGATCGACCATCAGCGCCAGGGCCTGGCGGGCCTTCGGGTTGTTGAACGGCGGATGCAGCACGTTCGGGCGGAGCCCGCCGTAGTTCTCCAGCATCGTGATGTTGCCGATAACGACGTCGGGATTCTTCTCGACGGTCGGGATCAGGTCGAGGGCCGGCTGGTCGAGGAGATCGACCTCACCGGCGCCGAGCGCGGTGAAGGCGGTCGCCGCATCTGCGATGACCTTGTACTCGACGCGGTCGACCTTCACGACCTTGCCGCCGGCGATGCCCGAGGGCGGCTCGGAGCGCGGCACGTAGTCGGTGTTCTTGTCGTAGATGACCTTGGCGCCGGGGACCCACTCGGCCTTGTTGAACTTGAACGGACCCGAACCGATCGTCTCGGTGATCGGCGTGTTCGGGTCGATCATCGCCTCCTTCTCGCGGTACATGCCGCCATAGGCGGTCGAGGTACCGGGCATCATCAGCGTCAGGCAGCAGAACGGCTCCTTCAGCGTGATGGTGAAGGTCTTGTCGTCCACCGGGTCGATGCTGCCGATATAGGGCTGCGCGACCTTGGCCACCGTCTCGCGCGCGAACAGGCGCTTCAGCGACGGAACGATGTCCTTGGTCGTGACGGCCGTGCCGTCATGCCACTTGAGGCCCGGACGAAGCGTGAAGGTGTATTTCAGATTGTCGGGCGAGACGGTGTGCCGCTCGACCATCTGCGGCTGGACGTTCAGCTTGTTGTCCCACGCGAAAAGCGTGTCGTAGACCGAGATCATGTGCATCCCGGTGATGGTCGCGGTCGTCTGGTAGCCGTCCAGCACTTTGAGGTCGGCGTGGGGAACCACGCGCAGAACCTTCTGGGCCTGGGCAGGCTGCGGCGCGGCGAATGCGAGGGCCAGCGAGGACGCGAGTCCTGCCAGACCGGCTGCCCACCGGATCCTGGGTTTCGACATCTCTTAAGTCTCCCGTTGTTTGAGCTTTTGACTGCCGGATTGGGGATTTCGGCCCGCGGACGCTAGCACAGGCATGCGCGTTTCGCTGCGCGGGCTTGCCGGCAAGGGAAGGTTGCATCCTCGCGACAGAAGGTCGCGAAGAGGATGCCTGCGCTTGTGCAGTGCGCGACTCGCTTGTAGAAGCGCCGGCCTTCGTTTCCCCGGCATGGTCGATTCGACGGCGGGCGCTGATACCGCGCCCTTCGGAGTCGGCCGGGATGAGCGGGTTTTTTCAAAAGACTCGCTCTTGGTTCATCCACCGAATATAGTTGGGCCGCTGTTTTGTAGCCCCTAGATCTTCGATGGGAGGCCACCGTGGAGTGGAGCGAAGACCGAGTTCAGCAACTTAAAGATATGTGGTCTAAAGGTATGAGCGCTCGTCAGATAGCTGAGACTCTCGGGGGTGGGGTGACCCGTAACGCGGTGATCGGAAAGGCCCATCGTATCGGCCTTTCCCAGCCGAGCCCGGCCAAGGCGAAGCCGAAGCCGGCGATGGTTGCGATGGTCAGCGACCGCGGCTGCCGGTGGCCGATCGGCCATCCGGGCGAAGCGGGTTTTCATTTCTGCGGTGCCCAGGCGGCCGCGGGACGTCCTTACTGCACGTCCCATTGCGCGCTCGCGTACCGCAACAAGGACGAGGCGGCCGCTTAAGCCCTTTACAGCTCCGGGCCTGAGTTTCCGAAGGGGCGCGGGCGCGAGTCCGCGCCCCGCTCGTTTTCGCCTACAGGGTCACCTCGTCGAGCGGCGCCATCGGCCGGCGCATCCGCTTGAACGGGTATTGCAGGTAGTTGGTCGAGAGCGCGCCCGGCGCATCGAGATAGATGATCTTCGAGGCGAACGGCGCGAAGGCGGCATGGAAATGCTGCGCCGACTTGACCGCCAGGATCTGCTTCTTCGTCACGTCGATGCCGAGCTCGGTGAAGCACTCCGGGCTGAAGGTCTGCTGGCGGATCGAGTTGAGCACGATGTCGATGCCGTCGACATGGATCGCCGCCGACCGGCCGAGCGGCGCCTCGGCGCCGAACACGAATTGCCGGGGTTTCTCGGCAAGCGCCGTGATCTTTGCGGTCACGTCGACCGGCTGGCCTGAGAATTTCCCAGTCTTGCCACCGATGCGAAGGTCGATGACCGCGCCGACGCCGGCATCGAAGCAGGACTGCACCGCCATCGGGTCCCAGATCATCGCGAGCGCGACGTTCTTCAGGCCGCGCCGGATCATCTCGGCCAGCACATAGGTCGAATCGCCGGGGGCGCCGCCACCGGCATTGTCGGAACGGTCGGCGATCACCACCGGGCCCTTCGGCTCGGCCATCGCCTGGTCGAGCGCCTGGTCCAGCGACTGGAGCGGGCTCTTGATCTTGTCTCGCATGTTGAAGAAGCGCCGGCCCAGGGTCTCGGCGAGACTCATCGCCTTGTCGACATTCCCGTCGGCGACGACGACCACGCTGGCGCCCATCTCGGGAAAGTCCGCCCAGGCGAAGCCGTGGATCAGCGACACCGACAGGATGCCGTCCTTGCCTTCCATCCTCGTCGTCTCGTCGACGAAGGAGCGCAGCGGCTCGCGCGTGGTCGGGAAGTTGCCGAGCATCGGCACGTCGAACTTCGCCATCACCGGCTTGATTTCGCCCCTGGCAGCACGGCTGCAGAGCTCGAACAGGTCCTTCGCCCGCGCGGCGAAGTCGATGTGCGGGTACTCCTTGCAGGCCATCAGCGCGGTCGCGTTCTTCAGCATCTTCTGCGTGACGTTGGCATGCAGGTCGAGCTCGATGCCGATCGGAACCTTGGGCCCGACGATCGCGCGCACCCGCTCGGCGATGTCGCCCTCGCAGTCGTCGTAGCCCTGGGCGACATGGGCGCCGTGCAGCATCAAGAGGACCATGTCGACCGGCATCGCCGCCTTGAGGTCGGCGAGGATCTCGTCGCGGATCTCCTCGTAGTCCTTCCGGTTCATCGGGGCCGAGGGCTGCGCCTCGCAGTAGAGGCTCTTCGCCACCTGCATCTGCGATTCTTCGCCGAGCCGGATGAAGTCGGCGTATCCGACGGCATCCTTCAGGCGGTCCATGCCCTTGCCCGTCCGCGGGCGGATCATCAGCTCCTCGAAGTTGCGCTTCGAGGTCGGCAGCGGCGAGAACGAATTGGTCTCGTGGCTGAAGCCGGCGGTGAAGAGCTTCATGGGGCTACAGGCTCACCTTGTCGATCGGCGCCATCGGCCGCGGCATGCGCTTGTAGGGGAACTGGAGGTAGTTGGTCGACAGCGTTCCCGGCGCGCCGACATAGATGATCTTGGAGGCGATCGGTGCGAAGCACTGGTGGAAGTGCTGGGTCGACTTCACGACCAGCAGATGGCGCTTCTTCGGATCGATGCCGAGTTCGGAGAAGGCTTCCGGGCTGAAGGTCTGCTGGCGGATCGAGTTGAGCACGATGTCGATACCCTCGACATGGATCGCGGCCGACCGGCCGAGCGGGGCGACGGCACCGAACATGAACTGGCGCGGGTTCTCCGCGAGCGCCGTGATCTTGGCGGTCACGTCGACCGGCATCCCTGAGAACTTGCCGCTCTTGCCGCCGATGCGGAGGTCGATGACCGCGCCGACGCCGGCATCGAAACAGGACTGCACCGCCATCGGGTCCCAGATCATCGAGATCGCCGCGTTCTTGATGCCGCGCCTGATCATCGCCTCCAGTACGTAAGTGGAGTCGCCTGCGGCGCCGCCGCCGGCATTGTCGGAGCGGTCGGCCATCACCACAGGTCCCTTGGGCTCGGCCATCGCCTGGTCGAGCGCGTCGTCGAGGTCGAGCC
Organism: Rhodospirillaceae bacterium; assembly: GCA_016792585.1. Lineage (GTDB taxonomy): Bacteria > Pseudomonadota > Alphaproteobacteria > SHVZ01 > SHVZ01 > SHVZ01. The sequence goes on from JAEULB010000032.1 coordinate 4,532, forward strand.
TGGGGCTCTCGATCTGCTCGCGCATGTTGAAGAAGCGCTTGCCGAGGTCGGTGGCGAGCTTCCTGGCCTTGTCCAGGTCGCCGTCGGCGACGACGACGACGCTCGCCCCCATCTCGGGGAAGTCCGACCAGGAAAAGCCATGCACCAGCGACACCGAGAGGATGCCGTCCTTGCCTTCCATCGCCGCCGTCTCGTCGACAAAGGAGCGCAGCGGCTCGCGCGTGGTCGGGAAGGCGCCCAGCATCGGCACGTTGAACTTGTACATGACCGGCTTCACCTCACCCCGCTGGGCGCGGAGGCAGAGGTCGAACAGCTGCTCGGCCCGCGTGTCGAAGTCGATGTGCGGATACTCCTTGCAGACCATCAGCACGGTCGAGTTGTCCATCATCTTCCGGGTGACGTTGGCATGGAGATCGAGCTCGACGCCGATCGCGACCTTGGGCCCGACGATGGCGCGGCACTTCTCGATGATGTCGCCTTCGCAGTCGTCGTAGCCCTGGGCCATCTGTGCGCCGTGTAGCATCAGCAGGACCATGTCGACCGGCATCGCCGCCTTGAGGTCGGCCAGAATCTCGTCGCGGAGCTCCTCGTAGTCCTTCTGGACTGTCGGCGCGCTCGGCTGGGCGAAGCAGAACAGGCTCTTTGCCACCTGCATCTGCGACTGCTCGCCCATGCGGATGAAATCCTTGTAGCCGAAGGCGTCGCCCATCCGGTCCAGGCCCTGGCCGGTCTTCGGGCGGATCATCAGCTCCTCGAACGCCCGCTTCGAGGTCGGCAGCGGCGAGAACGTGTTGGTCTCATGCGCCATGCCGGCGACGAACAGCTTCATGGGAAGGCTCCGGATGAGGGCTTGGGGCTGGAATTGCTCCCGGCGAGTATGGCGCGGGCCCGGCGCCGGGGTCCACCTTAGGGATAGGGCATGACTAGCCAGCGGCGCGCGGATGTATAATTCTGCTAAGTACATGCCCATGAAGAAGGGGCAGGCAAACGAACGGAGGCGGGAGTCATGAAAAGCATCCTTGCCGTTCCCGGCAGCGACGGCGGACAGGCGGTCTATGAAACCGCATTGCTGGTCGCGCGGCGCTTCGGCTCGCATGTCGTCGGGCTCGGCGCCGGCACGACGGCGCCGGTCGTCATTCCCTGGGGCGAGATGGGCGTCGCGGTCCCGGTCGAAGCCGACCGTGTGCTGGAACAGGAAGACAAGGAGCGGCGGGACGCCGCGCGGAAGACCTTCGAGGCCTTCATGCGGGAGCGCAACGTGCCCATCGGGGCTGCGCAGCCTTCGGCCCAATCCGTCACCGCCGAGTGGCGCGAGGAGCAGGGCCAGCAGAACGCAGTCGTCGGATCGCTGGGCCGGGTCTTCGACCTGATCGTGGTCGAGCGTCCGGACAAGCTGGTGTCGCTGGCCGAGGCGACGCTCGAGGATGCGCTGTTCGAGAGCGGCAGGCCGGTGCTGATGGCCTCGCCCAAGGTGCCGGCGACGATCGGCGAGCGGATCATGATCGCCTGGAATGGATCCAGCGAGACCGCGCGCACGATCGGATTTGCCAACCCGTTCCTGAAGCAGGCCAAGGAGCTTCAGGTGATCTCGGTCGAGGGCGGCATGACCCCGGGACCGAGCGGCGACGAGCTGGCGCGCGCCCTGACCAAGGCGGGCCTCGTCGCGTCGGCCCGCCATGTCGATGCGCGCGGCCGCACCACCGGCGAGGTGTTCTGCGCCGAGGCGGTGGAAATGAAGTCGGACCTGATGATCAAGGGGGCCTACACCCAGAGCCGGCTCCGCCAGATGATCTTCGGCGGCGCCACGAGGCACATCATCATGAACGCGGAGATGCCGGTTCTCTTCGCCCACTAGAGGCGAAGAGTACGCGACGGGCGGCGGTCAGTCGGCCGCCGCCAGTCCGACCGGGCAGGAGACGCCGGTGCCGCCGATCCCGCAATAGCCGGCCGGATTCTTGGCCAGGTACTGCTGGTGATAGTCCTCGGCGTAGTAGAACGGCGGCGCGTCCAGGATCTCGGTGGTGATCGCGTCGTAGCCCTCGCGCTTGAGCGCCGCGGCGTAGGCGTCGCGCGACGCCTCTGCGGCACGGCGCTGGGCGTCCGAGCTCACGTAGATTCCGGACCGGTACTGCGTCCCGACGTCGTTCCCCTGGCGCATGCCCTGGGTCGGGTCGTGGCTCTCCCAGAAGATCTGAAGAAGCTTCTCGAAGCCGACCTTCTTCGGGTCGAAGGCGACCAGGACCACCTCGTTGTGGCCGGTCATGCCGCTGCAGACTTCCTCATAGGTCGGGTTCGGCGTGATGCCGGCGGCGTATCCGACCGCGGTCGAGTAGACGCCGTCGGCCTGCCAGAACTTGCGTTCCGCCCCCCAGAAACAGCCGAGCCCGAAGATCGCGGTCTCGATCCCGGCAGGGAAGGGGGCTTTGAGCGGGTGGCCATTGACGAAGTGCCGGTTCTCGACGGGCATCGCCTGGGCACGCCCGGGCAGCGCCCGGTCGGCGGTCGGCAGGTCGAGCGACTTCTTACGGAACATCCACATGGGCGGCCTCTCTTCGGGGAACGACATGCTAGCGCGAGCCCGGCTGGGAACACATGGGTTCACCCGCTCGCCGTCTCAATGAGGTTCGTAAACGCCACCGGCCAAATTTATCGTTGCTCGCGAACTTTTGGTTAACCCTTAGGTAACCGAGGTCCCGCTACCTTTTCGGCATGGGAGCGGGAAACTGACCGACGTGGCCGAAAATCTGGGTCGCTCCGGGGCGCCGCGGGTCGCGACCGGGCGTCTCGGCCCCTGGCCCAGTCTGGTCCTCTCCGCTCTCGCTCTTCTCGCCATCGCCTTTCTCGACCTCTTCCAGGTGAGCCCGGACCGGCCGGCGGCGGTGGTCTTTCCGGCCTCGGTCTCGGCCGACGACGCGCTCCGCATCGTGGTCGCCGCCGGCGGGCTTCCGATCCGTCCCGAGCGCTCGGCGATCTTCGACCAGACGATCTGGGTCGCGGCATCCGACGACCCTGGGTTCTTCCGCCGGGTGCGCCAGCTCGGCGCCTGGTTCGTCGTCAATCCCTCCGCCTTCGGCGGCTGCCTGATCGCGAGGCCCCGGTGATCGGGCAGCTGCTCGCGCGCTTCGCCGAAGGCGACGGCGCAGTCCCGGCTCGCGTCGAGACTTTCCGCCGCGTCTCCACCCGCCTCCTTCTGATCGAGCAATGGGCGCTTTTGGTGCCGATCGCGATCACCGCGTACTTCGCCGGCAACTCCTGGATCGGCGTGCTGGTGGTCGGCGGCATCTTCCACGGCACGACCCTGCTCGCGCGCCTCGCCGATCCGATCGGATTCTGCACCCGCAGCCTGATCGCGACCGGGCTGCTGCTCGACGTGCTCCTCCTGATCTACGCGCTAACCGGGACGGGTTCCTGGCAGATGGACGGCGGCCATATGTGGGTCTTCGCCATCTGGTCGCACTGCCTGGCGCTGCTCTGCTGGCGCTCGCTGGTGATCAGCGGAACCTTGGGCGTTCTGCACCATTTCCTGCTGATCTACCTGATGCCGCTCTGGGTCTATCCGGACGGCGCCAACCTCTGGCGCGTCTTCCTGCATGGCTCGGTCGTGGTGATGCAGCTCTCGGTTCTATGCGTCTTCGTCTTCTTCATCATCCGGATGCTGGCCAACGCCGAGGAGCTCGAGCGGGCATTGGCCGACAGCCTCGCCAAGGTCGAGGAGGTGAGCCGGTCGAAGTCTCAGTTCCTGGCCCACATGAGCCATGAGCTCCGGACGCCGCTCAACGCCATCATCGGTTTTTCGGAGCTGACCAAGGAGCAGGCCTTCGGGCCCTTGTCCGACCGCTATCGCGGCTATGCCCAGGACATCCATGCGAGCGGCGCGCATCTGCTGGCGCTGATCAACGACGTGCTCGACCTCTCGCGGGTCGAGTCCGGAAAGCACAAGCTGTTCGAGGAAGAGGTCGATCTCGCCAGCCTGGTTGAATCCTGCGTGGCGATGGTCGATGTCCGGGCCTGTTCGAGCGGCATCGAGATCCGGACCGAGCTGGACGCGGCGCCGATCTTCCGGGCGGACAGCCGCGCGGTGAAGCAGGTGCTGATCAACCTGCTCTCCAACGCGATCAAGTACACGGCCGCCGGAGGAACCGTGACGGTCGAGGCCTCGCTCGGCCGCGACGGCATCGATCTTTCCGTCGCCGACACCGGCTGCGGCATTCCCGAAGCGATGATGGCGAAGATCTTCGAGCCCTTCCAACGCGCCGACTCGATGGTGACGCGGACGATCGAGGGCAGCGGCCTCGGGCTCGCGATCAGCCGCCACTTCATGGAGTTGCATGGCGGCGAGCTGATCCTCGAAAGCCAGGTCGGCCAGGGTACGCGCGCGATCGCCCGTTTCCCCCGGGGGCGCGCGGTCCGGGTTCTCCTGCCCGACGCCGCGAACCAGGATGGCGCGCCGTCGGACGAGATGCCGGCCGCGCGCAAAGCCTAGACCCAGACCTCAGGAACGGGGCACGGCACCCTCGCGTTGATTCCGGGAACGCATCCCGGAGCCTTCCATGCCCAGGCCCGATCCCAGACCCTTCAGCAAGGCGACCTTCGGCGAAGGCGGCGTCCCACGCGGATCGCCCGAGGCGGACCTCGGCCGCAGACATGTCGGCGGCCGCCACGGTGGCGCCATCCTCGAGGATCCGGTCCAGACCCTGGAGAGGCTCGAACGGCCCGCAGGGCCGAAGCCGGTCGAAAAGGACGATGCGAAAGTGTGAAGCTGGTGCCGCCACGCAGGATTGAACTGCGGACCTCACCCTTACCAAGGGTGCGCTCTACCACTGAGCTATGGCGGCAACGCTAGGAGCGCCGACAACCGTCAAGCGGCCTGCCGGGCGGGCGCTTCCATGCCACAGGGGGGCGGGGGTTGCAAGGGCGGAGGGACAACCGCCCCGACAGATGGATCAGACCTCGAACCAGCGCGGGTCCGGGAGCGTCCGGTCGATCGAGCGTTCGATCAGGCGACTTAGGGGACCGCTGGCGGCCCAGATCAGCGCCGCCGCGATCGCTGCCGTCGCCATCGTCGCTGCCACTTCCATTGCGGGCTCCCGTTCAGCCTGAAGTGAATGGATACCGAAGGTCGATGACCCCCGAGTGACTGAATTGTGGGAAATCCGTGGCGTTCCCTCTTTCGGAGCGCCCTGGGCTCGGCAACAATGTCGCTGGGTGCCGTCCTGCAGGGAGCGTGGTCGCGATGCATCCGGACGAACCCGATCTCGCGCGAGCTGCTTCCAGCGCCGGCGGCCTGACGAAGCTTCTCGCGGTCGGGATCAGCGACGAGGACCGCGCCCAGCTCCATCGCCTTGCCGGCGCCGGCGGGCTCGATCTGCTCGAAACCGGCTCCTACGAGGAGGCGTCGGATCCCTATGTCTGCCGGCCGAAGGACTACATCGCGCGGGCGGTCGCCTTCGCCCGCGCGCAGCCTCGCGTAGATGGCGTGATCGGGGTCGAGGACTTCCCTCCCAGCCTTCTGGTGCCGGCGATCTGCCGCGAGCTCGGCCTGCCCGGCCTCGACTTCACCGCCGCGGTGCGCTGCGAGCACAAGGGATGGAGCCGGGTACTGCAACGCCAGCTGGTGCCGGACTCGACGCCGCGATTCGCCCTGGTCGACCTCGACCGGCCGGCTGGCCTGGATGAGCTCGGCGTCGGCCGGCCGTTCTGGCTGAAGCCGATCAAGTCGTACCTCTCCTATCTCGGTTTCCGGATCGGCGATCAGGCGGGCTACCGCCAGGCGCTTGCCCAGGCGGCCGAGAAGCTGCCGCCGTTCCTGGGTTCGTTCATCGAGCTGATCGAGGACGCCGCTCCGCGTGCCGAGCTCGGCCGCGGCCGCCAGTGGATGTTGGCCGAGGAGCTGATGTCGGGTATCCAATGCACGCTCGACGGCTACGTCCATGGCGGCGAGGTGACCGTTCTCGGCGTCGTCGATTCGATACGATTCGCCAACAAGGTCAGCTTCAAGCGCTTCCAGTACCCATCCTCGCTGCCGCTCAAGGTCCAGACCCAGATGGCCGACGTGGCGCGGAAGCTGATGCCCGGGCTGGGCTTCGATCACGGCATGTTCAACATCGAGTTCTTCTGGGATCCGAAGCGGCCGGCACCGATGGTGATCGAGGTCAACGACCGGCTCTCGATGCAGTTCGCCGACCTGTTCGAGAAGGTCGACGGCATCAACAGCTACCGGATCCTGATGGACCTCGCCTGCGGCCGGAGGCCGGATCACGGCCGCAGGCAGGGGCGGTACAGGGCGGCAGCGAGCTTCGTTCTGCGCGGTTTCGAGGACAAGCTGTGCCTCGCGGTGCCCACCGACGACGATATCGCGCGTGTCGAGCGCGATATACCCGATACGGTGGTGATGGTTCGGGCGATTCCCGGAATGCGCTTGTCGGAACTGCCGCAGGACAGCTACAGCTTCCGTCACGGCCTCATCAACCTCGGCGGCCGCGACCTCGCCGACATGCAGGCGAAGCTCGCCCGAGTCCTGGAAATGCTGCCGTTCCGCTTCGCGGACTAGAGGGGAGTCGATGACGGCGTCGGGTCAGGCGGAGCGGGACAAGAGGAGGGCGGAAGCGCTGCGCCAGAACCTCGGCAAGCGGAAGGCCCAGGCACGCGCCCGTACCGAGGCGGCCGCACCCGCCAGGGCGGACATCGACTGCTTCTTCCACGAGCCGACGTTCACGGCGACCTACCTGGTGGCCGATCCGGAGAGCGGCGAGGCGGCAATCGTCGACTCCGTGCTCGACTATGAAGGGTCGTCCGGCCGCACGCGCACGACCCATGCCGAAAAGGTGCTGGCGGCTGTCGAGAAGCGCGGCCTCAAGGTCGCCTGGATCCTCGAGACCCATGTCCACGCCGACCACCTGTCGGCCTCGCAGCACCTGAAGAAGGTGACCGGCGCGCCCATCGGCATCGGCTCCGACGTGCCGCTGGTGCAGAAGACCTTCCGACCCATGTTCGGCGCCTGGGACATGATCCCCGACGGCTCGCAGTTCGACCGGCTCTTCGCCGAGGGCGAGCGGTTCCGGATCGGCGGTCTCGAGGTCGAGGTCATGCACACGCCCGGGCATACGCCTGCCTGCATCACCTACCGGATCGGCGATGCGATCTTCGTCGGCGACACCATGTTCATGCCCGACTACGGCTCCGCGCGATGCGACTTTCCGGGCGGCGACGCGGCGGTGCTGTACCGCTCGGTCCGCCGCCTTCTGTCGCTTCCGGGCGAGACCCGGATGTTCCTCTGCCATGACTACAAGGCACCGGGGAGAGATCGGTTCGTCTGGGAGACGACGGTCCAGGCCCAGCGCGACGGCAATCTCCATGTCAGGGAAGGGGTCACCGAGGCCGAGTTCGTGAAGCTCCGCCGTGAGCGCGACGCCAAGCTCTCGATGCCTGCCCTCATTCTGCCATCGGTGCAGGTCAACATGCGGGCCGGCCGATTCCCTCCGGCCGAGGCCGACGGCTCCGTCCATATCCGGATCCCGATCGACCGTTTCTAGGTTCTACAGGCTGGTAACCACTCTCGGGGGCCAGCTTGCTTGTGAGTAAGTCACCCGTCCGCTACAACGGCGATCAACACCATTTACGGGGCTCAAGGCCTTACACCGTGGACAAAATCCGCATCCAGGGCGGTCGACGGCTCTCCGGCCGCATCCCGATCTCCGGCGCCAAGAACGCAGCCCTTCCGTTGATGTGCGCGAGTCTCCTGACCGAGGAGACGCTGACGCTCGTCAACCTGCCGCATCTGGCCGACATCTCGACGCTGGCGACGCTGCTCGCCCAGCACGGGGTCGAGATCGGCATGGACGGCCATGCTTCCGGCGGCCACACCGGCAAGGCGCTCAAGCTGACCGCCGGCGAGATCACCAACACGACCGCGCCCTACGACATCGTCCGCAAGATGCGGGCGTCCGTCCTGGTCCTGGGGCCGCTGGTCGCGCGCATGGGCCATGCCCGGGTTTCGCTGCCCGGCGGCTGCTCGATCGGCGCGCGACCCGTGGACCTGCACTTGAAGGGCCTTCAGGCGCTGGGTGCCGAGATCGACCTGCAGCAGGGCTATATCGAGGCCAGGGCGCCGAACGGCCTCAAGGGCGGGCGCTTCGTCTTCCCGTCGGTCTCGGTCGGCGCGACCGAGAACCTGGTCATGGCCGCCTCGCTCGCCGACGGCGAGACGACGCTGGTCAACGCCGCGCGCGAGCCCGAGATCGTCGATCTCTGCCGTTGCCTCAAGGCGATGGGCGCCGATATCGAAGGTCACGGCTCCGACACCATCAGGATCGTCGGCCAGAAGCGCCTGGTCGGGACCGCCTACCCGGTCGTCGCCGACCGCATCGAGGCCGGCACCTACGCGATCGCGGCGGCGATCACCGGCGGCGAGGTCGAGCTGGTCGGCGTGAAGCTCTCGATGATCGAGGCGCTGGTGAAACACATGGCGGAAGCCGGCATCGCCGTCACCGCGACGCCGGACGGCGTGCGCGTCTCCGCATCCAACGGCGTGATCGGCACCGACGTGATCACCGAGCCCTATCCAGGCTTCCCGACCGACCTGCAGGCGCAGTTCATGACGCTGATGACGATCGCCGAGGGCGCCTCGATGGTGACCGAGACGATCTTCGAGAACCGCTTCATGCATGTGCCCGAGCTCTCGCGCATGGGCGCCAACATCACCGTTCATCAGTCGTCCGCCCTGGTCCGCGGGGTCAAGAAGCTGACCGGCGCGCCGGTGATGGCGACCGACCTTCGTGCCTCGGTGTCGCTAGTGCTGGCCGGCCTCGCCGCCGAGGGCACGACCGAGGTCAACCGCATCTATCACCTCGACCGCGGCTACGAGCGGATCGAGGAGAAGCTGGTCGCCTGCGGTGCCGCGATCGAGCGCGTGCGTCCGGCCGCGGCCGCCGACGACTGAGATGTCGGCCGTGACGACCAAGCCGCTGAAGCTCCGGGCCGAAGACGCGGACGATCTCGCGATCCTGTCGGCTGCCCTGCAGGACGCGGCGGTGCCGATCGCCGACATGCGCTACTTCCCCGAGGACAAGCGCTTCATGCTGGCGGCCAGCCGCTATCGCTGGGAAGCCGACCGCGGCGCCAATGCCGGCGGCGGCGAGCGCATCGCCTCGGCGCTGATCTTCGATCATGTCACCCGCGTGCGTCGCCGCGGGATCGAGCAGGCGGACGGCGAGCGCATCCTGGCGCTGCTGGCGCTGGAGACCGGCCAGGGAACGGTGGACCTCCACTTCTCCGGCGATGCCACGATCCGGCTCGAGATCGCGAAGCTCGCCTGCCGCCTCGACGATTTCGGCGAGTCCTGGCCGACGATCTTCCGTCCGGCGCACAAGGACTGAGCATGTCCGCCGCCGAAACCCTCGTCCTCGCCGTGCCCAAGGGCCGCATCCTGACCGAAGCGATGCCGGTGATCCGTGCCGCCGGCATCGAGCCGGAGGCTGCCTTCGCCGACGACGAGTCGCGCCAGCTCCACTTCCAGACCAATGTGCCCGGCCTCTCGATCATCCGAGTGCGCTCCTTCGACGTCGCCACGTTCCTGGCGTTCGGTGCCGCGCACATGGCGCTGGCCGGATCCGACGTGCTGATGGAGTTCAACTTCTCCGAGATCTACACGCCGCTCGACCTCGGCATCGGCAAGTGCCGGCTTGCGGTCGCCGAGAAGAAGGATCTCGCCGAGACCGAGGATCCGCAACGCTGGAGCCATCTCCGCGTCGCGACCAAATATCCGGAAGTGACCAAGCGGCACTTCGCTCGCCGGGGCGTGCAGGCCGAGTGCATCAAGCTGAATGGCGCGCTCGAGCTGGCGCCGCAGCTGGGCCTCTGCCGGCGCATCGTCGACCTCGTCGCCTCCGGGCGGACGCTCAAGGAGAACGGCCTGGTCGAGGTCGAGCACATCGCCGATGTCACCACGCGCTTTGCTGTCAACCGCTCCGCCTTCAAGACAAGGAGCGAGCAGCTCCGCCATTGGCTCGAGCGCTTCCGTGCTGCCGCCGGCCTCGATGCCCAGGCGGCTTGACGCTTCGGTTCCCGGCTTCGCCGCCGACTTCGAGACGCTGCTCGCCGATCGCGAGGCGGTGACCGACGACGTTTCCGGCGTCGTCCGCGACATTCTCGAGGACGTGCGGACGCGCGGCGACGCGGCGCTGGCCGACTACACGCAGCGTTTCGACAAGCTCGACCTCGGCAAGACCGGCATCCGCTTCGCCGATGAGGAGATCGATAAGGCGGCCGCTTCGATTCCGGCCGAGACGCGCGAGGCGCTGGAGCTGGCCGCCAGGCGCATCGAGGCCTTCCATCGCCGGCAGGTCCCGGAAGATCTCGGCTTTGACGACGAGGACGGCGTCACTCTCGGTCTCGCCTGGAAGCCGGTCGACGCGGTCGGACTCTATGTACCGGGCGGACGGGCGGCGTATCCGAGCTCGGTGCTGATGAACGCGATCCCGGCCAAGGTCGCCGGCGTCACGCGGCTCGCGATGGTGGTGCCGACGCCGAACGGCGTGGTCAATCCGCTGGTGCTGGCGGCGGCGAAACTCGCCGGCGTCGACGAGATCTATCGGGTCGGCGGCGCGCAGGCTGTCGGCGCGCTGGCGTACGGCACCAAGACCATCGCCGCGGTCGACAAGATCGTCGGTCCCGGCAACGCCTATGTCGCCACCGCCAAGCGCATGGTCTTCGGCCGCGTCGGCATCGACTCGATCGCGGGCCCCTCCGAGATCCTGGTGGTCGCCGACCGCGACAACGATCCCGCCTGGATCGCGGCCGACCTGCTGTCGCAGGCCGAGCACGACCCGGTCGCGCAGTCGGTGCTGATCGCCGACGATCCGAAGTTCATCGACGCGGTGATGCGTGCCGCTGAGGGCCATCTCAAGAGCCTGTCGACCGAGGCCGTCGCGCGCGAGAGCTGGGAGAACCACGGCTCGGCGATCCTGGTGCGCCACCTCGACGACGCGGCGGCTCTGATCGACAGGCTGGCGCCCGAGCATCTGGAGCTGGCGATCGCCGATCCCAAGCCGTTCGCGGCGAAGATTCGCCACGCCGGCGCGATCTTCCTCGGGCGCCATACGCCGGAGGCGATCGGCGACTACGTCGCCGGGCCCAACCACGTGCTGCCGACCTCGCGCACGGCGCGTTTCTCGTCGGGCCTGTCGGTCTTCGACTTTCTCAAGCGCACGACCGTGGTCGGCTGCACCGCCGACGCGCTCGCCCGCATCGGCCCGGCCGCGATCCGGCTGGCCGAGGCCGAGGGGCTGCCGGCACATGCCCGCTCGGTGGCGATCCGACTCAACCGCCGCTGACCCCGGCATGTCCGCGTCCCGCCGCATCGCCCGCATCTCACTCGATGAGGCGAGCATCGCCCGGCGCGGACCCGAGATCGACCACGAGCGCGCGGTCGCCGTCTACGATCTGATCGAAAGCAACCAGTTCGACCTCACCGGCCACGACGGGCCCTATCACCTTCGGCTCTTCGTCGAGGACAACCGGCTGATGCTCGACATTCGTACCGATGCCGGCGAGGAAGGCGATCCGCTGCTGCTGATAGGCCTGTCGCTGAGCCCGTTCCGGCGGGTGATCAAGGACTACTTCACCCTCTGCGACAGCTATTACGCCGCGATCCGGCAGGCGAGCCCGACCCAGATCGAGGCGATCGACATGGGCCGCCGCGGTCTCCACAACGAGGGCTCCGAGCTGCTGATAGAGCGCCTCGCCGGCAAGGTGACGCTCGATCTCGACACGGCACGGCGCCTGTTCACCTTGATCTGCGCGCTGCATCTCCGGGTATGAGCAACGTCATGCTCCCCTCGGCCGTCCTCTTCGCGTGCACCCAGAACGCGGTGCGCTCGCCGATGGCGGAGGGCTATCTCAAGCATCTGCATGGGACGCGGATCTACGTCGACTCGGTCGGTCTCCGCGGCGGCCGCGAGGTCGATCCCTTCGCGATCGAGGTGATGCGCGAGATCGGCGTCGACCTGACGCGCCATCGCCACAAGGCCTTCGACACGCTGGCCGACACCTCGTTCGACGTGGTGGTGACGCTCTCGCCCGAGGCCCATCATCGCGCGCTCGAGATGACCCGGGTCATGGCCTGCGAGGTCGAATACTGGCCGACCTTCGATCCGACCATCGTCGAGGGCGCGCGCGAGGTCAGGCTCACCGCATACCGGGACGTTCGCGACGGCCTGATCCGGCGGATCCAGGAACGATTCCCGCCGAGCCGGAGCCCGGCAATCGCCTGAGTTCGTCCGCCGACGGTCTCGCGCGCACTTCTCCGCCGTCCTGCTAGGGTCGCACCATGGCGGCCAGCGAAACCAGGCTCGACACGCTTCTCGACGTCATGCGCGTACCGGTGGACGGCGATCCGTCGGAAGCCGTGATCCGGGTTGCCGGCCTCGATGCGGCGACCGAGATCGCCTGCGACGTGCTGGTCGTCGGCGGCGGGACCGGCGGCGTCGCTGCGGCGCTGGCGGCTGCGCGACGCGGGCGGCGGGTCTGCCTGATCGAGGAGACCGACTGGATCGGTGGCCAGCTGACCGCGCAGGGCGTGTCGGCGCTCGACGAGCACGAGCACATCGAGCGCTTCGGCGGCACCGCCAGCTACTACCGGCTCCGCGCGATGCTCCGCGATCACTATCGACCTGCCGCCGGCGATGCCGGGCGGAGCCCGGCTTTCAATCCTGGCGACTGCTGGGTCACGCGCGTCGCCTTCGAGCCGCGCGTCGCGGTCGCCGCAATGGAAGCAATGCTGAAGCCCTACGTCGAGCGCGGAACGCTGAGCGTCCATCGTCGGCACAAGGCCGCGGCGGCGGCCGTCGACGGCGACCGCATCGTCTCGATCACCGCGGTGTCGCTGGAGGGAGAGGAGCCCAAGCGCTTCCGCCCGCGGATCGTTCTCGACGCGACCGAGCTCGGCGATCTGCTGCCGCTGACCGGTGCGGAGTACCGGAGCGGTGCCGAGACCATCGCCGAGACCGGCGAGGAGCACGCCCAGCCCAAGGAGGCGAAGGCGCATTGCGTCCAGAGCTTCACCTACACCTTCGGGATGGAGCGGCGTCCCGAGGATGAGCGTCATGCGATTCCGACGCCGGAGCGCTATGCCTATTTTCGCGAGCGCCAGCCCTATAGCCTCAGGATCCATGTGCATGGCGGCGAGATCTACGGCGAGGAGAGCGGCTGGCTCGCCTACAAGGTCTTCGACACGATGCCCGGGACCAAGGGCGGCCTTTGGACCTATCGCCGGCTGGTCGCCGCCGCGCAGTTCGACCGCACCTATCTGGCCGACCTCACGATGTTCAACTGGCCGGGCAACGACTATCGCGATGCCGGCCTGATCGATCGCCCGCCGCTCGACGTCGCCCGGGCGCTGCAGGACGCGAAGCGCGCGAGCTTGGGCTTTCTCCACTGGGTGCAGACCGAGGCGCCGGCGACCGGAGACCGCCTCGGCGCGTCCGAGCTCAAGCTCCGGCCGGACATCATGGGCACAGGCGACGGACTCGCGAAGTTTCCCTACATCCGCGAGAGCCGGCGCATCCGCGCGATCAAGACAGTGGTCGAGCGCGAGGTGTCGACGGCGTTCCAGCCGGGACCCCGGGCCCAGCACTTCATCGACTCGGTCGGCATCGGATGGTATCCGATCGACATTCACAACTCAGGCCCCGACGATGTCGGCGTCAGCTGCCGGACGCGGCCGTTCCAGATCCCGCTCGGCGCGCTGCTGCCGATCCGCCTGACCAATCTTATCGCCGCGGCGAAGAACATCGGCACCACTCACATCACCAATGGCTGCTATCGCCTGCACCCGGTCGAGTGGAACATCGGCGAGGCGGCCGGCGCGCTGGCGGCCTTCGCGCTCGATCACGATTTGACGCCGCGGAAGGTCCATGCCGATCCGGCCAGGCTCGGCGCGTTCCAGGCGTCGCTCCTCGGCGAGGGCGTGCCGCTCGCCTGGATCGTCGACGTGCCGGTCGACCACCCGAGCTTCGCCCCTGTGCAGCGCCTGTTCATGAGCGGCCGGATGGCGCCCGATGAGGGACTCGCTTTCCGGCCGGCCGAGCCGCCGAGCGCCGAAGACTGGGAGCGCTGGGGCGGGAAGGGCGAGCCGCCGTTCACACGCGCCGCTGCCGCGGAATGGCTGTTCGGCCGCTGAAACCGTTCATTCCTAAGGGAAATGGGCCAAATTCCCTTGACCGGGCGGCCCCTTGAGCCCACTTTCCGCCGGTTTTCGCCCCGCAACTACGGAGTTTGCATGCCGAAGGAAGACGTCATCGAGTTTTCGGGCACCGTCACCGAGCTTCTGCCCAATGCGATGTTCCGGGTGAAGCTCGACAATGAGCACATCGTGCTGGCCCACACCTCGGGCCGCATGCGCAAGAACCGCATCCGCGTCCTCGCCGGCGACCGGGTCAATGTCGAGATGACCCCGTACGACCTGACCAAGGGGCGCATCACCTTCCGCTTCAAGTAAGTCCGATGGCCGCGCCGTCCCGGCGCGCGCGCCTCGTGCTCGCCTCGGCATCGCCCCGACGCCGCGAGCTCCTGGCCCAGATCGGCTGGCAGCCCGACGCGGTCGACGCCGCCGATCTCGACGAAACCCCGCTCAAGCGTGAGCTTCCCGCCGACCTGGCGTTCAGGCTCGCCGACGCCAAGCTGGACGCGATCGCCCCGAAGCATCCCGATGCCTTCGTGCTGGCGGCCGACACCGTGGTGGCACTCGGCCGGCGCATGCTGCCCAAGGCCGAGACGGAGGCGGACGCGCTCGAATGTCTCACGTCTCTCTCCGGCCGGCGCCATCGCGTCATCGGCGGCATCGCCGTGCGCGCGCCCGACGGCACGAAGCGCCGGCGCCTGATCACCACGGTCGTCGCCTTCAAGCGCCTGACCGACGCCGAGATCGCCGCCTATGTCGCGGCCGGCGACTGGCGCGGCAAGGCCGGCGGCTATGCGATCCAGGGCGGGGCCGCCGCCTACATCACCCAGATCCGCGGCTCCTATTCCAACGTCGTCGGCCTCGGCCTCGCCGAGACCTATGCGATGCTGACGGGCTTAGGCTTCCGGTGATCGAGCTCGTCGTCGAGCGCAATCCCGGCGAGACGCGAATCGCAATTCGCGAGGACGGTCGCACGGTCGAGGTCCGCCTCGAGCGTCTCGGCAAGTCGGCCCGCCTCGGTGCGATCCATCTCGCGCGCGTCGTGCGTGTCGAGCCGGGTGTCGGTGCCTTCCTCGACATCGGCGGTGCCGTGCCGGCGTTCCTGCCGGCCTCGTCCGGGCCTCTCGTCGAGGGCTCGGCGGTCGCCGTTCAGCTGGTCAAAGGTGCTGTCGCCGGCAAGGGGCCGGAAGTCGCGCGCGCGCTCGTGCTCGATGGTGGCGTATTGGCGCTGACGTCCCAGCCTGGCCTGGCCATCTCCCGCCAGTTGCCTGAGTCAGCGCGAAAGCGTCTTCGCGAAAGACTGAAAGGCCTGGTCGAGGCAGGTCCCGGCATGCTCGTCCGCACCGCGGCGCGCGAGGGCGACGATCTCGAAGCGATCTGGCGCGATCTCGCCGAGCAGTGGCGGAAGATCGAGCCGCAGCTCGGCGGGGCGCCGCCGCGCCTTCTGTGGACGCCGCCCGATACGCCGACCTTGCTGGTGCGCCAGCTCCGTCCCGGGCGACTGGTCGCCGGGGACGCCGCGACCGCGGCGAAGCTGCGTGCGGCCTCGGTCCCCGTCGAGAAGGTGGATCGTCCGTTCGAGACGCTCGGCATCGAGGACGAGTTCGCCCGGGCCTTGGCGCGCGACATCCCGATCGCCGGCGGTCGCCTGGTGGTCGAGGAAGGCGAGACGTTGACCGCTTTCGACGTCAACGGCACCGGCAATCGGATCGAGCTCTGCCTTGCCGCAGCGCACGAGATCGGCCGGCTGATCCGGTTCCGCGAACTCGGCGGAACCCTCGTCGTGGATTTCCCCCTGGTCGAAGGCAAGGCGGATCGCGCGCGCATCGATGCGGCGATGAAGGCGGCGGTGGCCACCGATCCGCAGGGAGTCGAGTGCCTCGGCTGGACTCGCGCCGGGCTTTACGAGATGACGCGGCCGTGCCTTGGCCCGAGCCTCTCGGCGCGGCTCCGGTCATCGCCGGTCGAGACCGCGGCGCTGGCGGCATTGCAGGTGCTCGCGCGCGCCGACGGCGGACGGCTCAGGCTGGTCGCGGCACCCGAGGTGATCGCGTGGCTCGAAGGCGAGGGCGCTCCGGCGCTCAAGGAAACCGGCCATGCGGTTGCGCTCGAGGCGAAGCCGGGCTACGGACCGGAGCAGTTCGACGTGGTGAGGGACTAGTGGCCGAGGTCACGCGTCTTGCCGATCGCAAGCCGGCGAAATGTCCGATCTGCGGCAAGCCGCCGGAGACGGCGTACAAGCCGTTCTGCTCGCAGCGCTGTACGGACGTTGATCTGCATCGCTGGCTCGGCGAGGGCTATCGGATTCCGACCAACGAGACGCCGGACTCGGATGGCACGGGATCCGACGAGCCCAAGGACAACGGGTAGCGTTGCGCGAATCGCGGGGCTAGACTTCTTGGACCACCCCGTTCGGAGCCTCCATGAAAGCCTGGACCTATGTCGACGGCCGTTGGGTCGAAGGAAATCCGCTTGTCCTCGGTCCTATGCACCACGCGACCTGGCTGTCGTCGGTCATCTTCGACGGCGCCCGCGCCTTCGAGGGCGTCACGCCCGACCTTGACCTGCATTGCCAGCGTGCCGTGCGCTCGGCCGAGAACATGCTGATGAAGCCGATGCTGAGCGCCGGCGAGATCGAAGAGATCTGCAGGGAGGGTGTGCGCAAGTTCCCGAAGAACTCGGAGCTCTACATCCGGCCGATGTTCTTCGCCGAGGGCGGCTGGATCGATCCGGATCCGACCACGACGCGCTTCATGTGCTCTGTCTACGAGTCGCCGCTGCCGAAGGGCGGCTTCTCGGCCTGCGTCTCGCAGTTCCGCCGCCCGTCCCCGGAGACCGCGCCGACCGACGCCAAGGCGAGCTGCCTCTATCCGCTCGCCGGCCGCATCATGATGGAGGCGAAGACCAAGGGTTTCGAGAACGGGATCGTCCGCGACATGAACGGCAACGTCGCCGAGTTCGCGACCGCGAACCTGTTCTTCGTCAAGGACGGTGTCGTGAGCACGCCGATCCTCAACGGCACCTTCCTTCCCGGCGTGACCCGCGCGCGGATCATCGACCTCCTGAAGAAGGGCGGCTACGAGGTGCAGGAACGCACGGTGAAGGTGAAGGAGGTGCTGGAGGCCGACGAGGTGTTCTCGTCAGGCAACTACGCCAAGGTCCAGCCCTGCACCCGCGTCGAGGACCGCCACCTGCAGGCGGGCCCCGTCTACAAGCGCGCGCGGGAGCTCTACTGGGAATACGCCCACAAGGGGGCGTAGACCTCAGCCCTTCGCCAGGTCCTCGCCGGCGAGTGCGCGGCGGACAAGGGCGATCGTCTCGTTGACGCCGTAGAGGGCGACGAAGCCGCCGAAGCGCGGGCCCTGGCTCTGGCCGAGCAGGATCTCGTAGAGCGCCTGGAAGAAGGCGCGGAGATCGGTGAAGGCGTGGCGTTTGCCGACCTCGTAGACGAGGTTCTGCAGCGCTTCGCCATCCGCGCCGGCCGGCGCCTTGCCGAGGCTGTCGGCGAGGTCTTTGAGCGCGACGCGCTCCATGTCGGTCGGCTGGCGATAGGTCTTCGCCGGCTTGATCTGGTCCTTGTAGTAGGCGACCGCATGGCCGACGAGCCGGTCGAGGAAAGGCTCGGTCGCCGGCGTCGCGTTCGGCACGTAGCGGCTGATGAAGCCCCACATCGCGCCCTTGTCCTCGGCGTGCGCGACGCTCGCGAGGTTCAGCAGCAGGCCGAAGCTGACGGGCGAGGAGACCTCCGGCGGATGCCCGTCGTGCTGGTGCCAGGCCGGATTCTCCATCCGCTTCGCCGGTTCCTCGGCCTGGTACTTCTCGATGAAGGTCAGGTAGTCGTCGACGGCTCTTGGGATCACGTCGAAGAACAGGCGCTTCGCCTTCTTCGGCGACTGGAACATGTAAAGTGCCAGCGACTCCGGCGGCGCATAACGCAGCCACTCCTCGACCGCGAGGCCGTTACCCTTCGACTTCGAGATCTTCTGGCCCTTCTCGTCGAGGAAGAGCTCGTAGTTGAAGCCTTCCGGCGGAGCCGCGCCCAGGATCCGGCAGATCTGGCTCGACAGCTTGACGGAGTCGATCAGGTCCTTGCCCGACATCTCGTAGTCGACGCCGAGCGCCACCCATCGCATCGCCCAGTCGCACTTCCATTGCAGCTTGCAGGCGCCGCCGGTGACCGGCACCTCGGTCAGCTGGTCGGTGTCGGGGTCGCGATAGCTGACCGTGCCGGCGGCGACGTCGCGGGCGACGATCGGTACCTGGAGCACCTTGCCGTTGCGCGGGCTGACGGGAAGGAACGGGCTGTATGTCGCGCGCCGTTCCGGCCCCAGCGTCGGCAGCACGACGTTGATGACCTCGTCGTAGTGCTCGAGGATCTTCCGTAAGGTCGCGTCGAAGCGCCCGGAGCGATAGCAATCGGTCGCCGACAGGAATTCGTACTCGAAGCCGAAGCCGTCGAGGAATGCCCGAAGGCGCGCGTTGTTGGCGGCGCCGAAGCTCTCGTTCGATCCGAACGGATCCGGCACCGAGGTCAGCGGCTGGCCCAGATACTCGGCCAGCTTCTTCGGGTTCGGCACGTTGTCGGGCACCTTGCGGAGCCCGTCCATGTCGTCGGAGAAGGCGAAGAGCTTGGTCGGGATGTCTGACAGGCGCTGAAACGCCTGGCGCACCCAGGTCGTGCGCGCGACCTCGCCGAAGGTGCCGATATGCGGCAATCCCGAGGGGCCGTAGCCGGTCTCGAACAGCACGTAGCCCTTCGCCGGCGGCGCCTTCTCGTAGCGCTGCACCACGCGCCGCGCCTCCTCGAATGGCCAGGCGCGGGCATGTATCGCGAGCGCACGGTCGTCGGGGACGGTCATCGCATCACGACGAGCAGAACGAGCAGGACGATGACGACGATCAGCGATACCCAGGTCATCGGGCTCAAGCCCGAGCGCGGGGCGCCGACGCTGCCCAGCATCGTTCCCAGCGACGGCGTCTGCGGCGGCTCGGCAGGCGCGGCCGGAGCCGCGGCGAGCGCAGGTGCCCCGCCGGTCTTAGCCGAGACGATCCCTGAAAAGCGGCCGAAGAAATCCTCGGCCATCTTCTTGGCGGTCGCGTCGATCAGGCGGGCGCCGATCTGGGCGAGTTTGCCGCCGACGCTGGCGGTGACCTCGTAACGGAGGATCGTGCCGTCGCCGTCCGGTGCCAGCGTGACCTTGGCGCCGCCCTTGCCGAACCCGGCGACGCCGCCCTTTCCCTCACCGGAGATGGTGTAGCCATTGGGCGGATCGAGGTCGCTCAAGGTGACCTGTCCGGTGAACTTGGCGGAGACCGGGCCGACCTTGACCGCGACCTTGGCGGTCATCTCGGTGTCGGAGAGCTTCTCGATCTCCTCGCAACCGGGAATGCACTGCTTCAGGACTTCGGGGTCGTTGAGCGCCGCCCACACCACCTCGCGCGGGGCAGGCAGGCGCTGCTCGCCGGTCATCTCCATGGCCAATCGCCTCTGAATGGAATCGGCGGCGACCGTAGCGGCGGCGGCCGGCCGGGGCAAGCGGCTTTCGCCGGAAGCGGCCGGTTGCTACAGTCGGGAAAACACCGTGCAAAGGGAGTGAATGATCATGGCGCGCACTCGCAACCTTCTTCTCGCCGCGGCCCTCGCGGTCGGGCTCGCAGCACCGGCGGCGGCCCAGGACGTCAAGCTGTCGATCGTCACCGGCGGCACCGGCGGCGTCTACTACCCGCTCGGCGGCGGCATGGCGAACCTGCTTTCGAAGATCCCGGGCTACTCGGCGACGGCCGAGGTGACCGGCGGCTCGGTCGACAACCTGAAGCTCATCGGCGCCAAGAAGGCCGAGGTCGCGATGACCATGGCCGACGCGGCGCTCGACGCCGTCAACGGCCAGGACAAGTTCACCGGTGCCAAGGTGCCGGCGAAGGCCCTGATGGTCATGTACCCTAACCGCATGCATGTGGTGACGGTCGAAGGCACGGGCATCACCAAGATGGCCGACCTCAAGGGCAAGCGCGTCTCGACCGGCTCGCCGGGCAGCGCCACCGAGGTGATGGCCTTCCGCCTGATCGAGGCGGTCGGCCTCGATAGGGACAAGGACATGAAGCGCGAGCGGCTCGGCGTCGCCGAGTCGACCGCCGCCATGAAGGACAAGAAGATCGACGCCTACTTCTGGGTCGGCGGCCTGCCGACCTCGGCGGTGACCGATCTCGCCGCGACGCCGGGTACCAAGATCAAGATGGTCGACCATGCCGACGCGGTCGAGGCGATGAACAAGAAGTACGGCCCGCTCTACGCCAAGGACGTGATCACCAAGGACATCTATCCGGGTATGGCCGGCGACAACCAGATCGCCAGCGTCTGGAACCTGCTGGTGGTCAACGAGAGCATGCCGGAGAAGGTCGCCTACGACATCGTCAAGCTGATGTTCGACAAGAAGCCCGACCTGATCGCGGTCCATGCCGAGGCCAAGAACTTCGACCTCAAGTACCAGAGGAACGAGAACACGCCGGTCAGCTTCCATCCGGGCGCGATCAAGTTCTTCGCCGAGAAGGGCATCACCGTCAAATAGACGGCGAAGCCTCAAGAGCAAGAAAGGCAGCGGCCCCGATCTGCGAGGATCGGGGCCGCGGCGTTTGAAAGGGGAGAGCGGATGTCGGAGGAGAAGGCGACGAAGGACGCCGCGGTCAGCGAGGACGCGCTGAAGAAGGCGGCGGAATTCGTCGCGGCCGAGGAGGGCGTGGCCAACCGCCTCAAAGGAATGCTCGGCCCCGCGGTCACCGCGCTCGCCGTCGGCGTCTCGCTTTTCCACCTCTACGCCGCCTACGACATCGTCGCGACGCAGACGCTTCGGCCCGTGCATGTCGCCTGCATCCTGGTCCTGACCTTCCTCCTGTTCCCGATCGCCCGGGGCTTCCGCAACCGGGTCATGCCGTGGGACTGGGCGATGGCTGCGGCCGCCATCGCCACGATCGTCTACATGCTGCAGGGGGGCGACGACTTCACCGACCGCTCGTCCCTGCCGAACGACATCGACGTGATCGTCGGCATCGTCTTCGTCGTCCTGGTGCTGGAGGCGGCACGGCGGACGTCGGGACCGATCATGCCGGTGGTTGCGATCGCCTTCATTCTCTACGCGCTGTTCGGGCCATCGCTACCCGCTCCGTGGACCCATCGCGGTTATGGCATCGACCGGCTGGTCGGCCATCTCTACATGACGCTCGAAGGCATATTCGGCACCGCCGTCGACGTGTCTTCGACCCTGATCATCCTGTTCACGATCTACGGCGCGTTCCTCCAGCAGTCAGGCGCCGGCAAGTTCTTCATCGACTTCTCCTTCGCGGCGATGGGCGGCAAGCCGAGCTCGTCGGGCCGAACCGTGGTCATGGCCTCGTTCCTGCTGGGCGGACCCTCGGGCTCCGGCGTCGCCACCACGGTGACGCTGGGATCGGTCGCCTGGCCGATGCTCCGCAAGATCGGTTATCCGGGCGACGCGGCCGGCGGCCTCCTCGCCGCGGGTGGTCTCGGTGCGATCCTGTCGCCGCCGGTGCTCGGCGCCGCCGCGTTCCTGATCGCCGAGTTCCTGAAGATCTCCTACCTCGACGTGATCCGGATGGCGGTGATCCCGACCATCCTCTACTACCTGGCGCTGTTCGTGATGGTGGAGCTCGACGTCCGCCAATATGCGAACGACACCGGCGAACGCATGCAGACGCCGTCGGTCGGCGAGCTCAGCCGTCGCTACTGGTTCCACTTCCTGTCGCTGGTCGCGATCATCGCCTTCATGCTCGGCGGGTTCTCGGCGACGCTGGCGGTGTTCTATTCGACGGTGATCGCCTACGCGGTCAGCTTCTTCCGCCGCGACACCGCGGTCGGGCCGGCGAAGCTGGTGCGTGCGCTTGCCGACGGCTCGATCGGCGTGCTCAACGCCGCGACCACCTGTGCGGCCGCCGGCATCATCGTCGGCGTCGTGACCCTGACGGGACTCGGCCTCAAGTTCAGCTCGATCGCGATCGACCTCGCCGGCGGCAGCCTGGTGCTGACTGCGGTCTACACGGCGCTGATCGTCTGGATCGTCGGCCTCGCGGTGCCGGTGACGGCCTCCTACATCATCTGTGCGGTGATCGCCGCGCCGGCGCTGATCAAGCTCGGCGTGCCCGACTACGCCGCGCACATGTTCATCTTCTACTACGCGGTGCTCTCCGAGGTGTCGCCGCCGACGGCGCTCTCGCCGTTCGCCGCCGCCGCGATCACCGGTGCCGATCCCTACCGGACGACGCTGCAGTCGTGGAAGTACACGATGCCGGCTTTCGTCACGCCGTTCATGTTCGTGCTCGATCCGAACGGCGTCGGCCTGCTGCTCACGTTCCCCAAGGGCGGCGGCTGGACCGAGATCATCTGGATCACGGTGGTCGCCGCCGCCGGCATCGCCGCCTTCGCCGGATCGCTCAAGTCCCGGTTCCTGACCGCGACGACCCGGCTCGAACGCGGGCTGCTGGCGCTCGCCGGTTTCCTGCTCTGCTTCCCGGCGCCACTCGATGCGGTGATGAACCTCGTCACTTCCTGGGACGTGCCCTATCCCCACGCCATCGGCTTGGCGCTGGCGGTGCTCGTCGCCGCGATGCAATGGCCACGGCGGAAACGCGGGGAGAGCGTCGCGGCGTGAGGGTGGCCGTTCTGCTGGCGACTCGGTCCGGTCGAGAGTAGCTTCCGCTGGGCGCCGTTCCCGGCGGCGCGGAGGGCGTCTCTTTGGCCCCTCGAAATCGAGATTGACCGAGGACCAGCCATGAGCAGATCGAACGATGGCGGCAGTCTGCCGCGCAACGCATTTTCTGCGTTCTTCGCGCATGAAGCCGCGGGCGGAATGGTGCTGGCGGTCGCTGCGGTCGCGGCGCTCTTGATCAGCAACTCTCCGTGGCACGACGTCTACCAAGCATTCACGGACATTCCCGGCACCGTGGATGTCGGCGGCGCCATCGTGATCGCCAAGCCCCTGCTGCTCTGGGTCAACGACCTCTGGATGGCGGTCTTCTTTCTGGTGGTCGGGCTCGAGATCAAGCGCGAAGTCGTGGAGGGCGAGCTCGCCTCGCGCGGGCAGGCGATGCTGCCGGCCTGCGCGGCCCTCGGCGGCATGATCGTTCCGGCTCTGATCTATACGATCGTCAATCTTGGCGATCCGGTTGCCCTGCGCGGGTGGGCGATTCCGGCTGCGACCGACATCGCGTTCGCGATCGGCATCGTCATGCTGCTGGGCACCCGGGTTCCGACCTCGCTCAAGGTCTTCCTGACGGCGGTCGCGATCATCGACGATCTCGGCGCGATCGTCGTGATCGCCGTCTTCTATGCCGATAATCTGTCGCCCGCGATGATCGCCGGTGCAGCGACCGGCGGGCTGCTGCTGCTGGCTTTGAATCGGGCCGGTATCGCGCGCGTCGACGTCTATCTCGTCGTCGGCCTCGCGATCTGGGTCTGCGTCCTCAAGTCGGGCGTCCATGCGACCCTTGCCGGCGTGATCACCGCCTTCGCGATCCCGTTGAGCGACGGCAAAGGAAACTCTCCGGCTTCGGCGATCGAACACGGCCTGCATCCCTGGGTCGCGTTTGCCGTGCTGCCGATGTTCGCGTTCGCCAATGCCGGCGTCTCGCTCGAAGGAGTGAGTCCGGGCAGCCTGCTGGATCCGATCCCGTTCGGCATCGCCGCCGGCCTGTTGGCCGGCAAGGCGATCGGCGTCTTCGGTTCGGCCTGGCTCCTGATCCGGGCTGGAGTCGCTCAGATGCCGTCGGAAGCGACGCCTCGTCAGCTTTTCGGCGTGTGCGTGCTTTGCGGCATCGGCTTCACCATGAGCCTCTTCATCGGCGCGCTCGCCTTCGAGGGGATGGGCCCCGACTATGCGACCCGCCTCAAACTCGGCGTCCTTGCCGGATCCGTACTGTCAGGCGCGCTGGGGACCCTGATCCTCTGGCGCCGGCCGGCCTAGCGTCCGCCGGCGACGTCCAGGATGGAACCCGAGACGTAGGACGAGGCGTCGTCGAGCAGCCAGATGATCGCCTCACCGACCTCGTCGGCGGTGCCGGCGCGGCGGAGCGGCATCTGCTTGCCGAGGGTAAAGGCACGGTCGGGACTGCCGGCGACCGCGTGGATCTCGGTGTCGATCAGGCCCGGCCGGATCGCATTCACGCGGATGCCTTCGGGTCCCAGCTCCTTCGACAGCCCTATCGTGAAGGTGTCGATGGCGCCCTTCGAGCCGGCATAGTCGACGAAGTCGTTGGGCGAGCCCAGGCGTGCCGCGGCCGAGGAGAGGTTGACGATCACGCCGCCCTTGCCGCCGCGCGAGGTCGACATTCGCCGCGCTGCCTCGCGCGCGCACATGTACGAGCCCAGGATGTTGACCTCGAACAGGCGCCGCATTCGATCGACCGTCATCTCGGCAAGCGGCAGCGACGGCGCGATGATGCCGGCGTTGTTGACGAGGCCGTCGACGTAGCCGAAGGCCTTCGACGTGGCGTCGAACATCGCGATCACGTCCTTCTCGGAGGCGACGTCGCCCTTGATCGCGATCGCCTTGCCGCCGGCCTTCTCGACCTCGGCGACGGTCTCCGCCGCGGCTCTCGCATTGTCCGCGTAGTTGACGCCGACCGACCAGCCGCGCGCGCCGGCCAGCTTCGCCGCCGACCGGCCGATGCCGCGGCTGCCGCCGGTCACCAGGATCACTTTGCTCACGGGAGATGCCTTCGCTTTAGAGGAAGAACAACCAGGTCAGCACGACGAAGCAAGGAACGAGGATGCCAACCGACCAAGCCATGTAACCGAAGAAGCTCGGCATGCGGATGCCGCACTCTTCGGCGATGGCCTTGACCATGAAGTTCGGCGCGTTGCCGATATAGGTCATCGCGCCCATGAAGACCGATCCCGCGGAGATCGCGAGCAGCGTGCCGGCCATCGGGCCCATCAGCCTCTGCGCGTCGCCGCCGGCGACATTGAAGAAGACGAGGTAGGTGGGCGCGTTGTCGAGGAAGCTGGAAAGGCCGCCGGACAGCCAGAAGTACATCGCGTTGATCGGACTGCCGTCGGAGGCGGTCACCATGCGGACCACCGGAGCCAGCGCGCCTTCGATGCCGGCACGCAGGATAGCGATGGCCGGGATGATTGTCGCGAAGATGCCGGCGAAGAGCTTCGCCACCTCGATGATCGGCCCCCAGGTGAAGCCGTTGCCGACGCGGGCGCTCTGCGGCGTGAGCCTCCACGACAGGTACGCCACGACGAGAAGCGCCGCATCGCGTGCAAGCCCCAGCATGGGAACCGGGATGCCGAAGATCGAAACCATCGCGCCCTGCTCGAAGGCGCCGCTGGCGAGGACGGCGGCGATGATCGCGAGCAGCAGCAGGATGTTGATCTTGCCATCGATCGAGAGCGCGGAATCCGGTGTCGGATCCTTCACCGGACGCGAGAGGCCTTCCTTCCGGTAGAGATAGCTGTCGAGCACGTAGAAGAGCGCGAGCAGGATTGCCGCCGTCACGGCGAGCGGCGCGGCCATGTGGGTCATGGTCCAGAAGAAGCCGACGCCCTGCAGAAAGCCCAGGAAGAGGGGCGGGTCGCCGAGCGGCGTCAGCGAGCCACCGACATTGGCGACCAGGAAGATGAAGAAGACGATGACGTGCACGTTGTGGCGGCGCGCGTCATTTGCCCTGATCGTCGGACGGATCAGCAGCATCGCCGCGCCCGTCGTGCCGGTGAAACTGGCAAGGCCGGTGCCGATGGCGAGGAGGCCGGTGTTCATCTCCGGCGATCCGTGCAGGTTTCCGCGCACATGGACGCCGCCCGCCACGGTAAACAGCGCGAAGAGCAGCACGAGGAAAGGCACATACTCGATCAGAGCTGTGTGAAGGACGGCCTCCGCCGCCACCCCGACCCCCTGCGTCACGGCGAAGGGCATGACGAAGGCCAGCGCCCAGGCGGCGGCGATCTTGCCTTGATGATGGTGCCAGAGGCTCGGCGCAACCAGGGGCAGGACAGCGATCGAGAGCAGCAGGCCCGCAAACGGCGCGACCCAGAGGAGCCCCAGATGCCGCGCGTCGAAGTGCGCCTCCGCCGCCAGCGCGTCCGAAGCGCAGGCGAAAAGGAGCGGCACGGCAATAGACAGGAGACGGCGAAACGACGCGTTCATGATGCGGCCGGCGCTGTGGCTGGAAGGAAGCTACTTGATGACGATCAGATGGGCGTAGCGGTCGCCGTCGCTGACCGTGAGTTGCTGGAATCCCAGCATCTTCAGAAGGTCCAGAAAGGTGAAGATCTCTTCGACCTTGAATGAGGTGAACAGCGGGCTCTCGCGCGAGACATGTGTCAGGATCGCCAGGAACCCGCGCATCCGGTAGAGCGTGTCGGCATAGCCTGCGGTCATGCTGAGGATGATCAGCTTCTCGGCCTCGTCTCCCTTGGCGAAGATCGCGAAGGAGGGCGGGTAGGGCCTCTCGAGCTGGCCCAGGGTCAGCGACTGGGTGAACTGCAGCCGGCGCGAGCGGTCGGCATCGAGCATGGTCCGGGCGCGGGAGACGTATTCCTCCCGGCTCTGTGGTTCCGGATAGTAGTAGCCGGCATGCGCGCCTTCCTGCGCCACGGCGGGATCCGCCAGCGCGGCAAGAATGCCAAGGACGGCGAGCCAAAGCCTCATGTTCCTGCTCCCCCTGCGCGGTAATTTACCAGGGCAAGCGCGGAGCGCTACTGTCGGTCTCCTCCAGCCTGGAACGCCGCATGCTGACGCTCAGCCCCGTCCAGATCGAACTCAAGGAAAAGGCCCGCGATCTCGCCCGCCGGGTGATCGCCCCGCGGGCGGCCGAGGTCGACCGAACCGAGGCCTATCCGTGGGACAATGTGAAGGCGCTGACCGAGGCGGGATTCATGGGTATGACCGTGCCCAGGGAATATGGCGGCCCCGGGCGCTCGTATCTCGACGCGGTGCTGGTGATCGAGGAGATGGCGAAGGCCTGCGGAGTCACCGGCCGCATCGTCGTCGAAGGCAACATGGGCGCGATCGGGGCGATCCTCAGCTACGGCTCCGAGGAGCAGCGGAGGCTGGCATCGCGCCAGGTGCTGTCCGGCGACAAACCGGCGATCTGCATCACCGAGCCGGAGGCGGGCTCGGCGGCAACCGAGATGACGACCCGTGCCGAGAAGCGCGGCGACCGCTGGGTGCTGAACGGCAAGAAGCACTGGATCACCGGCGGCGGCGTCTCGAAGCTGCACCTGATCTTCGCCCGCGTTGTCGAAGGCGGCCGCTCGCGCGGCATCGGCGGCTTCATCGCGATGCTGGGCGACAAGGGGCTCACGATCGGCCGGCGCGAGCCGGCGATGGGATTGAGGGGAATCCCCGAGACCGAGATCCTGCTCGAGAATCTGGAGGTGCCGGAGACGATGGCGCTGGTGCCGCCGGAGGGAGTCCAGCGCGGATTCGCCGGGCTGATGAACGCCTATAACGCCCAGCGCACTGGCGCCGGCACGGTGGCGCTCGGCATCGCCCAGGGCGCGTTCGACCTTGCGCTCGACTTCGCCAGGACCCGCGAGCAGTTCGGCCGTCCGATCGCCGAGTTCCAGGGCCTGCAATGGATGCTGGCCGACATGTCGATGGGCCTGGAGGCGGCGCGGCTGATGATCTGGCGGTCGGCCTCCGGAGCGGGATTCCCCGATCCCGTCGAGGCGGCGCAGGCGAAGATCCTGGCGTCGGAGACCGCGATCAAGGTGGTTAACGATGCGCTGCAGATCCACGGCGCGCGCGGCTACTCGCGCAACCTGCCGCTCGAGCGCATGGCCAGGGATGCGCGGATGTTCACCATCGGCGGCGGCACCGCCCAGATTCTCAGGACGCTGGTCGCCTCGAAGCTGCTGGGATGGAAGCTGCCGCAAACCCGCGACGGCTATGCCGATCGCATGTACGAAGGCCGGTTAAGGCCTACGGGGGATTAGTTAACTATTAGTACGTAATTTTGGTTGCGGGAGCGGACCCCGCTGACCATTCTACGCCCCTCAATTCCGGCCGCCTGGGGGAGGCATGGGGGAGACGCCGGCGAAAGGTGACGCCCTGGGTCATCGCAATGCACGCATCCTCGTGGCCGTGGGCCTCGAGGCGCGTCGGCTTGCGCTGGTCGAGATGCTGACTCCCGACGGCTACTCCTTCGTGGCGCAGCCCGGTGATGGCAACGGCAACGCGCTGATCATCATCGCCGAATCCGGCGCTCTCGACCGCCGCTGGCTCGAAGGCGCCAACCGGCCGCGGGTGATCCTGCTCGACCGGACCGCGGCCGAGGGCGCCGCCGACGACTGGATCGCCTTCGGCACGCCGGAGGGCGAGCTTCGCCATCGCGTGAAGATGAACGCCGAGCTCGCCGTGCTTCGCCGCCACGTCGCCGGCCTCGGCCAGACGCCGGAGGCGGTGAAGAAGCGGATCGAGCGTCTCGAGCAGGGCCTCAACCTTCTCCAGGACGCGCAGAAGCACCTCGAGCGCCAGCTTGCCGAGGCGCGCGATCTCGCGGCCAAGCGCGAAGGCGGATTGCCGCCGGCATCTGTGCTGCACGAGCTCAAGACGCCGCTTAACGCGATCTCGGGATTCGCCGAGGTGATGCGGATGGAGGCCTACGGGCCGCTCGGCGCCGACAAGTATCGCGAGTATGTCGAGACCATCCATCAGGCGAGCGTGCATCTGGTCGAGGTCGTCAACGACCTGATGGAGGTCTACGCGCTCGAGTCCGGCAGCATCCGCGTGGTGCCGGCCAAGACCGACCTCCGCCGTACCGTGCTGACGGTCACGCGCCTTCTCTCCCGCCAGGCCGAGCAGGCCGGCATCCAGATCGTCGCCGACATCGACAACCGCATCCCGCCGGTCGAGACAGACGAGGGCCGCGTGCGACAGGTGCTGATCAACCTGATCGGCAACGCGATCAAGTTCACGCCATCGGGCGGGCAGGTGACTGTTCATGCGGCGAACGAGCCGGCGACCCACGCGCTGAGCCTCAAGGTCAAGGACACCGGCGTCGGCATCGCGCCCGAGCGCCTGCCCGACGTCGCCAAGCCTTACAGCCGCGGCCAGACCGGCCCCGGCGCACCGGAAGGAAGCGGGCTCGGCCTGTCGATCGCCAAGTTCATGGTCGAGAAGCTCGGCGGCAGGCTCGGCATCAACAGCGCGCTCGGCGCCGGCACGGAAGTGACGGTGACGCTTCCGCTCCGTTGGAGCCATCGCCCCGAGGCCGCGGTTCACTGATCGGCCGCCGAGGCCGCTCCTCAACATTGCCGGTTACAGTTGCTTGCGATTCTAGTTTGATAATTTACTGTTATTAATTTAGTAAAATTTGCGATAATTTCTCATATATCATCGGAGCATGGCGTTGTGGGTTCACTCTCAGTCGGGCGCCGCCTTCGGGCGATCGCGGAGGTCGCGATGACCTCGCCTTTCCTGATCGACGATCAGCGGATTCTGCTGCTGTGGACTCACTGGCGCTCGTCCCTCAAGCCCGGTCGCCTGCCGCAGCGCGAGGACATCGACCCGATCGCGGTCAAGTCAGCGCTGCCGATCATCTGGATCTATCGCCTCGACGATTCTGGTCGCGACTTCTACTGCGCGCTGGCCGGCGACGAGATCATGTCGGCCTGGGGACGGCCGGGAATGATCGGAATGCCGATCTCGCAGCTTTTCCCGACGCCTGCCTACCACTCGCTGCGCAGCCGTTGGCTCGAATTGCTCGACCGGCCGGCCGTGATGCACGGCTCGGCACGCTACAATCAGCACTGGGCAGAAACTCCGGTGAGGGGCCGTCCGGAGCGTCTCAGCCTGCCGCTCGACGGCCCCGACGGCCGCCCCTACGGCGTGATCGGCGCCACCAGCTACCGTCAGCCCGAGGCCGCGGAGACCGACGACAACGCGATCCGGCTCCTGCCGCCGCGCGTGGTCGGGATCGACGAACTGCTCCGCGAGTAGCGAGAACCGGCGGACGTTCGGTCGCGTTGCCCCTTCTGGGGCCCTCTGTTAGCTTCCGCGCCCGCTCTTTCTTACCGTCGAGGTCGCCCGTGGCAGCCCGTTCGCCGCTCATCAACGTCATGGTCAATGCCGCGTACAAGGCGGCCAAGGGTCTGGTCCGCGACTTCGGCGAGGTCGAGCACCTGCAGGTCAGCAAGAAGGGCCCGGCCGACTTCGTCTCCCAGGCCGACCTCAAGTCCGAGCAGATCCTCAAGCGCGAGCTGAGCAAGGCCCGCCCCGACTACGGCCTCCTGCTGGAGGAAGGCGGCGGCACCGCAGGCAAGGACTCGTCCAACCGCTGGGTGGTCGATCCGCTCGACGGCACGCACAACTTCCTGCACGGGATCCCGCACTTCGCGATCTCGATCGGCGTCGAGCGCGACGGCGAGCCCTATGCCGGCGTCATCTACAATCCGGTCGTCGACGAGCTCTATTGGGCCGAGAAGGGCCAGGGCGCGCACCTCAACGAGCGCCGGCTCCGCGTCTCGGCCCGCCGCAAGATGGAGGAGGCGCTGATCGGCACCGGCGCGCCGTTCATGGGCCATGGCGACCATCCGACTTTTCTCAAGCAGGCCCAGGCCGTGATGAGCAAGACCGCCGGCATCCGCCGCATGGGAGCGGCCGCGCTCGACCTCGCCTATGTCGCGGCCGGCCGCCTCGACGGCTTCTGGGAGGCGCCGCTCAACGCCTGGGACATCTGCGCCGGGATCGTTCTGGTCAGGGAAGCGGGCGGCTATGTCACCGAGATCGGCGGCGGCAACGGCATGATGTCGTCCGGCAGCGTCCTCGCCGCCAATGACCAGCTCCACCGCCCGCTCGGGGACCTTCTCCGGAGCGTCTGAGACCCCCGACCTAAGTCGTTGTTCCCGTAACGAGCCATAGGGTATCCTGACATCTGGGCAACCAATGGCTGGTTGGGACGGGCGATGGCTGACACCCTCAGGGCGCGCTGCCTCGGCTTGGCGCTTACCGGACTGATCCTGGCGGGGGCTGACGCCTCGGCCCAGGTCGTGGTCGGAGGCGGCGGCGCCAGCGTTACCGTCGATCTTGGCGTGCTCGATTCGCTCGGGCCGGCGCCGACCCTTCCCGCCATGCTCAAGGGCCGCGGTTCCCAGCGTATTTCGCTCCGCCCGCCCGTGCCGACCTCGCAGGCCCGTCCGGCCGCGGCCCGCCCGGCATCCGTCCGGGAGGAGCCGCCGAAGCCGGCGGCCCCGGCGCCGACGATGGCCGCCGCCCCGGCCCCGGCGCCTGCGGCGCCGACGCCGATCTCACCGCCCCCGCCGCCTGCCCCGGCGGCCGCTGCACCGCCGCCTCCTCCGGCACCCGCGCCGGCCCCGGCGGCGGCACCTCCTCCGACCGCGCCGGCTGCTCCGCCTCCGCCGCCACGGGTCGCCGCCGCACCGCCGCCAGCCGCCGCGCCTGCGCCAGCTCCGGCCGCGGCCCCTCCGCCTCCGCCACCGGCCCAGACCGCCGCGCGTCCGCCGGCAGCGCTGCCGCCCGCGGCGATCGCCGGTGCCGGTCCCAGGCTCGTCTTCGGCGCCGGCTCGGCCGAGCTTCCGGCGGGTGCCGACGCGACGCTCAAGGACATGGCGCAGCGGATGAACGCCGACGAGTCGCTCCGCCTTCAGGTCGTGGCCTATGCCGAAGGCACCGCCGACCAGGCGAGCCAGGCCCGGCGCCTCTCGCTGTCGCGGGCGCTCACCGTCCGTTCCTACCTGATTTCGCAGGGTGTGCGCTCGACCCGCATCGACGTGCGCGCGCTTGGCGCCAGGGCCAGCGACGGGCCGGCGGATCGGGTCGACCTCCTGATCGGGGACCGCTAGCCTAGTCGGACACGACCGTCGTCGCGCGAGGACAAGGCCATGACCGGACCTGGGCGTTATCTCACCCGCATGCTGCTGTTCGTCGCGGCGGTGGTGGCGCTGGTGGCGGCCCTGTTCCCGGCGCTCGTCCACGCCTTCATGGCGAACGTGGCGCTGAACGCCAGCATCGTCGGCGTGCTGCTGATCGGCATCCTCTACATCTTCCGCCAGGTGCTTCAGCTCCAGCCCGAGGCGCGCTGGCTCGACACCTATCGCCGTAACGCCCCCGGCCTCTCCGTGCAGCGCGCGCCGCGCTTGCTGGCGCCGCTCGCAGCGATGCTCGGCGACCGCCAGGCCGGAAGCCGCATCACGCTCTCGGCGATCGCCACGCGCTCGCTGCTGGACTCGATCCGCGCGCGCCTCGACGAAGGGCGAGACATCTCGCGCTACATGATCGGGCTTCTGGTGTTCCTAGGCCTGCTCGGCACCTTCTGGGGCCTGCTCGAGACGGTGGCGTCGATCGCCGGCGTGATCGCGAACCTCGGCACGATCGGCGGCGACATCAACCAGTTCTTCAACGACCTCAAGACCGGTCTGCAGGCACCGCTGGGCGGCATGGGCACGGCGTTCAGTTCCTCGATGCTGGGCCTTGCCGGGTCGCTGGTGCTGGGCTTCCTCGACCTGCAGGCGAGCCAGGCGCAGAACCGCTTCTACAACGAGCTCGAGGAATGGCTGGCGGGCATGACCAAGATCGGCGCCGGGCCGGCCATCGCCGACACCGGCGAGGTCACCAGCGTGCCGGCCTTCCTGCAGGCGCTGATCGAGAAGACCGCCGACAGCATGGACAACCTGCAGCGCACCGTCGCCCGCGGCGAGGACTCCAGGCGCGGCGCCAGCAACCAACTGATGCAGCTGACCGAGAAGCTCTCGGTACTGACCGACCAGATGAAGGCCGAACAGCAGCTGATGCTGAGGCTCGCCGAGAACCAGATGGAGCTGAAGCCGATCCTCTCGCGCATGGCGGACGCGATCGGCGGGGGCGGGCTCGGCGGCGACGAGGCGACGCGCTCTCATATCCGCAACATCGAGGTCTACCTCTCGCGCCTGGTCGATGAGCTAGCGAGCGGCCGTCAGCAGACCTCTGAAGAAGTGCGAAGCGAGATACGTCTGCTGGCCCGTACCATCGCCGCACTCGCCGACGAGCAGTCGCGGCCCGCGCCGCCGCCTGCACCCGCGCCTGCGCCTAAGCCGGCCCGGACCCGGTCGTGAGCACGCCGTCCCGGAGCCGCCCCGGCTTCGATATCTGGCCGGGCTTCGTCGATGCGCTGGCCACGCTGCTCATGGTCATCATCTTCGTGCTGCTCGTGTTCGTGCTGTCGCAGTTCTACCTGTCGGCGGCGCTGTCTGGGCGCGACGAGACCCTGAGCCGGCTCAACCGGCAGCTCTCCGAGCTGTCGCAGATGCTGTCGATCGAGAAGGAGACTTCGGCCGAGCTGCGTCTCAACATCGCCCAGCTCGCCGCCGAGCTTCAGGCCTCGACCGCGGCGCGCGACCAGCTTCAGCTCCGTGTCACCGATCTCTCGCGCGAGCGCGACTCGTTGCAGGCGCGTCTCACCCAGTCCGAGCAGGGGCGGACGCAGGCGCTGGCGACGATCACCTCCAAGGAAGCAGAGGCAGCCCAGCTCGGCCGCGACATCGAGGCGCTGCGGAAGGTGCGCGACGATCTCGAAGCGCGCGTCGGCCAGCTCGCCGCTCGCCTGGAAGCGAACGAGCGCGAGCTCGGTGCGGTCCGCGACCGCTCGAAGGAGCTGGAAGCTCGGCTTGCGACATCCGAGGAGATGCGGAAGGCCGAGGAGGCCAAGCGCGTCGGCGCCGAGGAACGCACGCTGCTGGTCCAGCGCGAACGCGAGGAGACCGCAACCAAGCTGACCGAGCAGGAGAAGCTGACGGCCCAGGCCCAGGAGCAGGTCGAGCTCCTGAACCGCCAGCTGCTTGCGCTCCGCCAGCAGCTCGCCCGTATTCAGTCGGCGCTCGACGTCTCCGAGGAGAAGTCGAAGGAGCAGCAGGTCCAGATCGCCGATTTGGGGCGTCGCCTCAACCTGGCGCTCGCCAGCAAGGTCGAGGAGCTGGCCCGCTATCGTTCGGAGTTCTTCGGCCGGCTGCGCGAGGCGCTTGGCGACCGGCAGGACATCCGCGTCGTCGGCGACCGCTTCGTCTTCCAGTCGGAAGTGCTGTTCGCCTCGGGCTCGGCGACGCTCGGACTCGAAGGTCAGGAGCAGCTCTGGCAGCTTGCCCGCACGCTCCGCGACATCATCCAGACGATCCCGGTCGACATAAACTGGGTGCTCCAGGTCGACGGCCATACCGACACCGTTCGCATCGCGACGCCGCAGTTCCCATCTAACTGGGAGCTGTCGACGGCGCGGGCGACCTCGGTGGTCAAGTTCCTGATCAGCCAGGGCCTGCCGGCGCACCGGCTGGCCGCCGCCGGCTACGGCGAGTTCCAGCCGCTCGAGGAAGGGCTCGACGAGGCCAACCGGCGGCGCAACCGGCGGATCGAGCTGAAGCTGACATCGCGTTAGAGTGCGGAGACCAGGCATGGACAAGCAGACACAGACCGAGCTCGAGGCGGCGGCGTTCCGGACGCTGGTCGACCACCTGCGCAAGCGCACCGACGTCCAGAACATCGACCTGATGAATCTGGCGGGCTTCTGCCGCAACTGCCTCTCCAAGTGGTACCGGGCAGCGGCGGCGGAGAGGGGTGTGGATATCTCCGACGACAAGGCGCGCGAGATCGTCTACGGCATGCCCTATTCGGAGTGGAAGGCGAAGCACCAGAAGGAAGCCTCGCCCGACCAGGCCAAGGCCTTCGCCCAGTCGCAGCACAAGCACGGTTGAACGCCGAAACCCGAGCCGTTAAGGTCCGCCGCTTTCCATCACCTCAAGCTTAAGCGGAAGATCGGGCATGGCCGACGTCGGCGGCATTTCGGGCGAACGCCTCAAGTCATTCATCGAGCGGATCGAGCGGCTGGAAGAAGAGAAGGCGGCGCTTGCCGCCGACATCAAGGACGTCTTCGCCGAAGCCAAAGGCAACGGCTTCGACACCAAGATCATGCGCCAGATCCTGAAGATCCGGAAAATGGACAAGGACGACGTCGACGAGCAGGAGACGCTGCTCGATCTCTACAAGCAGGCGCTCGGCATGATGGAGTGAGCGGCCGGCTCACGCCCGACGATAGACGAGGTGCACCGCGCTCTTTGTCCAGGGTTTAGCCACGTCGAGAACGAGCTTCGTCTCGACCGTTCCTTCCGGGAACAGCGGAATGCCGTCGCCGAGCACGATCGGGATCACGGCGAGCTCGAGGACATCGAGCTCTCCAATCGCGAGCATGTCGCGCACCACGACGCCCCCGCCTTCGACCCAGACCCGGCGGTA
Source organism: Rhodospirillaceae bacterium (assembly GCA_016792585.1). Classification (GTDB taxonomy): domain Bacteria; phylum Pseudomonadota; class Alphaproteobacteria; order SHVZ01; family SHVZ01; genus SHVZ01. The sequence continues at coordinate 39,941 of JAEULB010000032.1, forward strand.
GCCGGTTCTCTCCATCTCGGCGACAAACGGCGCGAGATCGCCGCCGCGCGCCTCGACCCTCGGCGGCGCATCGCGCAGCGGTCGGTTGGTCAGGACGACCGTCGGCTTGTCGGGGTGAGGCCAGTCGCCGAGCTGCCTCACGGCCTCGTAGGTTCCTCGGCCCATCAGGATCGCGTCGACCGAGGCGGTGAACGCGGCGAAGCCGAGGGCGTCGTCGGGCGGGTAGTCCATCAGCCAATCGACCGAGCCGTCCGAGCGCGCGATCTTGCCGTCGAGCGAGACGGCGGCATGGCAGTGCCAGATGGTCACGCGCTCATTCCTTCGGCAACGGCAGGCCGTGCTGCCTGAGGAAGCTGAGCTTGTCCCAGTAGCCGCGCTGGAAGGCGATCTTGCCGCCGCGAATCCGGAAGAAGCCGCAGCCGCGCAAGCCCAGCGGATCCCGCCATTCGAGGATGGCCCAGTCGCCGTCCTCGAACAGGTTCTCGACGATGCAGACCATCTCGGCCGCAGCGAAGCCTCGCGCGAACATCTCGCGGATCGCCGCCCGGCCTTCGACCGGCGCCTCGGCGACCTGGTGGTTGACCGCGGTCTCCTCATATAAGGCAGAGAGTGCGTCCGGGTCCGCCCGGTTAAACGCCTCGATCCATGCCGTCACCACGTCCTTCGGTCGCACGTCGCGTCTCCTTGAGCCCAAGGGCGCGCAGTTTCGTCGCATCCGGCGAGGAAGGGAAGCGTGGCGGGGGCGCGCCCGTCATGCGATCATGCGTGACCCTCTCGTCTCCGCCTGAATGCCTGCCCTCGAAACCCGTCGCGACAACCTTCTCGGCATCGCCTTCGGGCTCGCCTCGGTCGCGCTGTTCTCGGCCCAGTCGCTGGTCGTGAAGCTGGTCGGCGACCGCTATCCGATGAACGAGGTCGTCTTCTTCCGGCACGCCTTCGCGCTGATTCCGGCGATCGTGATGGTGATGCACCAGGGCGGCTTGAGAACGCTCAGGACCGGCCGCTTCCCGATGCATCTGGCCCGCATGGCCGCTGGCATGAGCTCGATGATCCTCGGCTTCTATGCGCTGCTGCTGATCCCGCTGGCGGACGCCGTCGTCTACGGCTTCGTCTCGCCGCTGCTGGTCACCGCGCTGTCGGTGCCGCTGCTCGGCGAACGCGTCGGCATCCATCGCTGGTCGGCGGTGCTGATCGGATTCCTCGGCGTCGTCATCATGATGCAGCCGGGCCAGGGAGCGCTGGAGTGGGGCGTGCTGGTGGCGCTCGGCGGCGCCTTCTGCGGCACCTTCGTCAACCTGACCATGCGGAAGCTCGGAGCAACCGAAACCGCCGCGTCGACCACGTTCATCTATACGGGCTTGGGGTGCGTCGTGTTCACCCTCTCGCTGCCCTTCTCGTGGGTGACGCCGACCTTCGGCGACTTCCTGATCCTGGCCGGCCTCGGCCTCGGCGGCGGCGTCGCGCAGTACTGGTACACGAAGTCGCTTCGCCATGCCCCCTCGGCGCTGATCGCGCCGCTGGGCTACTTCTCGCTGATCTGGATGACCGCCGCCGGGTTCTTCTTCTGGGACGAGGTTCCGTCGGCGACCACGCTGATCGGTGCCGTCGTCATCTGCGGCAGCGGCCTCTACATCCTCTATCGCGAAGCCAGGCGGCGCTGACGCCTCAGTCGGCCGCCATCGCGGTCGGCGGGATCCCCGGTCGGCCGATGGCCTCGGCCAGCCCGTCGGCGAGGAGCTTGGCGATGCAGCCATAGCTCCAGTCGTTCATGTGCACGCCGTCATTGGTCAGCGTCTCGTCGAAGCCGATGCCGGCTTCGTGCCAGGCACGCATGATCCCGAAGCGATGGAAGACGCCGGCGCCGGCGCGATCGGCTTCGTCCTGGAGCTGGGCGACGATCTGCTCGTGGCGCGCCGCCTCGATCACGCGAGGCGCGTACTGGAGGTCCATCAGGACGACGTCGATGCCCTCGGCCGCCAGCATCGCCAGCCCCTCGGCGACCGCCCAGCGATGCTCGCTTGGGTCGACGCCGCGGATCGCCGTGTTGCTGCCGGTCTGCCAGATCACCAGCGCCGGACGGTGCGCCAGCACGTCTTCCTTGATGCGGCGGAGCATGTCGGTGGTGACCTCGCCGCCGACGCCCTTGTTGAGGACGGTCATCGCGAGCCCGTGGCGTGCCTGCATCTCGGCGGCGAGACGCGCCGGATAGGCGCGGCTTCCTTCGGTGGCGCCGACCCCCTCGGTCGAGGACGAGCCGAGCGCGACCACGACCGGCTCCTTGCCGGCGGCGAAAGCCGATGCGAGATGCGGTAGCCGGACACCGAGATCGGTCAGGTCCTTCGACGCGCGGCAGGCCGGCTCGGCGAGCGCCGAGCCCATCCAGGCCAGCCCGAGGACGAGCGACAGCAGAAGCCTCATTTCACCGCCCGGCCGATCATCTCGTCGAGCCTGCGGGCGATGCAGTCGTAAAGCACGGCCGCCATCATGCGCTGTCTGTCTCCCTGCCGCTCGGTCAGATCCAGAAGGCCCGAGTCGCTCCAGAAACGCATCATGTCATGGCGCCGGAAAAGTGCCACTTCCTTCATCGTCGAGGCCCAGTCGAGGCGCTCGAGATAGGGCTCGAAGTCGATCAAGGCACTGGCGCCGCGCCCGTATTGGAAATCCATCAGGATGATGTCGGCGCTGCGCGAACGGGCGAAATCGACCCCGGCCTGGAGGTATTGGCCGAACTCGCCGGGATCGACTCGCCGGACGGCGTCCGCGGTGCCGGTCTCCCAGATGACGAGCTGGGGCCGGTGCGCGATCAGAAGCCCTTGCAGGCGCTCGACCAGCAGGCGCGTGGTCTCGCGCGGTCGGCTGGCGTTGATGACCTCGACCGGCGCGTCAGGGAAGCGCTGGCCGAGCAGGACCTGAAGGCGGGCCGGATAGGCCGCGTCCGGCGTTCCGGCGGCGGCGCCCCCGGTCGAGGCGCCGCCGAGCGCGATGACGGTCAGCTTCTGGCGCTGCGCTATGGTCGCCTGCACGCGCGGCAACGGACGGAACTCGGGGGCGAGCTCGGCCGGCACGGCGCACTGGTCGCTGGCGAAGGCCGCGGTCGAAGCCAGCAGCAGGAGAAGGGACAGCAGGTACCTCATCCGGCGCCTGCCTCCTTCGCCTCGACCACCCTGGCGTACCAGGCGAGCAGCGACGCCAGTCCGATCATCGCGGCGATCCCGGTCACGGTAACCGCCGCCTGGACGAGAAGGGATCGGGAGATCTCAACGAGCACGAAGTGGCCGACCAGGGAAAGGATGATGCCGAAGCAGAACACATGAAGTGAGAATTTTCCCGCCAGCGCAACCGGTCGCATCCACGGCGAGGCGAGCCAGGGCGCGTCCGGGCGCACCAGCCAGGCTGCCACGAAAGCCACTGCCAGAAAGTTAACGAGCCGGTAGGGCGACAGGTCAGTCTTGTTGATCGGCCAGATCTGGTCGGCCAGCAGCGCAGGGACGCGGTCGACGAACCGGTGCACGGTCCAGGAGAGGTCGATGGCGAGGGCGACGACGGCCAGCGCGATCGCCGGGACGATGAGCCATTTCGCCTCCTCGACCAGCGACTGTCCTTTGACCCGGCTTAATCCCGCGGCCGCGCCGATGACGAACAGCAGCTGCCAGGCCAGCGGATTGAAGAACCACGGGTTGCCTTCCGGATAGCCGTGGAAGCGGACGTCGAAGGCATGGACGACGCCGTAAAGCGCGAGCGACGGGATCAGCGCCGCCCACGGGCTGCGGTCGAGCAGGGCCAGGATCAGGGGAAAGACCGCGAGCAGCACGATGTAGAGCGGCAGGATGTCGAGGAAGGTCGGCTGGAACTCGAGGGTCAGCGCGCGCACCAGCGCGATATGGGGCTCGCTCAGGAAGTCGCCGACGCGGGACTCCTCGGCGTAGACCGGCGAGCCGAAGCTCTCGATCACGTAGGAGACGATCGCCGAGAGCACGACGAAGAGGAACAGGTGCGCGACATAGAGCGTCCAGACCCGCCGGTAGACGCGGGCGGACATGACGAGCATGCCGTCGCGCTTCAGCGACCGTCCGTAGACGAGCGCGGCCGTGTACCCGGAGAGGAAGATGAAGGCCTCGGCGGCATCGAAGAAGCCGAGCGCCTGCATCGTGACGGCCGAGAACCTGTTCTCGGGTATGTGGTCGATGAAGATGAAGAAGAGGGCGAGCCCGCGCGCGACGTCGAGCCTGAGATCGCGGCGGCCTCCCCCTTTTGCGGTCATCGTCAGTCCGCTGCCGCCTTGGACTCGGGCTCGACGAAGCGGGCCATCAGTTCGGCCTCGCGGGTCTTGGCGTCGGCGACCGACTTCTCCTTGACGTGGCCGTAGCCGCGGATCCGTTCCGGCAGGCTTGCGAGGTCGATGGCGATCGCATGGCGGTCCGGCGAGAGCTTCGCGATCAGGTCATCGACCAGCCGCTCGTAGTCCGCGATCAGCTGGCGCTCCATCTTTCGCTCGTCGGTGCGCCCGAAGACGTCCCAGCGGGTGCCGCGCAGGCCTTTCATCTTGGCCAGCACCTTGAAGGCTTGGCGCATCCACGGGCCGAAGGTCCGCTTCTTGAGGTGACCCGAGACCGGGTCGCGCTCGGCGACCATCGGCGGCGCCAGATGGAAAGTCAGCTTCTCGTAGCTCTCGAAGGTCTCGGCGAGCTGCTTCTCGAAGCTGCCGTCGGTGTAGAGCCGCGCGACCTCATACTCGTCCTTGTAGGCCAGGAGCTTGAAATAGTAGCGGGCGATGGCGCGGGCGAGCTCGTCATGGCCGGGCGTATGGGACTTCTCCGCTTCGGCGGCGCGGCGGACCAGAGTCTCGTAGCGCTTGGCATAGGCCGTGTCCTGATAGTCGGTCAGGAACGCCGCGCGCTTGGCGATCATCTCATCCAGAGTGAGCGCCGGCGGCGCTACCGGTGCCGAACCGTCGAGGCCGGCGGCGCGCAGCACCAGGGGCAGATCGTGGGCGGCCCGGCGGCCCCAGAGGAAGGCCTGCTTGTTGAAGTCGACGGCGACCGCGTTGAGCTCGATTGCCTGCTCGATCGCCTCGCGGCTGAGCGGGATCAGTCCCTTCTGCCACGCATAGCCCATCATGAAGGAGTTGGCGGCGATCGAGTCGCCGAGCAACGCCGTCGCGATGCGGCTGGCGTCGAGTGCGTCGAGCCCGCCCTGGCCGACCGCCTCGGCGAGGCTGTCGAGGAAGCTCTTCGAGGGGAACGCCAGGTCGGGCTTGCTCGCGAAGTCGCCGGTTGGCGTCTCGTGGCTGTTGACGACGACGGTGGTCTTGCCGGCCTCCATCTTCGCCAGCGAGTCGAAGCCGCCGGTGACGACGAGGTCGCACCCGATCACCGCGCGGGCGCCGCCGGCGGCGATGCGGACGGCGTGGATGTCCTCGGCCTTCTCGGCGATCCGCACATGCGTGGTGACGGCGCCGCCCTTCTGGGCGAGGCCGATCTGGTCGAGGACGGCGATGCCCTTGCCCTCGATATGGGCCGCCATGCCGAGCAGAGCGCCGATGGTGACGACGCCGGTGCCGCCGATGCCGGTCACCAGGATGCCGTAAGGGGTTTCGACCGAGGGAAGCGTCGGCTCGGGCAGAACCGGGAACGGCATGTCGCCCTTGCCGCGGCGCTTCTTGAGCTTGCCGCCCTCGACCGAGACGAAGCTCGGGCAGAAGCCGTTGACGCAGGAGAAGTCCTTGTTGCACGAGGACTGGTCGATCGCGCGCTTGCGGCCGAACTCGGTCTCGACCGGCACGACCGAGACGCAGTTCGACTTGACGCCGCAATCGCCACAGCCCTCGCAGACCAGCTCGTTGATGACGACGCGGCGGTCGGGATCGGGGAAGGTGCCGCGCTTGCGGCGGCGACGCTTCTCGGCGGCGCAGGTCTGGTCGTAGATCAGCGCGGTGACGCCCGGGATCTCGCGGAGGTCGCGCTGGACCGCGTCGAGCTCGTCTCGGTGGTGGACGGTGACGCCCGGCGCGAAGTCGGTGCCGATCGGATATTTCTCGGGATCGTCGGCGACGACCACGACCTTCTTCACGCCTTCGGCTGCCAGCTGGCGGCTCAGCTGTGGGACGTCGAAGCCGTTGTCGGCCGGCTGTCCGCCGGTCATCGCCACCGCGTCGTTGTAGAGCAGCTTGTACGTCATGTTGACGTTGGCGGCGACCGCGGCGCGGATCGCGAGGATACCGGAGTGATTGTAGGTGCCGTCGCCGAGATTGGCGAAGATGTGCTGGGTCTCGGTGAACGGCGCCTGGCCGATCCACGAGGCGCCTTCGCCGCCCATCTGGGTGAAGGTGTCGGTCTTGCGGTCCATCCAGACCGCCATGTAGTGGCAGCCGATGCCGGCGACCGCGCGGCTGCCGTCCGGCACCTTGGTCGAGGTGTTGTGGGGGCAGCCCGAGCAGAACCACGGCGTGCGCTTGAAATCGGTCTTCGGCTTCGCCAGCGCGGCTTCCTTGGCTTCCAGGAAAGCGAGCCGCTGCTTGATCCGCTCGGAGGTGTAGAAGCGGGCGATGCGGGCGGCGATCACGCGCGCGATACGCGCGGGCGTCAGCTCGTCGGCTGAGGGCAGGATCCAGTTCCGCTGCTCGTCGAACTTGCCGATGACGCGCGGCCGCACGTCCTCGCGCCAGTTGTAGAGCTGCTCCTTCATCTGGTTCTCGATGACGGCGCGCTTCTCCTCGACGACGAGGATTTCCTCGAGCCCCTCGGCGAAGTGGCGGATGCCTTCGCGCTCGAGCGGCCAGACCATGCCGACCTTGTAGACGCGAAGCCCGATCTCGGAGGCATGCGCCTCGTCGATGCCGAGGTCTTCGAGGGCCTGCATCACGTCGAGATAGGACTTGCCGGTGGTGACGATGCCGAAGCGCGGCTTCGGCGAGTCGATCACCGTGCGGTCGAGCTTGTTGGCGCGGGCGAAGGCGAGCGCGGCATAGAGCTTGTACTTGTGGAGCCGCATCTCCTGCTCGAGCGGCGGATCGGGCCAGCGGATGTTGAGCCCGCCCGGCGGCATCTCGAAGTCGGCCGGGATCACGATCTTGACGCGCTCGGGATCGACCTGGACCGAGGCCGAGGAATCCATTGTCTCGGCGATCGCCTTCAAGGCCACCCAGCAGCCTGAGTAGCGGCTCATCGCCCAGCCGTAGAGGCCGTAGTCGAGGATCTCCTGGACGCCGGACGGATGGAGCACCGGGATCGAGGCGTCCATGAACGCGTATTCGGACTGGTGCGCCAGCGTCGAGGACTTGCAGGTGTGGTCGTCGCCGGCGAGCGCCAGCACGCCGCCATGGGGCGAGGTGCCGGCGTTGTTGGCGTGCTTGAGGACGTCGCCCGAGCGGTCGACGCCCGGGCCCTTGCCGTACCAGACGCCGAAGACGCCATCGACCGTGGCGCCCTTGAACAGGTTGACCTGCTGGCTGCCCCAGATGGCCGTCGCGGCCATGTCCTCGTTCACGCCCGGCTGGAAATGGATGTTGTTGCGCTTGAGGAAGCGCTTCGCCTGCCAGAGCTGCTGGTCGTAGCTGCCGAGCGGCGAGCCCCGGTATCCCGAGATGAAGCAGCCGGTATTGAGGCCGGCGGCGGCATCCCGCTGGCGTTGCATGATCGGCAGGCGCACCAGCGCCTGTACTCCCGTCAGATAAACCCGGCCGCGATCCAGCTCGTACTTGTCGGTGAGGCTGACTTTCGCGAGGGCCATGTTCCCTCTCTTTATGAGCGCGCGTTGACGCCTTTAGTTGGGGCCGAGGTTAACACGCGAAAATGGTCCCGTAATCAGAGCTTGGCGCAACGCAAGGAAGGAACTCTGACCTATTTTGGGAGGGTATCGACGTTGCTCGGAAACGTCGGCGCGGGTCATTCCGTTGCGCGTGCGAGCGGCAGCGACAAGGTCACCCGGGTGCCCTTTCCCTCGCTCGATTCAATCACGATGGTGCCGCCCATGAGCTCGGCCAACGATCGCGACAGGGCGAGGCCGAGGCCCGATCCTGGCTTCTTGCGTTGCAGCACGTTGTCGACCTGCTCGAAGGGACGGCCGAGGCGCGGCAGGGCCCAGGCTGGAATGCCCACCCCCGTGTCCGCGACGACGATGCGGGCCCGGCTCCCGTCGAGGGCGACCGTGACGGTCACTTGGCCGCCGGACGGCGTGAACTTGACCGAGTTCGAGAGCAGGTTGAGGAGGATCTGGCGGAAAGCGCGGGAATCTGCGCGGATCACCGGCGCCGGCTCGACGATCTCGGTCCTGACGGCGAGGCCGGCGGAACGCGCCGACCCGCCCACCATCCCGAGGCAGCGGCCGATCTCGGGCGTCACGTCGATCGACTCGATGGTCAGGTCCATGCGCCCGGCCTCGATGCGGGACATGTCCAGCACGTCGCGGACCAGCTCCATCAGGTATGTGGCGCTTGCGTGGATGTCGTCGGCGTAGTTGCGGTACCGCGGCACGCCGATCGGCCCGAACATCTCGCCCTTGAGGATCTCGGCGAAGCCCATGATCGCGTTAAGCGGCGTGCGGAGCTCGTGACTCATGGACGCCAGGAACTCGTTCTTGGCGCGGCCGGCGGCCTCCGCCTGGTCGCGGGCGACGCGGAGGTCCTCCTCGGCCTTCTTGAGGTCCGTCACGTCGACGCGGATTGCGACGGTGCCGCCCTCGGCCGTGCGCTTCTCGCTGATCATGAGCCAGCGGTCATCGCTGCCTTTGTAGATGTAGGGGCGGGGCGGCGGATCGCGATGCATGGCAAGGCGCCAGGCGATCCATTCGTCGCTCCCGACCTCCGTGTCGCTGCCGGGCAGGTGGCCGCGCCAGCCCGAGGCGAGATTGGCGCGGACCAGGTCCTCGAAGCGCTTGCCGATCGCCCAGCCGATGTCCGCCGCCGCGGTCTTGTCGAGGTATTGCCGGTTGCACATGACCAGGCGGTCCTCGGCGTCGAACAGCGCGAAGCCCTGGGTGATCGTCTCGAGCGCCGTGATCAGCCGGGCGTGCGCGTTCTCGGCCTTTACCTCAGCCGACTTGGCGCGCTCGAGCGCGTGGATCTCGGCGGTGACGTCGGTGCCGGTGCCGCGATATCCGAGGAACGCGCCGTCGGCGCCGAAGATCGGGTCGCCGCTGATGCGGATGTGGTGAACGGTCCCGTCGTGGTCGCACCGCGCATAGGTGAGGTTGCGGAACGGGCGGTGTGCTTCGATGTCCTCCAGGTGCTGCCGCCAGGCCTCTTCGTCGGTGACGATGAGGTCCAGCTCGTCGCGACGCTTGCCGACATTGTCGCCGGGAAAGACGTCGAGCTCGACGTCCTTCGGCCGCGAGACGAAGGTGAAGCGGAGATCGGAGTCCTGCTCCCAGATCCAGTCGGCCGACATGCCGACGAAGATCGCGAAGCGCGCCTCGCTGGCGGCGAACGCTTCGGCCTGCCGGCGGGCGGCGGTCACGTCGGTGAAGGTGACGACGCTGCCGCCTTCGGGCAGTTGCAGCAGGTCGATGCGGAGGATGCGGTCGAGATGGGGAAGGGGGACCTCGCCCGGCGCTCCGGGCGCGATGCTGCGCGCGAGCCGTTGCTGGAGCAGCATCTCCGCCTCGCCCGGCGGCAGGTTGCGCCGGGCGATATCGAACCGAACGATGTCGGCCAGCGGCTTGCCGACGGCGACGAAGCCTGGCGGGAAGTCCCACAGGTATTCGTAACGCTTGTTCCAGAATACGACGCGCCGCTCGCGGTCGAGGACCAGGAGTCCCTGATCCATGTGCGCGACCGCATGCTCGAGCATCTGGAGCCTGGCCTCGAGCGACTCCGTATCAGCGACGGCCGTCACCGCGCCTCCTGCCCCGCGATTCGTGGGTCCCCACCCATGCGGCGGGAAGCTATCACGCGGGAACCGTAACAATTGTTAACGACGACCGGGAGTGGTGATTTGGTTGCGCCGACCGGCTATACCCGAGGCCCCATGGCGATTCTCGTCACCGGCGCCGCCGGCTTCATCGGATATCATGTCGCGAGGGCGCTGCTCGACCGGGGCGAACGTGTCCTTGGACTCGACAATCTGAGCCCATACTACGACCCAGCGTTGAAGAAGGCCCGGCTCGCCAGGCTCGAAGGGAAGGGCTTCTCGTTCCAGGCGCTCGATATCGCGCGGCGGGACGAGGTCGCGGAATTCGGGCGCGGGCATCCGGAGATCGATCGCATCGTCCATCTCGCGGCCCAGGCCGGCGTCCGGCACTCGCTCGAACATCCCTTCGACTATGTCGATGCCAACGTGACCGGGCACCTGTCCATGCTCGAACTCGGCCGCCATCTGCCGCGCCTCGAGAACCTAGTCTACGCCAGCTCGTCCTCGGTCTATGGCGGCAACACCCAGCTGCCGTTCTCGACATCCGACCGCACCGACGATCCGGTCTCCCTCTACGCCGCGACCAAGAAGGCGGGCGAGATGATGTCAGTCGCCTATGCGCGCCTGTTCGGCATCAAGGCGACCGGGCTCCGCTTCTTCACCGTCTACGGCCCTTGGGGCCGGCCGGACATGTCGGTGTTCCTGTTCACCAAGGCGATCCTCGAAGGCCGGCCGATCCAGGTCTTCAACAACGGCGACATGCGCCGCGACTTCACCTTCATCGACGACATCGTCCAGGGCGTGCTGGCGTCGCTCGATAGGCCGGCGCCGGGCCACCGCGTCTACAATCTCGGCAACAACCGGGCCGAGCCGTTGCTGCGCTTCATCGAGGTCATCGAGAAGGCCGCCGGCCGTAAGGCGATCGTCGAGCTCAAGCCGATGCAGAAGGGCGACGTGAAGGAGACCTTCGCCGACATCGAGGACGCGACCCGGGATCTCGGATTCAGGCCGACCACGCCGATCGACATCGGCGTGCCCCGCTTCGTCGACTGGTACCGCGGCTTCTACAAGGTCTAGCCGCGGCCCTCGTACAGCGCATCGAGCTTCGCGCCGTAGGTCTTGCGGATCACGTGCCGGCGGATCTTGAGCGTCGGCGTCATCATCTCGTTCTCGAGGCTGAACGCCTCGGCCGAGAGAATGAACTGGCGGACGCGCTCGATCACCGAGAGGCGGCGGTTGACCCGGTCGACGGCGGCCGAGATCGTGGCGCGGAACTCCTTGTCGCCGACGAGCTGACTCAAGTCCTCCGGCTTGCCCTTCTCCTTGGCCCAGGCGAGCGCCCAGTCCTTGTCGGGAATGAGAAGCGCCACGATGAACGGCCGCTTGTCGCCGATCACCATCGCCTGGCCGATCTCGGGCTCGAGGGTAAGGAAGCCTTCGACCTTCTGCGGCGAGACGTTGTCGCCGCCGGAGACCACGATCAGGTCGCGCTTGCGGTCGGTGATCTCGATATAGCCGTCCTCGTCCATGCGGCCGATGTCGGCCGTATAGAGCCAGCCGTCCTTGATCGTGCGCGCCGTCGCCTCCGGATCGCCCCAGTAGCCCTGCATCACCAGCTCGCCGCGGACCAGGATCTCGCCGTCCTCGGCGAGCTTGACCTCGACGCCGTGCATCGCCGGGCCGACCGTGTGCAGCTTTATACGGTCGACCGGATTGACCGCGATCACCGGCGCCGCCTCGGTCTGGCCGTAGCCCTGCAGCAGGCGGACGCCGAGCGCGGTGAAGAAGAGGCCGACCTCGTAGTTCAGCGGCGCGCCACCGGAGACGAAGGCCTTGAGCCGGCTGCCGAAGCGAGCCGCCACCTTCTTGCGGACCAGAGCGTCGAGCACCTTGTTCTCGATGCGCTCCATGAAGCTGAGCGTGCCCGGGTGCTCGTACTGCTTGCGCCCGAGCGCCAGCGCCCTCTCGAACAGCTTTCGGCGGAAGGCCGGCATCTTCTCGAGCCCCTTGGCGATGCGGCCGTGCATGACCTCGTAAAGACGAGGTACCGCGGTCACGATCGTCGGCCGCACCTCGGCCAGATTCTGCACCAGCGTGTCGGCGCCTTCGGCGTAGTAGATCTGCGCGCCGATCGCGATCGGGAAGAACTGGCCGCCGGAATGCTCGTAGGCGTGGCTCAGGGGCAGGAACGACAGGAAGATGTTGTCCTCGAGCCCGAGCGGCTTCAGCACCTCGATCGCGCCCTGGCAATTGCAGAGGATGGCGCCGTGGCTCAGCATCACGCCTCTCGGCGCTCCGCCGGTGCCCGAGGTGTAGATCACGCAGCTCGTGTCCGAGCGCTTGCGGGTGGCCGCCAGATGCTCGACGTCGTCGGGCTGGGCCTCGCCCTCCGTCAGCATCTGGTCCCAGACCGCCCAGCGGATCGGCGGGCGCGGCGGCTCTCCCAGCGGTTCCATCGCCACCAGGAACTCGACCGAAGGGGCCCGCGAGGCGGCCGGCACCAAACGCTGGGCAAGCTTGGCGGTCGAGACGATGACCGCCTTGGCGCCCGAGTTGTCGAGGATGTAGCGATGGTCGTCGACCGTATTGGTGGTATAGGCCGGCACCGTGATGCCGCCGGCGGCCATGATCGCCACGTCGGCGATCAGCCATTCCGGCCGGTTCTCGGAGATCAGGCAGACCCGATCGCCGGTCTGCAGGCCGCGGGCGCGCAGCGCACGCGACAGCAGGTTGGCCTGGCGGGCCGCCTCCGTCCAGCTGATCGGCTGGTAGGTCCCGTCGACCTTCCGCCACAGGAACGGCTTGTCGCCGTACTTCCGCGCCTGCTGGAAAAACAGGAGCGGGAGGTTCTGAACTCCGCTGAGATCCATTCACTCCCCATGCGGCCGTTGTTAGGGTCGGCCTTCACCCCATCTTAATAGCGTTCTACGCCTACGGGAGAGTGCAGATGGCGAAGCGGGCCGCGACCGGGAAGTTGCCGACCTGGGATTTGAGCGATCTTTACCAGGGACCGGACTCGCCCGCACTCAAACGTGATCTGGACCGGGCCGAGGCCGACGCCGGCTCATTCCGCCAGCGCTATCTCAGCCAGGTCGGGTCGCTCTCGGGCGCCGATCTCGGGCGGGCCATCGCCGACTACGAGCGGCTCGACGAAGTCCTCGCCAAGGCCGGGTCCTATGCCAGCCTGCTGCATGCGACCGACATGGAGAGCGCCGAGGTCGGGCGGTTCTATCAGACCGTTCAGGAGCGCCTGACCAAGATCTCGACCGAACTCCTGTTCTTCACGCTCGAGCTCAACAAGCTCGACGACGCGGCGCTCGAAGAGAAGCTGAGGGAGCCTTCGGTTGCGAAATACCGGCCCTGGCTCCGCGATCTCCGCGTCTTCCGCCCGCACCAGCTCTCCGAGGAGATGGAGAAGCTGCTGCACGAGAAGTCGGTGACGGCCTACTCGGCCTGGGTGCGTCTCTACGACGAGACTCAAGCCGGCATGCGCTTCAGGCTCGCCGGCAAGGAGGTCACGATGGCCGGCGTGCTCGCCGGGATGACCGACAAGGACGGCAAGAAGCGCCGTGCCGCCGCCAAGGCGCTGTCGAAGGGCCTCAAGTCGGAACTCAAGCTCTTCGCCCTGGTCACCAACACGCTGGCGAAGGACAAGGAGATCGCCGACCGCTGGCGCAGCTACAAGCGGCCGATCTCCTCGCGCAACCTCGGCAACAGGGTCGAGGACGAGGTGGTCGAGGCGCTGGTCTCGGCGGTGCAGGGCTCCTACCGGACGCTGTCGCACCGCTATTACATGCTCAAGGCCAAGTGGTTCGGCGTGAAGCAGCTGAACTACTGGGACCGCAACGCGCCGCTCCCCAGCGACGCCGACCGCAAGATCCCCTGGGACGAGGCGCAGTCGATCGTGCTCTCGGCCTATCGCAGCTTCTCGCCTAAGCTGGCCGACATCGGCCAGAGGTTCTTCGACAAGCCGTGGATCGACGCGCCGTCGAGGCCGGGCAAGTCGTCCGGTGCCTTTGCGCATCCGACCGTGCCGAGCGCGCATCCTTACCTGCTGCTGAACTATCTGGGGCGCACGCGCGACGTGATGACCCTGGCGCACGAGCTCGGCCACGGCGTGCACCAGGTGCTGGCGGCGGATCAGGGGCACCTGATGTGCGACACGCCGCTGACCTTGGCCGAGACCGCGTCCGTGTTCGGCGAGATGCTGACCTTCCGTTCTCTTCTCGATGCCGAGAAGAGTCCGAAGCGCCGGCGCGTTTTGCTCGCCTCCAAGGTCGAGGACATGCTGAACACGGTGGTGCGTCAGGTGGCGCTGCACTCGTTCGAGGCTGCGGTCCATGACGAGCGCCGAAGCGGCGAGCTCACGCCCGACCGGCTCGGCGAGGTCTGGATGGAGGCGCAGAAGGCTTCGCTCGGGCCCGCGATCCGCTTCGACGACGACTACCGCGTCTTCTGGGCCTATATCCCGCACTTCATCCACTCGCCCTTCTATGTCTATGCCTACGCCTTCGGCGACTGCCTGGTGAACTCGCTCTACGCCGTATACCAGGACGCGCATGAGGGCTTCGCCGCGCGCTATCTCGAGATGCTGAAGGCCGGCGGCACGCTCCGCCACAAGGAGCTGCTGGCGCCGTTCGGCCTCGACGCATCGAACCCCGAGTTCTGGTCCAAGGGGCTGCGCGTGATCGAAGGCTTCATCGACGAGCTCGAAAAGATGAAGTGACGTGGCGGACGACGAGAACACGCTCGGCGGCCGCATCGCCCGCTACGCCCGCGTCGGCACCGCCGTCGGCGGGCTCGCCGCGCGCCT
>JAEULB010000085.1 GCA_016792585.1 Rhodospirillaceae bacterium
TCCTCGATGGTCGAGGTGATGCGCGCACCCTATATCCGGACCGCCCTCCTCAAGGGGAACTCGTTCAGGAACGTCGTCGCCAAGCACGCGCTCCGCAATGCGCTGATCACCCCCTTCACCGTGATCCTGCTGCAGCTCAACTACCTGGTCTCAGGATTGGTCGTGGTCGAGACGCTGTTCGCCTATCCCGGCTTCGGGCGACTGATGCTGGAGGCGGCGCTCGCCAAGGACATCGCGGTGATCGAAGCCGGGACCCTGATCGCCGTCAGCGTCACCATGCTGACCCAGCTCTTCGGCGATCTCGGATACATGGCGCTCGATCCGCGGATTCGCGTATGACGAGCCGCGTATGACCGAGATCAGCCACGGCGTACCGGCCGGCCGCGTCGGCGTTGTCCGCGACACGGCTGGACCGGCGCGTGCCGGGTTCCTCGCGAAGGCCCGCGATCTGCTCACGCGGTCGCCGATCGGAACGGTCGGTGGGCTGATTCTGCTCGCCTGGTGCATGCTGGCGCTGCTCGCGCCTTGGGTCGCGCCGTATCCGCCAAACAAGATCGACCCGGCGCTGATTGCCGATCCCTATCCCTCGGCAGCCCACTGGCTCGGCGTCGATCATCTCGGCCGCGACATCCTCTCGCGCCTGATCTGGGGCGCGCGTACCGTGCTGACGGTGGCGCCGACCGCCGTGCTCGGCGCGGTGGTGCTTGGCGTGTTCCTCGGCCTTCTTTCCGGCTACCGCGGCGGGATCGTCGATGCGGTGATCATGCGGATCGGCGACACGCTGCTGGCCTTCCCCAAGATCATCCTCTACCTGATCATCATCGCCAAGTTCGGCGCCTCGGCCTTCAACATCATCGCGGTGATCACGCTGTCCTCGGCGCCGATCGTGGCGCGCATCGTCCGCGGCGTCACCCTCGACATCAAGAACCGCGACTACGTCGCCGCCGCCCGCATGCGCGGCGAGAGCGCTCTCTTCATCATGTTCGTCGAGATCCTGCCGAACGCGCGCGGGCCACTGATCGTCGATTTCTTTCTGAGGCTCGGCTACACGACGATTGCGATCGGCGTCCTGGGATTCCTCGGCGTCGGCCTGCCGCCGCCGGATCCAGACTGGGGAGGCATGGTCAAGGAGGCCTACGGGATGATCTTCGTCTGGCCGCACATGACGATCATCCCCGCGCTTGCGATCTCCTCGCTGGTGATCGGCGCCAACTTCCTCGCCACGGGTATCCGCGAAGCCTCGCTCGATGGCTGAGGTCCTGTCCTTCGAGCACGTCTCGATCGCCTACCAGCATCGCACCGGGCGCCAGAACATCCTGAACGACGTCAGCTTCACGATCGGCGAGGGCCAGGCACTCGGCCTCGTCGGCGAGTCCGGCTGCGGCAAGTCGACGGTGGCGCTGGCGGCCATGCGCTACCTGCCCCGCGGCATGCTGATCACCGAAGGCCGTATCCAGGTCGAAGGCCGCGACACCGCGCCGCTTTCCGACGCCGAGCTTTCCAAGATCCGCGGCAACCGCATCGCCATGGTCTACCAGGATCCGATGTCGAGCCTGAACCCGGTCATGCCGATCGGGGAGCAGCTGACGGAGGTGCCGCTCCTCCACGGCGAGACCGACGAGAAGGCCGCCTTCGACCGGGCCGTTCGGATGCTGGAGGAAGTCCGCCTGCCCGACGCCGCGGCGATGATGGACCGCTACCCGCATCAGCTCTCGGGCGGCCAGCAGCAGCGCGTCGTGATCGCGATGGCGCTGATGGCCGAACCCGCGCTCCTGATCATGGACGAACCGACGACGGGCCTCGACGTCACGATCGAGGCGGCGATCCTGGCCCTCGTCCGCGACCTCCGCGCCAAGTTCGGTACCGCGATCCTCTTCATCAGCCACAACCTCGGCACGGTTGCGCGGGTCTGCGACCGCATCGGCGTGCTCTACGCCGGCCGCATGGTCGAGACCGGCCAGATCTCGACCGTGTTCCGAGCACCGTCACATCCCTACACACGCGGCCTGCTCGGTGCCCTCCCCCGCCTCAAGGGAGGCCGCCACCGCGGCAGGCTGCGGCCGATCGAAGGCACGATCACCGCTGCCGACCGGATGCGGGTCGGCTGCGCCTTCGCACCCCGCTGCAGCTTCGCCGTCCGGCACGAATGCGAGGAGCGGCCGATCGCGATGATCGACATGGGCGCGGGGCACCTCGCCCGCTGCGCTCGCCTCGAGGCGGTCCGCGCCAGCGCGGCACAGGACGGAGTTGCCGAGGAAACTACCGGCTCCGCCAATGCCGCCGCGGTCGTGCTCAGCGTCCGGAGCCTGTCGAAGGAATACAAGATCTCGAGCCTGTTCGGCGGCAAGAAGGGTGTCGTCCGTGCCGTCACCGAGGTCGATTTCGACGCGCGGGCTGGCGAGACGCTGGCGATCGTCGGCGAGTCCGGCTGCGGCAAGTCGACGGTCGCGCGGATCATCTCCGGATTGCTCGACGGCACCTCCGGCGAGGTCCGGCTCGGCGACGTGGATCTCGCCAAAGTCCAGGTCGACGAGCGGCCGCGCGAAGTCCGCCGCCAGGTCCAGATGGTGTTCCAGAACCCGGATTCGACGCTGAATCCGAGCCACTCGATCGGCTACGCGCTGATGCGCCCGCTCCGCATGCTTCGCGCGCTCGCCACCGGCGACGCCAAGGCTGAGGTCGCGAAGCTGCTGGCGCAGGTGCGCTTGCCAGCCGAGATGGCCGCGCGGATGCCCCACCAGCTCTCCGGCGGCCAGCGCCAGCGTGTCGCGATCGCCCGCGCGCTCGCCGGCAATCCCGGCCTCGTGGTCGCCGACGAACCGGTATCGGCACTCGACGTCTCGGTGCAGGCCGCGATCCTGAACCTGCTCGGCGAGCTGCTGGAACAGTCGCAGCTAGGCCTGGTCCTGATCAGCCACGACCTGGCGCTGGTGCGCCACATGGCCGATCATGTGGCGGTGATGTATCTCGGTCGCGTCGTCGAATACGGGCCGGTCGACCAGGTCTTCCAGCCCCCCTATCACCCCTATACCGAGGCGTTGCTGAAAGCGGCGCCGACGCCGGATCCGGACGCGGCGCCGCCCGGAGCGGTCCTCGATGGCGTGATGCCGAGCCCGAGCGAGATCATCGTCGGCTGCGCCTTCGCCAGCCGCTGCCCCAGCCGCATCGCCGGGCTCTGCGACACCACGCCGCCGCCGATCCGTCGCTTCGGCGAGCATCGGATCGCCTGCCACCTCGATCTCGGCGGCGAGGTTCAGGTGCCGGTAGCGCCGGGCGCCCTGACCGGGATGCGGTCGTCGATCTCGTAATAGTCGCCGGCGTCCTCGGCGAAGATCTGCAACCTGGTCGAAAGCCCGGTCGGCTCGTCGAGCGTGCCGGCCGCGACCGACATCTGGTCGCTGCCGATCCGCTCCCAGAACAAGCTCGATCCGCAGTCGCGACAGAAGCCGCGCCGTGCCTTCTCCGAGCTCCGGAACCAGGAGAGACTGCGCTCGTCCTCGATCCTGAGCGCCGAGATCGGCACGCGCGTATAGGCGCCAACATGCCCGTGCCATTTCCGGCACTGGCCGCAATGGCAGATGACGACGTTGCGCAATTCTCCCGACAGGCGGAAGCGGACGGCGCCGCAGAGGCACTGTCCCATGACATCGCTCATCGGCGGC
Organism: Rhodospirillaceae bacterium; assembly: GCA_016792585.1. Taxonomy (GTDB): domain Bacteria; phylum Pseudomonadota; class Alphaproteobacteria; order SHVZ01; family SHVZ01; genus SHVZ01. The sequence goes on from JAEULB010000085.1 coordinate 3,663, forward strand.
TCTCCGTCATCGTGGCGTAGGTCTTCACTTCGCCGGTCCAGCAATAGAGCGCGAGCAGCGGCTCGGCCGCCGTCCGCATCGCGTGACGCATCATCGGCACATGATGGATGACGGCGCCCGACCTCTTCCGCCGCCAGCCTTCGTCCTCGCGCCACCACTCGGCGGTGCCGGCGACCACGTGATAGATCTCCTCGGCCGGATGCGCGTGATCGGGGTAGTGCATCCCAGGCCCGAGCAGCAGCAGCCCGACCAGAAGGTCCGCGCTCTCGACCGGCCGACCCGGACCGACCAGCTCCACATAGCCGTAGCGGTCGACATAGCCCGGCCCCAGGCTCGCTTCGGAATAGTTCGGGTTCTGCAGCCAGTCGCATTCGGGCTCGGTCGCGGCGAAGGCGTCGGCGATCGCGGCAAGCGGTCCCTCCCGCCCCAACGCCACGGCCTGGCCGACGAACTGCGCGACCGGCTTCCGCTTTCCTGTTCCGGGACGAGGCTCGACACTCAGCTTGGGAAGTGCGGCGGCGAGCGGGCCATGCGGCGCCTGGCGATAGACGGAGGCGATCGCCTGCAGCAGCCGGAGCACTTCAGGCGATCTCGGCGAGGCCTCGCGTCTCCGCGGCCTGGGCCCAGTCTTCGGTGATCCGGTAGTCGCTCTCGGCGACGCGCGCGAAGCCGAGGATACAAAGATCGGCGCGAAGCTCGGCCTGGGACGGGTCGTCGCCGAAGGTGACCAGCGTGTCGGCGAGCCGCTTCACGGTCTCCGGCGACGTGCCGGCCGACGCCATGAAGGCCGGGATCGGCACGACGTCGGTCGAAGCGATCACGCGCGTGCGACCGGCCACTTCCGGCCAGTGCCGGCGGAGCAATGCATAGGCGAAGGAGTCGAGCGGGCCGACATCGGTCTTTCCCTCGACGATCGCCTCGACCATCAGCCTGGGGGTGCGCAGCGGCCCGACGATCTCGCGGTAGAGCGCCTTGGTTCCGCCCTTCCGGTACTTGAGCAGGTGATGGCGCGGCGCGTTGTAGCCGGAATGCGAGTCCGGGATTGTGTAGGCGAAGCGGTGGCCGAAGGTGTCTTCGAGCGTCCTGAACGGCGCGTCGTCGCGGACGACGAAGTGCGAGCAGTAGACCGCCCGGCCCTTGGCGTAGTCGGCGCTCGGGATCGGCGCGGCCACCACCTGATGAACAGCGCCGTAGCGCATGAACGGCCAGCCGCACATGAAGGTGCAGGCGAGGTCCTTCCTGGACCACAGCTCATCCAACGACGCCGGAAACGCGTGGTCGATCACCGTCATGTCGACACCGGACTTTGCCTGGAGCCAGGCGAACAGCCGCTTCCAGGCCGCCGCCGCCGGCGGGGCGACCGAATACATCCGGGCGTTGGCGATCAGCTCGCTCATCCGCGCTGCCGCCCGCCATTGGCATCGAACAGCGGCTGGGTCGTCACCACCGCCGGGCACGCCTTGCCGAAGATGAGCACCGAGAGCTTTTCGCCGTCCTTGGCGAGTTCAGGCTTCACATAAGCCATCGCCATGCTCTTGCCGGCCCAGTGGGCGTAGCCGCCGGACGTCACCTGGCCGATCGCCTCGTCGCCCTTGAGCACGCTCTCGTAGCCGACGACCTCGACCTCGGTGTCGACGATCAGCGGCACCAGCTTCTTGGCAGGCGGGGTCGCGCGGTCCCTGAGCGCCGCTTCCCGGCCGATGAAGTCCGGCTTGTCGTAGGCGACGAACCGGTCGAGGCCGCTTTCCATCGGCGTGTAGTCGGGGCGGAACTCGCGGAAGAAGGCGCCGTACGCCTTCTCCAGGCGCAGCGACATCAGCGCTCGGTTGCCGAAGTGGCGGAGGCCCAGACTCTTGCCCGCCTCGACGATCGCATCGTAAAGCGTCACCTGGAAGTCGGGCGTGGTCCAGATCTCGTAGCCCAGATCGCCGGTGTAGCTCGCCCGCAGCACCGTGCAGGGCGCCAGGCCCACCACCATCTCGCGCGCGGCGAAGAACTTGAACTTGTCGGCGGACACGTCCTCGAAGACGAGGCGCTGCAACAGCTCGCGCGACTTAGGCCCCGCCAGCATGAAGCCGGTCAGCGCATGCGGCAGCGGGCGGATATAGGTGCCCGGAGGCGGCGGATGCGCCTCGAACCAGCGCATGTGATAGATCTCGGCGACGCCCGAACCGATCATCAGGAAGCGGTCCTCGGCGAGACGCGCCACCGAGAAGTCGCCGATGATCGTGCCGCGCGGGTTCAGCATCGGCGCCAGCACCATGCGGCCGGGCTTCGGCATCTTGTTGGCGAGGATGCGGTTGAGCCACGCTTCGGCATCCGGCCCCATCACCTCGTACTTGCCGAAACCGGTGACCTCCATCAGGCCGACGGCGTTCCGGACCGCGTGGCACTCCTCCTTGACGATCGGGAAGGCGTTCGAGCGGCGATAGGTCGGGTTCTCGACCGGCTCCATGCCCTTTGGCGCATACCAGAGCGCGACCTCGAGGCCGAAATTGGCGCCGAAGACGGCGCCGGCGTCCTTGAGGCGGTCGTAGACCGGCGATCGGCGCAGCGGACGCGCGGCCGGCATCTCCTCGTTCGGATAGGCGATGCGGAAGCGGCGCGCATAGTTTTCCGGCACCTTGATCAGCGTGTACTGATGCGTCGCGTATTTGCCGAAGCGCGAGACGTCCATCGCGAAGATGTCGGCGCCGGGATCTCCTTCGACCATCCAGCGCGAGAGTGCCAGGCCGACGCCGCCGCCCTGGGCGAAGCCGGCCATCACGCCGCAGGCCGACCAGTAGTTCCGGAGGCCGCGGACAGGACCGACCAGCGGGTTTCCGTCGGGGGCGAAGGTGAAGGGACCGTTGACCACCTTCTTGATGCCGGCGCGGCCGACCGCCGGAAAATGCTTGAAGCCGATCTCGATATGCGGCGCCAGGCGATCGAGATCGTCCGGCAGCAGCGCCATGTTGAAGTCCCAGGGTGTCGTGTGCGGCGACCACACCCGGCAGTCCTTCTCGTAGGTGCCGAGCAGCACGCCCTTCCCTTCCTGGCGCATGTAGATCTCGCCGAAGTAATCGGTCGTCGGCAGGATCTCCCGCCCGTGCGCGACGATCTCGGGGATCTCCTCGGTCACGACGTACATGTGCTCCATCGCCAGCACCGGCAGCTCGACGCCGGCCATGCGGCCGACCTCGCGCGCCCAGAGGCCGGCGGCGTTTACGACGTGCTCGACCTTGACCACGCCTTTGTCGGTCGTGATGTCCCAGCCGCCATCGGCCCGCTGTTTCAGCGCCGTCACCTGGGTGAAGCGATGGATCTCGGCACCGGCCTTGCGGGCCGCGATCGCATAAGCGTGCGTCACGCCGTTCGGATCGACATGGCCGCCATCGAGGCGGTGCAGAGCGCCGACGAACTGGCTCGGATCGAGCAGCGGATTGAGCTTGGTCGCCTGTTCAGGCGAGATCAGGTGCGTCTCCATGCCGAGGTATTTGGCACGGGAGTGCATGAGCTTGAGGTTGTCGAAGATCTCGTCGGTGGCGGCCGCCACCATGTTGCCGGTCGCGTGAATGCCGCAGCTCTGGCCCGAGATCTGCTCGATCTCGCGGTAGAGGTCGATCGTGTATTTCTGCAGCTTCGAGACGTTGGCATCCGAGTTGTAGGTGTGGACGCTGGCGGCCGCGTGCCAGGTCGAGCCCGAGGTCAGCTCGTGCTTCTCGAACAGCGCGATGTCGGTCCAGCCGAGCTTGGTCAGGTGATAGAGAATGCTGGCGCCGACGACGCCGCCGCCGATGACGGCCACACGATACTCGGTCTTCAAGGAAATCCCCTTCGAAACGTCCTTCGGCAATACGGCAATTGGGGCTTGCTAGGCAACCCTCAGGCCGGTGCGTCGCTTGCTTGGCGGCGTCCCCGGCGGCGACCGCCCTCGCCCGCCCCGGCGGCCGTCGGATCGCGGTTGGCGCGGAGCCAGGCCATGCAGTCCGGATCGAAGCCGTTCAGCGTGTTGGCGGCGCGGATCGCGTCCATGTCCTCCTTGTGCAGCGGGTTCATGATCGCGCTCGTCATGCCCATCGCGGCGGCCATCGAGAGGAAATGCGCGTTCATGACCCGGCGGTTCGGGATTCCGAACGAGATGTTGGAGGCGCCGCAGGTGGTGTTGACCTTGAGCTCTTCCCGGAGCCGCCGGACCAGCCGGAAGACCTGGGCCCCTGCGGTGTTCAAGGCGCCGATCGGCATCACCAGCGGATCGACGACGATGTCGCAGGCCTTGATGCCGTGGTCGGCGGCGCGCTCGACGATCTTCTTGGCGACCGCGAAGCGGACATCCGGATCGTAGCTGATGCCGGTCTCGTCGTTCGAGATCGCCACCACCGGCACGTCGTACTTCTTCACCAGCGGCAGGATCGTCTCGAGGCGGTCCTCCTCGCCGGTGACCGAGTTCACCAGCGGACGCCCCTTGGCGACCGCGAGGCCCGCGGCCAGCGCCGCCGGCACCGAGGAGTCGATCGACAGCGGCACCTCGACCAGCGACTGCACCAGCTCGACCGTCTTGGCCATCAGCGGCGGCTCGGTGACGTTCGGGTCGACCGCGGTCACGCCGGCATTGACGTCCAGCACCAGCGCGCCGGCCGCCACCTGCGCCAGCGCGTCGGCGGTGACGCCGGAGAAGTCGCCGGCCATCATCTCGGCCGCCAGCTTCTTGCGGCCCGTGGGGTTGATCCGCTCGCCGATCACGCAGAACGGCCGCTCGAAGCCGATCACCGCGGTCTTCGTCGCGGAATGAAGCACGGTCTCGGTCACGATTTGCTCCTCGGCTCCCATGAGCCCCGTCCGGTCAGCCACTCGGCGGAGCCGGGAAGCCCGCCGAAGGCATAGATGTGCAATTGTTGGATCAGGCTGCGCTCGTTTGCCAGCACGCCCGTCTCGATCGCGCGCACATGCGGGTCCGGCGCGTAGTTGCCGAGCAGCGAGGTCAGGGCCGCCTTGCGCTTGAGTGCGAAGGACAGCGAGGTACGGACGCCGCAGAGCGCCGCATATTTCATCAGCCGCGTCATCGTCGTCGGCCCGGCAACGCCGAGATGGATCGGCACGCGGATGCCCTCGGATCGCAGTCGCTCGGCCCAGGCGACGGCGCCATCCGCGTCGAAGTTGAACTGCGTGACGAGGCGGAGGTCGATGCCAGTCCTCGCCGCAAACTCGATCTTCCAATGCAGCGCCTCGACGACCGCGGCGGGCGCAATGTCCGGCGAGCCCTCGGGGTGGCCAGCGACGCCGATGTGGCGGATACCTTGGCGCTCGAGGAGGCCGGTTGCGAGCAGGTCCATCGACGAGGCGAAGGGCCCAGCCGGCTTGGCGATATCGCCGCCGATCACCAGCGCGTCACTGATGCGGGCGGTCCGCACCATGGCCGATAGGCGATCGTCGATTTCCGCACGGCTGCGAAGCCGGCGACAGGCGATGTGCGGGACTGGCACGAGGTCGGCACGAGCGAGTGCCAGGCAGGCGTCGCCCCAGTCGGCAACCGATGTGTCGCCGCTGTCGACGATGTAGGTGCGCGTGCCGGGTGGGATCAGGCGGAGGCTGGCTGGATCCGTGGCGATCCCGCGCGGCGACAGCTCGATCGATGCGGGCAGCACGGTGGCGCCACCCTGGCTCCTCGCTTCGGCCATCGCCCCTCGGCTATCCCCCATGGATCTTCAATCGCACGACGCCGCCACCTAGGTCACCCCGGGCTCCGACCGCTTCCCTTCCATTGGCGACATTCACGTCGCGGGGAGACCTTTCGGACTTGACGACCAAGAGAACAATACGAGAACATTACCTGTCGCTGGGAGCTTCGGAGAGGTTGGATGAACCGGAATTTGTCCGTCGCCGTGCATGAAAGGCGCGCTACCGATGTGCTGGAGCGCCGGGCATGGGAAACCGCCCGCGACCTGATCTTCATTCTGGGCTTCGACGAAGCAGCGGCCAAGGTTCAGACCGCCTCCGATGCTTTCGCGGCGGAGGGCGACCGCGACCGCGCCGTCTTCTGTGGCCTGGTCATCCATATCGTCGGACTGCTGCGCCGGGAGCACGCGCCGAATGAGTGCCGGCGCAGCCAGACGCACGAATATCTCGGATGAACCCGCCAGGGCTCAGCCGACGCGGTCGAGACGGACGTTCTTCATCCGGTCGGTGTTGACGATCATCGCCGCGACGCGGCTGCCCTCGCGCACCATGCGGATCGCATGCACGACCCACCAGCCCTGCCAGAGCTGGGTCTTGCCGACGAACCTGTCCGGTCCGAGCGGCTCCAGCGGCACCAGCGCCTGGCGCTGGAAGCCGGGGCCGAGCCTGAGCACGAGCCCATCCTTGCCGCGCGTGATCTGGAAGGTGGTGCGGAGCTCGTCGCTCGCATAGGTGCCGACGCAGGCGTCGAGCGCCGCCGCCGATGGTTCGTAGACGGGACACGGGTCGAAGACGCAGGCCTGGCCGCCGAAGTCCATCCTGACGATCGGCGCCTTGTTCGGACCGGCCTCGATCTCGGCGGTGGTGTCGACATTCGACCAGTTCTCGAGGAAGCGGTTGCCGCCGACCGGACGCAGCATCAACGCATGGCCGTTCTTGTCGGCCTCGATGCCGGCCTCTCTCACCTTCAGCGTCAGCACCTCGCCGGAGTCGCGGTCGATGTAGCGGCCATCGAGCTGCGCGAGCGCCAGGCCAGGGATGGAGACCTGCTTCATTCGCTCGGCCCCGAGCTTCGCCGGCGCCGGTTCCGCGAATTCGTCGGCAAGTGCGATATCGGCGATCTCGGTGAAGCGGCGATAGGTGTCAGCGTCGTCTCGGTTGCTGAGCAGCACCACGCCGAAATCGACGCCGGGCATGTAGGCGAAGACCGAACGGAAACCCGGCAGCCCGCCGCCATGGGTCCACAGGTCGAGGCCGCGATATTTGCGGACGCCAAGGCCGAGGCCGTAATTCGTCGGCTTTCCGCTGGAAAGCTTTCCGGGCGTCGCCATGTGCCGGATGAACTTCTCGTTTCCGATGCCGCCGGCCCTGAACATGCCCTGCCATCTGATCAGGTCGGGGACGGAGCTGATGAGTCCGCCGGCACCGCCGAGCCCGATCGAGAAAAGACCCCTGATCCAGCTTCCGTCCGGCTGCGGCAGGTAGGAGTTGGTCAGGTCTTCGGCGATGTCGTACGGCTCGTCGCGCATGCGCGTCGCGGTCATGCCGAGCGGCTTCAGAAGCTCGTCGGCGAGGAACTGCGTGAACGGCCTGCCGCTCCGCCGCTCGATCGCCAGCGCCATGTAGATGAAGTTGATGTTGGTATAGACGTTGCGCTCGCCCGGCGGCCAGCTGAAGTGCCGCTGGTTGAAGGCGATGTCGAGATAGTCCTCGATCGTCCGCGCCTGATCGGTGCCGACGCCGGAAAGCTGCATCAGCTCCCAGGAGTCACGAAGTCCGCTGGTCATGCCGAGCAGGCGCCGGATCGGCACCGGCTTGTCGACGCTGATCTCCGGCAGGATGCCGCGCACGTCCTCGTCGAGGTCGAGCTTGCCGCGCTCGACCAGCAGCGCCGATGCCGCACCGACGAAGGTCTTGGTGATCGAGGCGATATGGAAGCGCGACTTCAGGCTGATCGGCACGCCAAGCTCGAGGCTGGCGAGACCGAAGCAGCGCTGGTGCACCGGCTCGCCGCCACGGAGCACGGCGAGCGCTCCGCCCGGCTGCCCCTTGGCGTCCCAGCCGGCGAACAGGTTGTCGATCG
>JAEULB010000147.1 GCA_016792585.1 Rhodospirillaceae bacterium
AACGCCTACCTGGTCGAGTGCGGCCAGCACTGGGAGAGGGCCTCGGCCGACGTCGCGATCGACTGTTCGCTCCGGTTCCTCAAGCACACCGACGTGGTGGCACCGTCGTTTCTCGAGCGGTACCTGGCGGCGGATCCGCCGAAGAGACAGCGCGTGATCCAGGTGACAGAGGCGGTGACGGTCGCGAGCGACGACTTCCGTTTCGCCGGTCCCTATCGCGGGATGGAAGAGTTCGAGCGGAAGGGGACCGAGATCGCCCGCGACGGCGGCAAGCCGGTGCTCACCCCCTATGACGGCTGCGTCCTGATCATGCCGTCCCGCCGCCTGAGGAAGGGGCTGACCGCGGTCCGCCTCGGCCGCTACATCGCCTAAGCGGTGTCCTCGCCGCCGCCCTTCCAGATTTCGCAGATCCGGTCCTACGGCCTATCGCTCGGCATCGGCGTGCTCGGCGGCGCGATCTTCGCCTATTTCCGGCTGCCGCTCGCGTGGATGATCGGCGCCATGTGCGCCAACACCGTGGCCTCGATGATGGGCTGGGACGTCAAGGTGCCGCGCCAGCTCCGCGCGCTGATGATCGTCGTCCTCGGCGTGCTGCTGGGGTCCAGCTTCACCCCGGACCTTCCGGGACGCGTCAGCACGTGGTGGCCGACGATGCTGGCCCTCTTCGCCTATGTCGGCCTCGGCACCACGATCCTCTTCTTCTACTTCTACCGGCTCTGCGGCTACGACGTCACGACCGCCTACTTCGCCTCGGCGCCGGGCGGCCTCAACGAGATGGTGACGGTCGGCGGGTCCATGGGCGGCGACGAGCGCCTGATCGCGCTGACCCACGCCTGCCGCGTGCTGCTGGTGGTGATGGCGATCCCGTTCTACTTCCGCTTCTTCGGGGAATACACGCCGCCCGTCTCGATGCTGCCGGCGATCGGCGGCGGCGAGGTCTCGCTCGACGACGCCGGCATCCTGGTCGTCTGCGGGGTCGTCGGCGTTGTCGTGGCCCGTCTCCTGCGGCTTCCGGCCTACGCGATGCTGGGACCGATGATCCTGAGTGCCGCGGCCCACATGACCGGGCTCTCGGAAGCCAAGCCGCCGGCCCTGCTGGTGGCGATCGCCCAGGTGGTCCTGGGATGCGCGGTCGGCGCCCGCTTCGCCGGCACCTCGGTCCGGCTGGTTCGCGACGCGATGCTCATGTCGGTCGGTGCCACCATCGCCCTGATGGCGGTGACGGTCGCCTTCAGCCTGGTGCTCAGCCGTATCTCTGGCCTCGCGGCCGACGACGTGCTGCTCGCCTTCTCGCCCGGCGGCCTCGCCGAGATGAGCCTGGTCGCGATCGCACTGCACTCGGATGCGGCCTTCGTCGCGACCCACCACATTGCCCGCATCCTGATCGTCATCGTCTGCGCCCCGCTAGTCTTCAAGTTGGCGCGACGAAAGCCGCCGCCTTCCTGATCCGGGCGCTGACGCGTCGCCACGATCCGACCGGTTCGCCCAAGGTGCGGCGCCCTGCCGCACCTTCCGAGCGAAATTGCTTACCTCCCACGTAATCGACCCTTGGCCTCGGCGATCCCATCCTCCTGGCCATGCACCGGACGGTGCGCCAACCGATGGAGCCGAACATGACGATCACCCCTTCCCTGTTCCTTCGCCGCGCCCTCCTCGCCGACGCGGTCGCCAGCGCCGGCACGGGCGTCCTGATGGCTTTCGGCGCAGGCCTTCTCACCAGCCTGCTGGGCCTGCCGGAGATGCTGCTGCGCGAGGCCGGGATCTTCCTCCTGCCTTACGCGGCCTTCGTCGGCTGGATGGGCACCCGCGCCCGCCTCCCGGAGGGACTGGTCTGGCTGGTGATCGTCGGCAACGCGCTCTGGACCGTTGCCAGCATCGCCCTCTTCGTCTGGACCCAGCCGACGGCACTGGGATACGCCTTCGTCCTGGGGCAGGCGGTGGCGGTCGGCGTCTTCGCCGAGCTTCAGTACATGGGCCTCAAGCGGCCAATCGAAGCGACGGCCTGAACCGACGCCCTGAACCGGTCGGGGGCGAAGCCGCCGAGGCTTCGCCCCACCGGGCTTTCCTGGCAAACTGCCTGGATGGCGCGCAAAGAGCTTAACTTCGATCAGATCCTCCGGCAGGCGTTGCAGGCAAACCAGCGGGGAGATCTGAAGGAAGCCGAGCGCTGCTGCCAGGCCATCCTCAAGATCAAGCGCACCCACTTCGACGCTCTCCACCTCCTCGGCGTCGTCGCCGGCCGCAGCGGTCGCTTCGACGAGGCCGCGCGCCTGATCGGCGAGGCGATCAAGGTCAACGGCCGCTCGGCGGCGGCGCATTCCGATCGCGGCATCGCTCTCATGCGGATGGGCCGAGCTCAGGAAGCGCTCGACAGCTACGACCGGGCGCTGGCGATCAAGCCTGACCACCCGGACGCGCTCCACAATCGCGGCACCGCGCTGCTTGCCCTCGGACGCTTCGAGGAGGCCGTCGCCGCCTACGACAAGTTGCTGGCGAGCCAGCCCGGCGCAGTACCGGCGCTGGTCAATCGTGGAACGGCGCTCCGCGAGCTCAGGCGTTCCGAGGACGCGCTGGCGAGCTACGATCTGGCTCTCGCCGTCCAGCCGGATCACGTCAATGCGCTCAACAACCGCGGCAACGTGCTGGCCGAACTGAAGCGTCACGAAGAAGCGCTGGCGAGCTACGAGAAGGCGCTCAAGATCAAGGCCGACGATGCCAAGGCACTGGCCAATCGCGGCAATGTGCTGAAGGAGCTGCAGCGTTACGCCGAGGCGATGAAGAGCTACGACCAGTCGCTGGCGGTCGATCCGGACGATCCGGAGACGCTCTGCAACCGCGGCGTGGCGCTGATGGACGCACGCCAGTACGAGCTGGCGGCCGCCGACTTCGAGGCGAGCCGGCGGATCGACCCGGATCGCGCCTACCTGCTGGGACAGCTCAACCACTGCCTTCGGCATTGCTGCGACTGGCCGGCCAGCAAGAAGGTGACGGCGGAGATCACCCATGCGATCCGTGCAGGGCGACGTGCAGACTTCCCGTTCTCGTTCCTGTCGGTGTCCGGCGACAACGCCGACCAGCGGCGCTGCGCCGAGACCTATGTCCGCGACAAGTACCCGGCGAGCGCACCAACGCCGGTTCGAGAGGGCGGCGAGCGGATACGCATCGCCTACATGTCCTCGGACTATCGCGAGCACCCGATCGCCTATCTGACCGCCGGCTTGTTCGAGCACCACGATCGTGCGCGCTTCGAGACCTTCGGGATCGCGCTCGGGCCGGACGAACCGAGCGAGATGCGAGCTCGGATCCGGTCCGGCTTCGAGACCTTCATCGAGGCCGGTGGCAAGAGCGACGCCGAGGTCGCCCGGCTGATCGGCGAAGTCGAGGCCGACATCGTCGTCGACTTGAACGGGCACACCGACGGTGCCCGCACCGCGATCCTGGCGATGCGGCCGGCGCCGATCCAGGTCAGCTACATCGGGCTTGCCGGCACGATGGGGGCGCCGTTCATCGACTACGTGATCGCCGACCCGATCCTGATCGCGCCGAGCGACGAGCGTTATTACGCCGAGAAGGTCGTGCGCCTTCCCGAGATGTATCTCGTCAACGACGACAAGCGCGCGATCTCCGAGTCGACACCGACGCGCGCCGAGGCAGGACTTCCCGAGACCGGCTTCGTCTTCTGCTCGTTCAACAACGCCTACAAGATCACGCCGGAGATCTTCGCCGTCTGGATGCACCTTCTCGACAGCGTCGAAGGCAGCGTGCTGTGGCTGCTGTCGACCAACGAGGCCGGTGTCCGCAATCTCAGGCGGGAGGCGGAGGCAGCCGGCATCGATCCGTCGCGTCTGGTCTTCGCATCGCGCGCCCGGCCAGCCGATCACCTGGCGCGCCATCGCCTCGCCGACCTGTTCCTCGATACGCTTCCCTATAACGCGCATACGACCGCTTGCGACGCACTTTGGACCGGATTGCCGCTGGTCACCTGCAAAGGCACCAGCTTCGCTGGCCGCGTCGCTGCCAGCCTGCTGACCGCGATCGGGTTGCCTGAGCTGATCACCCAGTCGCTCGCCGAGTACGAAGCGCTGGCCCTCAAGCTCGCGACCGACGGGATCGCCCTTGCCGCGGCGAAAGAAAAGCTGGCGCGCAACCGCCTGGCTCTCCCGCTGTTCGACACGGCACGCGCGACGCGCCATCTCGAATGCGCCTTCTCGACGATGGTCGAGCGCTACCGCCGCGGCGAGGCCCCCGCGAGCTTCGACGTGAAACCGATCTGAGGATCCGATGACGTCGATCGACAGCCGCCCGACCCTTGCCGCTCCCGACGACGACCCATACGTCTGGCTCGAGGACGTCGACGGCGCCAAGGCGACGGCCTGGGCCGATGCCGAGAGCGCGTGCACGATGGCGCGCTTCGGCGATTCTGCCTTCGCCGCCGATCGCGACACCCTGGCCGCGATCCTCGATCGACCCGACAACATTCCCTACATCGGCCGACGCGGCGACCGCGTCTTCAATTTCTGGAAGGACGCGAACAACCCTCGCGGCCTCTGGCGGATGACCGACCTCGCCAGCTTCCGTACCCCAAGTCCACGGTGGGACGTACTGCTCGATCTCGACGAGCTGGCGGCGAAGGAGGGCGAGGACTGGATCTGGAAGGGCGCGCCGACCCTGCCCGGCAGCCACGACCGCGCGCTTGTCGGCCTGTCTCGAGGCGGCGGCGACGCGTCGGTCGGCCGCGAGTTCGACCTGACGACGCGCACGTTCGTCCGCGGCGGCTTCGAAATGCCCGAGGCGAAGGCCAATGTCGCCTGGCTCGACCGCGACACCGTCCTTCTCGCCGCAGCACTCGGCGACGGCATGTCGACCCAGTCCGGATATGCACGCACCGTCCGGCTCTGGCAGCGCGGCGTCGATCCCCTGGCCGCGCCGGTGATCTTCGAGACCAAGGCCGAGCACATGTCGGTCTCGAGCGGTGTCGAGCACTACGCCGGGTTCGAGCGTGTGATCTTCGTCGACAGGTCGGGGTTCTTCGACACGATCGTCTGGGTCGGCGATCGCAACGGTCCGAAGCAGCGGATCGACCTGCCGACCGATGCTCTGCACGACTGGCATCGCGGCTGGCTCGCGGTCAAGCCGCGGACGCTCTGGGCGGTCGGCGGCAGGACCTTTGCGCCCGACACGGTCGTCGGGATCTCATTCGCCGCCTTCCTTGCGGGCGACCGCAACTTTGCCGTCCTCTTCGAACCCGAAGAGCGCCGAAGCCTCCAGGGATTCTTCTGGTCGGGCGGCATGCTGGTGCTGTCGATCCTGGACAACCTGAAGCCGGTCTTCGAGATCCTCACGCCATCGGAGGGCTGGTCGCGCGAGACCCTTCCAGGATTGCCTGAGATCGGCGTCGCCTCGGTCTGGTCGCTCGACATCGAGGAGGAGGAATCCACCGGCGACCTGCTCGCCGCGACCCAGACGCCGACGACGCCGGCAACCCTGTTCCTCGTGGAGCGAGGCAAGGCACCAGAAATCCTGAAGAGGGCGCCGGGGACCTTCGATGCGTCTGGCCTGGTCGTGACGCGCCACGAAGCGGTATCCATCGACGGCGCGCGCATTCCCTATACGCAGGTCGGGCCTGCGAAGGAGTCCGGCGACGCGCCGGTGCACATGACCGGATACGGTGGCTTCAACATCTCGCTGCTGCCCTACTACAGCGCCTCGATCGGCAAGCTCTGGCTCGAGCGCGGCGGCACCTCGGTCACCGCCAATATCCGCGGCGGCGGCGAGTTCGGCACGCCCTGGCACAAAGCGGGCATGCGCGAAGGCAAGCGCCTCTCGCACGACGACTTCGCCGCGGTCGCCGTCGACCTCGTCCGACGCGGCGTCACGCGCCCCGGCCGCATCGCCGCCGAGGGCGGGTCCAACGGCGGCATCCTGATCACCAACATGCTGACCCGATATCCGGACCGTTTCGGCGCGCTCTTCTGCACGATCCCGCTGATCGACATGCGCCGGTACTCGAAGCTGCTCGCCGGCGCGTCGTGGATCGCCGAGTATGGCGACCCGGACAAGCCTGAGGACTGGAAGTTCCTGGCGCCGATGTCTGCCTATCACGTGGCCGGGCCCGGCAGGCCCTATCCGCCGATCCTGATAGCCACGACACGGCGCGACGACCGCGTCCATCCAGGTCACGCGCGCAAGATGACCGCCAAGCTGAAAGAGATGGGCTACCCGGCCTGGTACTATGAGCTTGCCGCGGGCGGTCACGGCTATGGCAAGGACAACAAGGAGCGGGCGGCGTTCACCGCTCTCGGCTACGCCTTCCTGCGTGACGCGATCGGCTGGAAGCCCTAAACGAGCCATTAGATCCCGCCAGTGCTTGCCGGCCGCCGTCCGCGACGCCAATCTAGGTATCGAGAACGGAACGGCCGGACGAAAGAGCCGGCCGAAAACAACGGGAGGGAATGCCGTGATCAAGATCTTTGCCGCCGCGCTCGCCCTTAGCCTTGCGATCTCGTCGGTCGCCACCGCGCAGACGGGCAAGGTGACCGTCGTCACTTCCTTTGCGAAGGACGTCACTGATCCTTTCAAGAAGGCCTTCGAGAAGGCCTATCCGGGTGCGACGCTGGAGGTGCAGAACCGCAATACCAATGCGGCGGTGAAGTTCATCGAGGAGACCAAGGCCAACAACCAGATCGACCTGATGTGGGCCTCGGCGCCGGATGCCTTCGAGGTGCTGAAGGGCAAGAGTCTTCTGCAGAAGTATCAGCCGAAGGCAGTCGGCATCCCGGACAAGGTCGGCTCCTACCCGATCAACGATCCCGGCGGCACCTATCTCGGTTTTGCCGCATCGGGCTACGGCATCATGTGGAACGACCGCTACATGAAGGCGAACAAGATTCCGGAGCCGGCCGAGTGGCAGGACCTGGCGAAGGCGGTCTACTTCGATCACGTGGCGATCGCATCGCCGGCGCGTTCCGGCACCACGCACCTGACGGTCGAGACGATCCTCCAGGGCGAGGGCTGGGAAAAGGGCTGGCGCACGATCAAGGAGCTCGCCGGCAACTTCCGCCAGATCACCGACCGTTCCTTCGACGTGCCCGAGCAGGTCAACTCCGGACAGGTCGGCATCGGCATCGTCATCGACTTCTTCGCCTTCTCGGCCAAGGCGTCGGGCTTCCCGGTCAAGTTCGCCTATCCATCGGTGACGACCGTGGTGCCGGCCAACATCGGCATCGTCGCCAATGCGCCGAACAAGGCGGGGGCCGAGGCCTTCGTCGAGTTCCTGCTGTCGCCGGTCGGCCAGGAGGTCCTGCTCGATCCGGGCATCCGGCGCCTGCCGATCAACCCTGCCGTCTACGCCAAGGCGCCTGCCGACTATCCCAATCCGTTCAAGGATCCGCGCTTCCAGAAGATGATCACCTTCAGCGCCGAGACGTCGGAGTCGCGGACGGCGGTGGTCGACACGCTCTTCGACCAGCTGATCTCGTTCCAGCTGGCGGCGCTCAAGGACGTGACCAAGACGCTGCACGAGGTCGACGCGGCGCTTGCCAAGAAGGACAACGCCCAGGCTCGCACGCTGGCCAAGGAAGCGCGCGACCTGGTCGCGGCGATGCCGCTGACGGCGCAGCAGGCCTCGTCGAAGGAAATCACCGGCGCCTTCACCGGGGCCAAGGAGAAGGGCGCGCGTCAGGCCGAGCTCGAGCAGCAATGGGCCGCCTTCGCCAAGGAGCGCTATACCCAGGCCAAGACCAAGGCCTCGGACGCGCTGAAACTCGCGCGCTGAGCCAAGTTCTCGTCATCGCGGCGGGGGCGGCATGACGCTCGCCCTTGGCGCCCGCAGAGGCGCTCCGGCGACGACCCGCGGCCAGCGAGCGCTTGCCGTCGCCATCGGCCTTTTCCTGTTCGCCTTCCTCGTCCTGCCGACGGCGACGGTGGTTTTCGTCGCCTTCACCGAGAAGGGCACCGGGCAGTTCACGCTCGTCAACTTCGTCGACTTCTTTCGGACCGACCTCTTCGTACGCTCCTTCTGGAATTCGGTCTACGTCTCGGTGATGTCGGTCGTCTGGGCGTCGGCGCTGGCGCTGCCGCTGGCGATCCTGACCACGCGCTTTGCGTTCCGCGGCGCCGTCCTGATTCAGACCCTCGGCTTCGTGCCGCTGGTGATGCCGCCCTTCGTCGGTGCGGTGGCGATGCAGCTTCTGTTCGGGCGCAACGGCTCGGTGAACCTGCTTCTCGATGACGCCTTCGGCTTCAAGATCCCGTTCATGGAGGGGCTGAACGGCGTCATCTTCGTCCAGTCGCTGCACTACTTCCCCTTCATCCTGGTCAATCTGTCGGCCAGCCTGCGCAACATCGACCGGGCGATGGAGGAAGCGGCGCAGAATCTCGGCTCCTCCGGCTTCCGGCTGATCCGCCGCATCGTAGTGCCGCTGGCCATGCCGGGTTTCGTCGCCGGCGCCTCGCTGGTATTCGTGAAGGTCTTCGACGACCTGGCGACGCCGCTTCTGCTCAACGTCAAGGAGATGCTGGCGCCGCAGGCCTATCTTCGGGTCAGCTCGATCGGCATCGCCGATCCGATGGGCTACGTGATCTCGGTCGTGCTGATCGTCGTCTCGGTTGCGGCAATGTGGATCTCGGCCCTCGCGCTCAAGGACAGGGACTACGCGACCGTCCAGCGCGGCGGCGGCGGGCTGGCCCGTCGCTCGCTCACCGGCTGGGAGAGCGCCCTCGGCTACGCGGTGGTGATCGGCATCCTCCTGCTCGTGCTGTCGCCGCACATCGCACTCTTCCTGCTGTCTATAGCGACCATCTGGTCGTTCAGCCCGCTTCCGGATGCCTACACGCTCGCGCACTACAACCGGGTGTTCGCCGAGAGCTCGCTCTACATCAAGAACACGCTGGTCTATGCCTCGATCGCCGGGCTGATCGACGTCGTCATCGGCACCGCGATCGCCTACCTGGTGCTGCGCACCAAGCTCGTCGGCCGCCAGTGGCTCGACTGGGCAGCAATGGCAGCGCTGGCGGTGCCGGGTGTCGTGCTCGGTATCGGCTATCTTCGGACCTTCTACGGCATTTCCCTGCCCGACGGGACGCCGCTTGCCGCTCTGTGGATCACGATCGTCCTGGCGCTGGCGATACGCCGCCTACCCTACGCGCTGCGTGCCTGCACCGCCGCCTTGCAGCAGATCTCGATCGCACTGGAAGAAGCGGCCGAGAACCTGGGCGCGACTAAGGCACGGACCGTCCGCCGGGTTGTCGTGCCGCTGATGACCGGCGGCCTGCTCGCAGGCTTCGTCACCAGCTTCTCGACCGCCGCCGTCGAGCTGTCGGCAACCCTGATGCTGGTCCAGTCCAACTCCGACGCACCTCTGGCCTATGGGCTCTACGTATTCATGCAATCCTCGAACGGTCGCGGCCCCGGCGCCGCGCTCGGAATCATCGCGGTGCTGCTGGTAACGGTCTGCACGCTGGTTTCCCATTGGATCGTCGAACGCCGTCACGAGGGAGCGGGCAACCGATGACCGGAGAACGTTCCCGCCCGCCCGCCGTCGCCGTCGAGATCCGCGGCGTCAACCTGTCCTACGGCATCACCCGCGTGCTGAAGGACGTGCATCTCGACATCCGCCCGGGCGAGCTGTTCGCCTTCCTGGGCCCGTCAGGCTGTGGAAAGACGACGCTGCTCCGGCTGATCGCCGGCTTCAACGTCGCCGACAGCGGCGAGGTCCTGATCGACGGCCGCGACATCGCGTCGCTGCCGCCCTGGAAGCGCGACGTCGGCATGGTGTTCCAGTCCTATGCCCTGTGGCCGCATCTGACCGTCCGTCGCAACGTCGCCTTCGGCCTGGAGGAACGCCGGCTGCCGCGTGCCGAGATCGACCGACGGGTCGCCGCCGCCCTCGACCTCGTCGGCCTCGGCCACCTCGCCGAACGACGGCCTTCGCAGCTTTCGGGCGGCCAGCAGCAGCGCGTCGCGGTCGCCCGCACGATCGCGATCGAGCCCAAGGTCCTGCTGCTGGACGAGCCGCTCTCCAACCTCGATGCCAAAATGCGGGCCGACGTCCGGCGCGAGCTGCGCGAGCTGCAGCAGCGCCTCGGCATCACCTCGATCTTCGTCACCCACGACCAGGAAGAAGCGAACACGATCTCCGACCGCATCGCCGTCATCAACGACGGCTCGGTGCAGCAGGTTGGGACGCCCATGGAGCTCTACCAGCGGCCGGCCAATCTCTTCGTCGCGGGATTCCTCGGCACCGCCAACATCATCGACGGCCGGATCGTCGGATCCAGTCCGGACCGTGCTTTCGAGATCGCGCCCGGCATCCGCCTGCCGATCCCGGCCGAGGCAGAGGCCCCGCCCGGCGCCAAGCTGGTCTTCCGGCCCCAGGCCGCCAGAATCGGAGCCGCGAGACCCGGGCAGTCATCCTTGCCCGGCACCGTTCTCGATCGCGAGTTCCTCGGCCCCACCGTCCGCTACGGTGTCCGGGTGGGAGACGCACGGCTCGCCGTCGACGTGCCGTTCCACGCCGGGGAACCGCTCGCGGAGATCGGCGCCGAGACGACCGTCGGCCTGTCTCCCGGCACCGCGCTCTGGCTGACCGACTAGTTCGTCAGGAACTCGTTGGTGTAGAAGGCCGTCGCCGGCTGATTGGTCTCGACCTCGCGGTATTTCTTCATCAGGTCGAGCGTCAGCTGCCACTCGGCATCCTCGGCAAGCCCGATGCGCTTACCCTTCGGGATGCCGGCGACCGTCACCAGGTTCGATTCCTCGACCGTCTTGACCAGCGTCTCCATCGGCAGGTCCTTGTTCATCCGGTTGACCGCCGCCGCGGCTTCCTTGGGCTCGGCGATCATCGCCTCGTAGGACTTCTGCGTCGCACGCACGAAGCGCTTCACGAGATCGGGCTTCGCCTTGATCGTGTCGTTGTGGGCGATCACCGTCATGCCGATCGTGTTGACACCATAGTCGGCGAAGGCGAGCACGACCGAGTCGACGCCCTTCGCCTTGAAGAGCGTCGGGAACTCGGTGATGCCGCCGAGGACGGCGTCCACCTGCTTGTCGAGGAACGAGGTGGTCTTCGCGGTCGCGTCCATCATCACCAGGCGGACCTTGTCGCCGTCCAGCTTGTTGGCGGCGACCACCGCCGGCCAGAGCTGGGTCAGGCCGTCGCCGGCGGTGACCGCGAGACGCTTTCCTTCCAGGTCCTTCATCGTCTTGATGCCGAGGTCGGCGCGGGCGATGACGCCGAAGGTCGAGCGGTTGACCAGCGACATCACCGACCGGGCCGGGATGCCCTTGGATGCCCCGGCGATCAGGCTCCCGGCATCCGCCATCGCGAAGTCGTCGTCCTTCGAGCCGATCTGCTGGACCGACCGGGCCGAGCCGCGGCCCTCGTTCAGCGTCAGGTCGATGCCCTCGGCCTTGTAGTAGCCCCGCTCCTTGCCGAGCACGAAAGCGCCGTGGGAGCCGCTCAAGAGCCAGTTGAGCCGAAGGCTCGCCTTGTCCTGGGCCAACGCCGGGCCGGCCACGAGCAGCGATGCCGCGACGACGAATGTTCCGAGCCGCATAGTTTCCTCCTGGAGTGGACGGGTCCGGTTCGGCCCGGAACCTCTTTCCGATCGTCAAATCCTCGGCGATGGTAGAAGGCCGCTCCGGGAAAGCACAAGAGAGACCGCATGGCCCCCCGCATCGCTTTTGTCGGCGTCGCCCACTGGCACGCCCCGATCTACGCCGGAATCCTGAAGACGCTGGGCATTCCCATGGTCGGATCCTCAGACCCCGATCGCGACGCCGGCACCGCCCAGGCCGCGAAGCTGGGCCTGCCGTTCGAGGCCGATGCCGGAAAGATGCTGGACACGGCCAGACCCGACTTCACGATCGTCATGCCGCGTCACGATCGCGCGATGGAGGCGCTGGCCCCGGTTCTGGATCGCCGGCTGCCCATGCTGGTCGAGAAGCCGCTCGGCGTGAACGGCGGGCAGGCGCGCGCCTCGGCCAAGGCGATCGAAGCATCCGGCATCTGGGCGACCGCGGCGATGACGGTCCGCCACAACGCGATCTGGCGCCACCTCGACGCGATGAAGAGGGCCGGTACGCTCGGCACGGTGATGCATGCGCATTTCCGCATCGTGAACGGGCCGCCGAAACGCTACCCCGACTGGGGCGTCGGCTGGATGCTGGAACCCGAGAAGTCCGGCGGCGGTGCGTTGCGCAACCTCGGCATCCACGCGGCGGACGCATTCCTGAAGCTTGCCGGCGGCAAGGTCGAGGTGCGCGCCGCGTCCCTCACGCACCACGCCTATGGCTTGCCGGTCGAGGAGTTCGCGACCGCGCTCCTGTCCTCGCCGTCCGGCACCGCCTGCACGATCGAGGCGGGCTACTCCTACGCCGCTTCCGGCGGCGACTTCGAATGGCGGATCGCTGCGACCGGCGCCTATTTCCTCGAGACCGCGGCTCAGCTCACGATCCGCCATCCCGACGGCCGACTCGAGACCGAGGAGATCCCGAAGATCCCGGTGCAGCAGCCAATGGTCGAAGCCGCGCTTGCCGACTGGGCCGCCGGTCGCAAGCCCGCGTGCCTCGTGAGCGAATGCGCCGACGCGGTCGACCTCTGCGACCGGATCTACGCGGCGGCCTAGGCGAGAGACAGCTTTCCGGTCGTCTGCAGCACGCCGCGCTCGAGGAAGAGGTTCGTCACGTCGTCGACGACCTTGGTGAAGCCCGGCAGCTGGCGGGCGGTGACGCCGCGCGGGCGCGGCAGGTCGATGGTCAGGAGCCGGTCGATCTTGCCCGGCCGCGGGCTCATCACCGCGACCCGGTCGGCGAGCAGCACTGCTTCGTCGATCGAATGGGTGATGAAGACGACGGTCTTCCGTTTCGCCAGCCACAGCGCTTCGAGGTCGAGGCGGAGCTGCTCCCTGGTCAGCGCGTCGAGCGCGCCGAAAGGCTCGTCCATCAGCAGCACCGGCGGGTCATGGATCAGCGCGCGCACGATCGCGGCGCGCTGGCGCATGCCGCCGGAAAGCTCGAACGGGTAGCGGTCCTCGAAGCCCTTGAGGCCGACCGCGTCCAGGAGCCGCCGCGCCGCCGGCTCGTAGGAGGCGGCGTCGAGGCCGCGCAGCTCCAGCTGGACCAGCACGTTGCCGAGCACGGTGCGCCAATCCAGCAGGACGGGCGATTGAAACACGATGCCGAGATCGGTGACCGGCTTCCGGACAGTACCGCCGGCGATCGCGATCTCACCCGACGTCGCGGGCACGAGGCCGGCGACCATCTTGAGAAGCGTGCTCTTGCCGCAGCCCGACGGGCCGACGACCGCGAAGAACTCGCCGGGCGCGATCTCGATGTCGATCGGCGTCAGTGCTTCGGTCGTCTGGGTGCCGCGGCGGAAGGTCTTGGCGGCGGCAGCGAGCCGGATCGGAACGCCACTCATGTCTGCTCTCCGACCTTCTCGCTCTGGCGTTGGGCGGTATGCCAGGGGATCGCCAGGCGCTCGATGCCTTCGACCGCGTAGTAGATCGAAAGGCCGATCGCGCTAAGCACGAACACGGTGGCGAAGACGGCGCTCGCGAGCAGGTTGCCGTTGTATTCGAGCAGCAGGTATCCAAGACCCCGGTCGGAGGCGATGAACTCGGCCACCACGGCACCGGTGACCGCGTTGACCGCGCCGATCCTGAGCCCCGTGAAGATCGAGGGCAGCGCCGAGGGCAGCCGGATCCGCCAGAACAGGCGCCAGGAATTGGCGCCGGTCGAGCGGGCGAAATCCATGATCTCGGGGTTGATGCCGCGGAAGCCGGCGACGTTGTTGACCAGCATCGGGAAGAAGCAGAGCAGGAAGACCAGCGTCAGCTTCGAGATCCAGCCGATGCCGAACCAGATCACGAAGATCGGCGCGATCGCGATCTTGGGCACAACCTGGAAAGCCACGATCAGCGGATAGATCGTCCGCGCCATCCAGGCGGAGAAGGCGATGCCGGTCGCGAGCGGCAGGCTGATCACGACCGCCATGCCGAAGCCGCCCAGGATCTCCAGGCCCGTGATCCAGGCGCCGCCGAGGATCCGGGGCCAGCGACGCGCCAGATCGGCGAGGATCGCGGTCGGCGCCGGCAGCAGGTAGTTCGGCACGTCGAACAGTCGGACCGCGGCTTCCCACAAGACGAGAACCGCGAGCGCCAGCAGGAGCGGCTGCGCGACCGATCGAATCCTCGCCATCAGCGTGTCCCCCTTGCCCGGCGGATCGGATCGTAAAGGCTACGCTCGCTATCCGTCGAGCCTGAATGCCTCGACCGTCTCCCAGTCCTCGACGGGCACGTCGTCTCCCGAATACACGATCTCGAGGCGGTCGAAGCGGACGGTCTGGCCGGAGAGCTTGGCACGGATCTCGGCGGCGGCGGCGGCCTTCCGCCCAGCCTCGACCTCTCCGTAGAGCAGGGACACATGCGGCATGAAATCGGTCGCTTCGACGCCGAGCACGGCACGATCCATCCGCTTCTTGAGGCCGAGCAGAGCCCCTTCGGCACCGAACAGGGCGTAGAAGGAGCGGAAGTAACTTGCACCCAGGGCGACGTCGACGATCGGCCGCCAGACCGCCCTCGACCCCGGCAATAGCGAGGAGACGCGCCGGGCGAGATCGACCCGGTCGAATGGCCGGCCGCCGATCAAGGTCAGGTGCGGAATGAACTGCGGCGTCCCGAAGCGCTCGGCGAAATCGTCGACGATGCGCTTGAACTCGCGGGCCCAGTCGGGCTCCGGCATCAGCCAGACGGAATAGGACTCGCAGGTCAGCGTGCCGGGCATGCGCGCCTACCATAGCACTCGCCAGCGCCGACGGTCTGCGTCAGGATCGGCAAAATCTTCTTGAGGAAACGTTCATGTCGGTCGATGCCTTTCTCGCCGCGCGCGACTTCCTGTTCCGCACGCGCGAAGACTATCAGACGGCCTATCGCGACTTCCGTTGGCCCAAGCTCGACCGTTTCAACTGGGCGCTCGACCATTTCGACCCGATGGCCGAAGGGAACGAGCGCCCAGCGGTGTGGCAGGTGGACGATGGCGGCGGCGAGACCAAGGTCTCCTTCGCGGCGATGGCGCGGCGCTCGAACCAGGTCGCCAACTTCCTCCGATCGATCGGGGTCCGCCGCGGCGATCGCATCCTGCTGATGCTCGGCAACGTCGTGCCGCTGTGGGAATGCATGCTGGCGGCGATGAAGTTGGGGGCGGTGATCGTTCCGGCGACGACGTTGCTCACCCGCGACGACCTCAAGGACCGCTTCGCCCGCGGCCGCGTGCGCCATGTCGTCGTCGGCGCCCTCAACGCCAAGGTCTTCGACGACCTGCCCGGCGACTACACGCGCATCGTTGTCGGCGGCTCGCATCCCGGCTGGCATGCCTATGCCGGGGCCGATGCCGCGTCCTCGGCATTCACGCCCGACGGCGAGACCAGGGCCGACGATCCGCTGCTCCTCTATTTCACCTCCGGCACGACCAGCAAGCCGAAGCTGGTGCTGCATAGCCACCAGAGCTATCCGGTTGGCCATCTCTCGACCATGTACTGGCTGGGGCTCAGGCCCGGCGACGTGCATCTGAACATCTCGTCGCCCGGCTGGGCCAAGCACGCCTGGAGCTGCATCTTCGCGCCGTGGAACGCCGGCGCGACCGTCTTCCTGTTCAACCAGGCGCGCTTCAGCGCCAAGCCACTGCTCGACACGATGGTCCGCTGCGGCGTCACCACCTTCTGCGCTCCGCCGACGGTGTGGCGGATGCTGATCCAGGAAGACCTGGCGTCCTGGAAGGTGAAGCTGACCGAGGTGATCGGCGCCGGCGAGCCGCTGAATCCCGAGGTGATCGAGCGGGTTCGTACCGCCTGGGGCCTCACCATCCGCGACGGCTACGGCCAGACCGAGACCACCGCTCAGGTCGGCAACAGCCCGGGCCAGAAGGTGAAGGCCGGGTCGATGGGCCGGCCGCTGCCGGGATACACGGTCAAGCTCGTGGACGCCGACGGCAGGGAGCAGGACGAGGCCGAGATCTGCCTGCCGCTCAGCGCCCGCCCGCTCGGCCTGATGCAAGGTTACCAGGACGACGGCGGGAACATCAGGCCGCTCGACGGCGAGGTCTATCGCACCGGCGATGTCGCCAATCGCGACGCCGACGGCTATCTCACCTATGTCGGCCGCGCCGACGACGTGTTCAAAGCATCCGACTACCGGATCAGCCCGTTCGAGCTCGAAAGCGCGATGATCGAGCACGTGGCCGTGGTCGAGGCCGCCGTGGTCCCCTCGCCCGACCCGCTCAGGCTCGCCGTGCCGAAGGCGTTCATCGTGTTGGCATCGGGCCACAAGCCCGATCGCGATACGGCGCTCGCCCTCTTCCGCCACGCCCGCGAGCATCTCTCGCCGTTCAAGCGCATCCGCCGGATCGAGTTCGCCGACCTGCCGAAGACGATCTCCGGCAAGATCCGCCGGGTCGAGCTACGCCGGAACGAGGCTGCGCAACGGCAGGCCGGAACGCGCGCCGCCGCCGAGTTCTGGGAAGAGGATTTCTCGGAGCTGACGTAGCGCCGCTATCGGCAGGCGCCGTTCTTCTCTCGGGTCTCGATGAAACGGATCAGGCAGTCACCGTAGCGCTTGGTGAAGACGCCGCTGCCGGCACCGCCATGGCCGTTCCGCTTCCCGTCCCTGAGCGGGACGACGTCCTCGCCGTCTTCGTAGATGACGGTATTGCCGATGCCTTTCGCGGCCAGCTCCTCGCGGGCGAAAGCGGTCTGCTGAACCGCCTCCGGAACGTAGCCGTCCCACGCGAAGAAGACCGCGGCGAAAGCGACGGGGCCTGGCTTGATCGCACGGATCATCCGTCGCCAGTCCTCTGGCGCGACCAGCGTCGCCCGGCTGGTCGCTTCGCCATGGCGCGCCGCGGAGATCGACAGGACGCCGTCGATCGGAACGGCGCCCTTCGCTAGGAACTCGATCGATTGCCAGGCGCCGCGCGACTGCCCGGCGAGCACGATCTTCCTGTATCCGGCGGAGCGCAGCTTGGGCACGGACTCGGTGAGGCGCGACAACGCCCAGTCGATATCGCCGTCGAGGCAGGGATCGCGGTCGAAGCGGAGCACATCCCAGCCTTCGAGGTTGAAGCGCGTCACGACCGACCAGGCCGCGTTCATCCGCTGATCGTTGCAGCGCCCGGAGTATCCATGCTGCCAGACCAGCACGCCCTTCGCCCGCCGCGGTCCATAGACGAAATAGCCCTCACGAGAGGTGAAGTCGCCGATACCGTGCTCGTAATAGGGCAGGCCGAACTCGGCACCCGGATAGACGATCCTCATGTTGACGGCATAGAGACGGCATTCGTCGGTGCCTTTGGAGCGCTTCATCTGCTCGGTGCAGCTCCGCATCGCCGACTCGATCGCCGCCTGCTCGCTCGTTGCACCGTAGCTGACGCCCCAGGCCCCCTTGGCGTTGACTGCCATCGCCCGGTTGAGCCGCTGCCCCAGAAACAGGTCGCGCCAGCCGTCTTGGGCGCTGCGCCCCGGTCCCTGGTACTTCCGAAACCGCTCGATGTCCTCCGCGGAATGTAGAGGGCCGGCGTATTGCGCGTTCGCTGCGCCTGTGAGCGCGACGATGAGCAATACGACCAGCCGCCAGATCATGGACTTTCTCAGTTGAACTTCGCCGTGATGCCGCCGTCGACCACCAGCTCGACCGCGGTCACGTACTTGGCCTCGTCAGATGCCAGATAGAGCGCCGCATAGGCGACGTCCCAGGCATCGCCCATATGACCCATCGGGCATTGCGCGTCGCGGCGCTTCACCATCTCGGCGGAGTCGTTGGCGCTCGAGTACGCAGACTGCAGGCCGGCATGAATCAGTGGCGTGTTCATCAATCCCGGCAGCACGCAGTTCGCGCGGATGCCCTTCTTCGCGTATTGCAGCGCGATCGTCCGGGTGAAGCCGAAGATCGCGCTCTTGGTCGTCGAGTAGGTGATGTAGGGCACGCCGGAATCGCGCATGCCGGCGATCGAGGCGATGTTGACGATCGCGCCCTTGCCCTGCTTCACCATGATCGGCAGCACGCGACGGCAGGTCAGCATCAGGCTCTTCAGATTGATGTCGAAGACCTTGTCCCACTCCTCCTCGGTGATCTCCTCGATCGCCGTGAGTCGAGCGATACCGACATTGTTGTGCAGGATGTCGATGCGGCCGTACTTGTCCATCGCGGCCTTGATCGCCGCGTCGACATCGTCCGCCTTCGAGACGTCGGCCTTGACCGTCAGCGCCTCGCCGCCCTCGGCGCGGATGATGGAAGCGGTCTCTTCCGCGGCATCGCGGTTGACGTCGATGCAGACGACCTTGGCGCCTTCGCGCGCGAACAGCACGGCGACCGCCTTGCCATTGCCCCATCCAGGGCCGATCGAGCCGGCGCCGACGACGACAGCGACCTTATCCTTGAGCCGTTCCGCCATCGTCTCCCTCCCTTTCATCGAGATCGGTTTCTTCGACGAACCGGTCGAAGGCCCGCCAGAAGCGGTTTCTCAGATCGTCGCGCTCCTGGAGGATTTCGTGCAGCGCCTCCTCGATCATGACGAAACGCCCGCGCGGCAGGCGCCGGACCAGCGCCCTGGCGGCCTCGGTGTCGACCAGCGCGTCGAGACCGGCGCCGACGATCATCGTCGGAGCGTAGACGCCCTCGACATAGCCGTGGGAGCGAATCTCGCCGATCGAGCGGAAGGCGGCCGTAAGCCATCCATAGGTCGGGCCGCCGATGCCGAGCGCACGGTTAGCATGGACCTGCTCCGCGGTCCGCATGAAGCGCTGCCGGTCGGACGTGAGGATGTTGCCCTCGAACAGTTCGCGCCAAGGCCCATAGTCCTGCCCGCCGGGCACGTAGTGGTCGTCAAGCCCGATCCAGGAGAGGCCGACCGCGGCGAGATGCGCGAGGGCATGGGTTCCCGGCGGCAGCACGAGGTCGATCATCGGCGCGACCAGGACCGCGCGGGCGATCCGCGCCGGCCGGTCATGCGCCAGCCTAAGCGCCAAGTGGCCACCCATCGAATGCCCGACCAGCGTCAGCGGTCCATGCGGCACCGCCTCGGCAAGGAATATGTCCAGGTCGGCAAGAAAGCGATCGAAGTCGCCGATATGGCCCTTGTCGCGATTGGAGAGCGAACGTTCCGACAACCCCTGCCCGCGCCAGTCCATGGTCCAGACCGAGAAGCCACGTTTCTGGAAATCGGCGATCGTCTCCAGGTGCTTCTCGATGAACTCGCTGAAGCCGGTCAGGAACAGGAGGCGCCGGTCGCCGGGAGCTTTCGCCGGAAAGGAGGCGGTTCGGAGCCGCGCGCCGTCCTCTGCCTCCAGCCAGCGGACGACGCCGTCCTGGTCCTCGATGCTCGGCACACTCATGCGCGACGTTCCTTTCGGCCGAGCAGCCAGATCCCGGCCATCACGGCGAGCGCGCCGATGCCGACCATGATCGTCGCCAGCGCGTTGATCTGCGGGTTGAGGCCGAGGCGGACGCTGGAGAAGACGATCATCGGCAAGGTGGTGGCGCCCGGACCGGCGACGAAGCTCGCCAGCACCACGTCGTCCAGCGACAGCATGAAGGCGATCAGCCAGCCGCCCCCGATCGCCGGCAGGGTCAGCGGCAGGGTCACGCGTAGGAAGACCTGCGGCGGCGTGGCGCCGAGGTCGAGCGCGGCTTCCTCGAGCGAGCGGTCGAAATCGGCGAGCCGCGCCCGGACGACGAGCGCCACATAGGCCATGCCCAGCGTCGCGTGCGCCGCGACGATGGTACCGGCGCCGCGCCCGGGCCATCCCAGCCACGCGTCGAGCGAGACGAAGGCGAGCAGCAATGCCAGGCCGAGGATCACCTCCGGCAGGGTCAGCACCGCGCCGAGCGCGGCGGCGACGAGCCCGCGGCCACGGAAGCGCCCGAGCCTCGCGAGCGCGAAGCCGGCAAGCGCACCGGTCACCGTCGCGACGCTGGCGGATGCCACGGCGATCAGGAGGCTGAGGCCCGCGGCCTCGACCAGGCGTTGGTTCTTCATCAGCTCGCCGTACCAGCGCGTGGAAAAACCCGACCACAGGGTCACCAGGCGTCCCTCGTTGAACGAGAAGGCGACGATCCAGAGGATCGGTCCATAGAGGAAGGCGAAGCCGACTCCGAGCGCCAGCACACGGAGGCTCCTGCCGCTCATCCGAGGCCCCTTGCCGCCGGCGTCTGCGACTTCTGCGAAAGCGCGATCGGCGCCGCCAGCAGGACCAGCAGCACGACGGCAAGCGAGGAGGCGAGCGGCCAATCGCGGTTGTTGAAGAATTCCTGCCAGATCACCTTGCCGATCATCGGCGTGCCGGGACCGCCCAGCAGCTCCGGCACGACGAACTCGCCGACAGCCGGCACGAAGACGAACAGCGATCCGGCGAGCGCGCCCGGCAGCGACAGCGGTACGGTCACCGACCAGAAGACGCGCATCGGCCTGGCGCCGAGATCGGCGGCCGCCGCCGCCAGCGCCGGATCGATCTTCTCCAGGCTCGCATAGATCGGCAGCACCATGAACGGCAGGTAGGTGTAGGTCATGCCGATCGCGACCGCGAAGGCGCTCGGCACCAGCGCCAGCGGCCCGTCGATGATGCCGAGGGACTGCAGCACCTCGCTGAGGAAGCCGGTCGGGCGCAGCAGCCCGATCCAGGCATATACCCGGACCAGGAACGAGGTGACGAAGGGCAGCGCCACCAGCGCCAGAAGCGGCGCACGCCACCGCCGAGAAGTCCCGGCAATGGCCCAGGCCATCGGGTAGCCAATCAGAAGGCAGGCGCCGGTCGAGCTCACCGCGAGGCCGAGCGAGGCGAGGATCGCTTCGAGATAGAGCTCGTCGTCCAGCAGCAGCGCGAAGTTGGCAAGGCTCCCCTGGAAGGAGCCGTTAGCGAACAGCGGCGTGAACGGCGGCTGGCCGATCACCGCCTGCGACAGCGATACCTTCAGGATCAGCGCGAAGGGCAAGCCGAAGAACAATGCGAGCCACAGCGCCGGCAGGCCGATCAGGAGACGCCGCATCAGGCCGCCTCACCCGGGAAGACCAGCGCCGCCGCCGCCGGCCAGCTGACGGTGATCCGTTCGCCGACACGGGCCGCGATCCCGTCGCGGTTCGGCCGGCTGGCGCGGATCTCGACGCCCTCGGCCAGAGCCAGCCGATAGACCGACTGCTCGCCGAGATACGTGACCTCGCTGACCACCGCCGTCCGCGCATTGTCGCCGGCACCGAAGTCGATGCGTTCCGGCCGGATGCCGACCGCCACGGTCGAGCCGACCGGCGGATAGTCGCCGGACGGACGCGCCTCGATCGGCGCGATGCCGCCGACCTCGATGGTCAACGCACCCCCTGAATCGGCGACGCGCCCTTCCAAAAGGTTGAGTCGGCCGACGAAGCGCGCGACGGCGAGCGAGGCAGGCCGCTCGTAGAGATCCTCGGGCGTACCCTCCTGGGCAAGCCGGCCGCGATCGAGCAGGGCGACACGGTCGGCCAGTGCCAGCGCCTCCTCCTGGTCGTGCGTGACCAGCACGAAGGTGGTGCCGAGCGTGCGGTGAAGTCGCTTGAGCTCGCTCCGCGTGTGCTCGCGAAGTCCCCGGTCGAGCGCCGCCATCGGCTCGTCCAGCAGCAGCAGCTTCGGGCGTTTGGCCAGCGCCCGGGCCAGCGCGACACGCTGCGCCTGGCCGCCCGAGATCTCGCGCGGTCTGCGCTCGCCCAGCCCTTCGAGCCGCACCAGCGCCATCGCCTCGCGCACCCGCCGCTGCAATTCCTCGCCGGCGATCCCCTCCCGCCTGAGGCCGAAGGCGATGTTGTCGGCGACGGTCATGTGCGGGAACAGCGCGTAGGACTGGAACACAAGATTGATCGGCCGCGCATAGGCCGGGACGTCGGCAACGTCGGCGCCATCGAGCAGGATCCGCCCCTCGTCGGGCGCCTCGAAGCCCGCGACCAGACGGAGCAGCGTCGTCTTGCCCGATCCCGAGGCGCCGAGCAGCGCCGTGAACCCGCCCGCAGCGATCGAGAGGCCGAGGCCGTCGAGGACGACCGTATCGCCGAAGCGCTTGGTCAGCCCTTCGACCGACAGCGCCCCCTGCTTCACCCTATTTGCCGGCCTTGACCCGGGTGAACGACCGGGTGAAGGCGCGATCGATCTCGGGCGAGAGCGTCTTGTCGGCGAACAGGCGCTGCTTCACGGTCGCGCTCGGATAGACCGAGGCATCGGTCTTCAGGTCCTCGTCGACGAACTCGAGCGCCTTCGCATTCGGGCTCGCATAGGAGACCGCGTTCGAGATCGCGCCGGCGACCTCCGGCGTCAGGATGAAGTTGATGAAGGCATGCGCGTTGTTCGGATGCGGCGCATCCGCAGGGATCGCCATCATGTCGAACCACACCATCGCCCCTTCCTTGGGAATGACGTAGCCGACCTCGACCTTCTTGCCAGCATCGGCGGCGCGATTGCGCGCCTGGACGATGTCGCCGGAATAGCCCAGCACTAGGCAGATGTCGCCGCCGGCGAGATCGTTGATGTATTTGGAAGAGTGGAAGTAGGTGACGTGCGGGCGGATCTTCATCAGATGCGTCTCCGCCGCCTTCACGTCGTCCGCCTTGGTGGTGTTAGGATCGCGACCGAGGAACCGCAGCGTCGACTTCATGATGTCGGACGGCGAATCCAGCATCGCAACGCCGCAGTCCTTGAACTTCGAGACCACGGTTGGATCCATGATCAGCCGCCAGGAGTCGACCGGCGCGTTCGGCATCCGCTGCTTGATCTTCTCGACGTTGTAGCCGATGCCGGTGGTGCCCCAGAGATAGGGAACGCCATAGGCGTTCCCCGGATCGTGGCTGGCGACGACACGCATCAGCGACGGATCGAGATTGGGCAGGTTCGGAAGCTTGGCCTTGTCGATTTTGCGAAACAGTCCCGCGCCGATCTGACGCTGCATGAATGAGGCGCTCGGCACGACTATGTCGTAGCCGCTCTTGCCGGCCATCAGCTTGGCCTCGAGCATCTCGTTCGAGTCGAAGGTGTCGTAAACGACCTTGATGCCGGTCAGCTTCTCGAAGTCCTCGAGCGCGTCCTCGGCGATGTAGTCCGACCAGTTGTAGACATGCAGGATCTTCTGCTCCTGGGCCAGCGCCGGAGCGGCCATCAGAATCAACGCTGCGACGGAGCGAAGGATCGTGTTCATAGTCCGAGCGCCTCCTCGGCGGGCGTGTATTTCATGCGGAAGACGTCGGCGACGGCCTTGTAGGTGATGCGACCGCCCTTGACGTTGAGGCCGGCGCGGAGATGGACGTCGTCGGCGAGCGCCTTTCGATAGCCCTTGTCGGCGAGCGCCAGCACGAAGGGCAGCGTCGCGTTGTTGAGCGCATGCGTCGAGGTGCGGGCGACGGCACCCGGCATGTTGGCGACGCAGTAGTGGACGACGCCGTCGACCACATAGGTCGGATCGGCATGGGTGGTCGCATGCGAGGTCTCGAAGCACCCACCCTGGTCGATCGAGATGTCGACCAGCACCGAGCCCTTCTTCATCCGCCCGACCATGTCGCGGGTCACCAGCTTCGGCGCCGCCGCACCTGGCACCAGCACCGCACCGATCACCAGGTCGGCCGACAGCACATGGGTCTCGATCGCGTCGATGGTGGCGAAGGCGGTGTGCAGCCGGCTCCCGAACTGCAGGTCGAGCGCGTGCAACCGCTCGATCGCCTTGTCGATCACCACGACATGCGCTTCCAGGCCCATCGCCATCCTGGCCGCATTGGTGCCGGAGACGCCGCCGCCGAGGATCACCACCTTGGCCGCCGGCACGCCCGGCACGCCGCCGAGCAGCACGCCGATGCCGCCCTGCTCCTTCTCCAGGCAATGCGCGCCGACCTGGATCGACATGCGGCCGGCGACCTCGCTCATCGGCGCCAGCAGCGGCAGCCCGCCCCGCGCGTTCGTCACCGTCTCGTAGGCGATGCAGGTGGCGCCCGACTTGACCAGGCCCTTGGTCTGGTCGTGATCCGCCGCGAGATGCAGGTAGGTGAACAGCGTGTGCTCGGGCCTGAGCATCTTGATCTCGCCCGGCTGCGGCTCCTTCACCTTCACGATCATCTCGGCCTTCTCGAACACCTCCCTGGCGGAGGCGGCGATCTTGGCGCCGGCCGCCTTGTAGGCGGCGTCGTCGAAGCCGATGCCGAGCCCAGCCCCCTTCTCGACCAGCACCTTGTGGCCGCGATGGATCAGCTCGCGCACGCTCGCCGGTACCAGGCCGACCCGGTACTCGTGAACCTTGATCTCCTTGGGTACCCCGACAAGCATCGTTGGCCTACCTCTTCAAACGGCCGACCAGCGCGGCGGCAGCGGCGGCGACGATCGCCTCGGCATCGATCCCATGCACGCGGAACAGGTCCTGGATGTCGCCGGACTGGCCGAAGCGGTCGACACCGAGCGGATACACCGCGCGCCCGCCGGCGCCGAGCCAGGACAACGTCGCAGGATGGCCATCCATCACCGTGACCAGCGGCGCATCGGGCGCAAGGGCCGAGAGCAGGCGGTCCAGATGCGAGGTTCCGCCATTGACCTGCGTCTCCCGCCAGCCGGAGTAAAGCCTGGACGGCGAGGTCACCGCCAGCACGCCGATCCCCGGCATGTCCTCGGCCAGCATCTCGGCCGCTTCCATCGCCTCGGGCGCGACCGCGCCGGCATAGACGATCGCCAGCTCGGCGCCGCGCGCCGGCGGCCTAACCCAATAGGCGCCGTCGATCACGTCGCTCTCGATCGTCGGTCGGGCGATCTGCTTCAGCTGACGCGTGGTGAGGCGGAGATAGACCGATCCGCCGTCCGGATCCTGCAGGTGGTTGAAGCTCCAGCGGAGGATCGCCTCTAGCTCGTCGACATAGGCCGGTTCGAAGTAGCTGATGCCGGGATGACCGAGTCCGATCAGCGGCGTGGTGATCGACTGGTGCGCGCCGCCCTCCGGCGCCAGCGTGATGCCGGACGGCGTCGAGACCAGGATGAAGCGGGCTCCCTGGTAGAGCGCGTAGGTCATCGCATCGAGACCTCGCGCGATGAACGGATCATAGAGCGTACCGATCGGCATCAGCCGCGAGCCGAACAGCTCGTGGCTCAATCCCATCGAAGCCAGCATCAGGAATAGGTTGTTCTCGGCGATGCCGAGCTCGATGTGCTGGCCCTGGCGGTGCATCTGCCACTTCTGGGCCGAGACCACCTTCTCCTCGCGGAAGGCGTCGTCACGGACGGTGCGCGCGAAGATGCCGCGCTGGTTGACCCAGGGTCCCAGATTGGTCGAGACAGTCACGTCCGGCGAGGTCGTGACGATCGCCCGCGACAGCTCGGTGTCGTTGCGGCCGAGCTCGTTCAGGATGTTGCCGAAGGCGACCTGGGTCGACATCGTCTCGCCGGCGCGGAAGTCGAGCTTCGCCGGCACCGAGACCGCCGGTGCGGTGCGCACGCGGGACGCGTGCTGGCGGAAAGGCACCTGGCCTAGGAACTCTCGCGCGGATTCCTCATCGACTGCGAGACCCGCGAACGGATCCCACTCCTTGCCTTCGGAGATGCCCATCGCCTTCTTGAAGCCGGCCATCTGGTCAACCGTCATCAGCCCGGCGTGATTGTCCTTGTGGCCGGCGAGCGGCGTGCCGTGACCCTTGATCGTGTAGGCGATGAAGCATTGCGGCGTGTCGTCGCTGACGCCGCGGAAGGCTTCCCTCACCGCGTCCATGTCGTGGCCGGCGAGGTTGGTCATCAGTTCGTGCAGGCGCTGGTCGTCGTGATCGGCGAGGATTTCGGTGACCCCGGCGACGTCCTTGAGGTCGACGACGAGGCGCTCACGCCAAACGCCCGGCTGGCCTGACGAGCCCTTGAAGGTCATCGCCGAGTAGAGGTCGTTGGGGCAATTGTCGATCCAGTCGCGGATCGCCGTGCCACCCGGCCGCTTGAACACGGCTTCGAGCTTCTTGCCGTACTTCAGCAGCACGATGTTCCAGCCGACCGCCTCGAAGAATCCGCGGATCTTCTGGAACAGCCGGTCGGAAACGACGCCGTCGAGGCTCTGGCGATTGTAGTCGATAACCCACCAGAGGTTCCGGACGTCGTGCTTCCAGCCCTCGAGCAGCGCTTCGTAGACGTTGCCCTCGTCGAGCTCCGCATCGCCCATGACCGCGATCATGCGGCCGGGGCGGAAGCCCGGCGGCGCCAGCTTCTTAAGGTGGACGTAGTCCTGCACCATCGAGGAGAACATCGTCATCGCGACGCCGAGGCCGACCGAGCCGGTCGAGAAGTCGACCTCGTCGTGATCCTTGGTGCGCGACGGATAGGACTGCGCGCCGCCAAGGCCGCGGAAACGCTGCAGCGCATCGAGGGACTGGCGGCCGAGCATGTACTGGATCGCATGGAAGACCGGGCTCGCATGCGGCTTGACCGCGACCCGGTCCTCCGGACGCAGCACGTCGAAATAGAGCGCCGTCATCAGGGTTGCGACTGATGCCGAAGACGCCTGGTGGCCGCCGACCTTGAGCCCGTCGCGGCTCCGACGTAGGTGGTTGGCGTTGTGGATCGTCCAGGCCGAAAGCCACAGGACCTTCTTTTCCAGCGCCGCCAGGATGGCGCGGCTGTTGGACAGGTCTGCCGCGGTCGACGATGCCGGGCCGGCGTCGGCCGGATTAGCCATGGTTGCTCCCCTTGCGCGCGACCGGGAGTATACGCAGGCAGTCGGCCGGCGCCATCGGTTAACGACCGGGAGAATCGTGACAAATCCCGCCTGGACTTTAGCTCCCCCTAGCCTCCCCGTCGGATTTCGCTAAACTCAGCGCCCAACGCGGACGCCCTGAAATGGGAGGAACCGTTTAGGTCCGGGACGGGAATGGCCGAGAAGATCGACTTCAGCAAGGTGCGCTTCCTCATCGTCGACAACAATTCGTTGTCGGCTCAGATGATTGAGGACATCCTGCGCATGCTGGGAACGACCTCCCTTCGCCGCGCCAACGACTCGACCAAGGCCAAGGCGGCGCTTCGCGAAGGCGACATCGACATCGTCATCACGGAGCGCGAGCTCGAGCCCGAGTCGGGCATCCAGCTCGTCGACTACATCCGCCACAGCGCCGAGTCTCTGGACCGGCTGATGCCGGTGATCATGCTGACCGCGCGCTCGGAATCCGAATATGTGACCGAGGCACGCGACAAGGGCGTGACCGAGTTCCTGGCCAAGCCCTTCACCGTCGATTCGCTCTATCGCCGGATCGCCTCGGTGATCGCGCGTCCGCGCGCCTTCGTCAATTCGCCGCAGTACTTCGGTCCTGACCGCCGCCGCCGGCAGCAGGCCTATTCCGGGCCGAACCGGCGCAGCTGATGACCGGTCGGGGCCGTCCTCCGGGCAAGTCGAAGGTCCAGATCATCCAGCCGACGGGCGAGCTCCGGAAGCGGGCCGTCAATTACAAGAAGGGCTTCTCGGTCGAGCTGACGTCCTCCGAGATGATCCAGCTCGAAAAGGTCGTCCACCAGTCCAAGGACAAGTTCGTCGTGTCGGTCGGCGAGAAGCTGAAGAATCTCCGCGACGCCGCGCATGCGATCGCCGAGGACGCGATGTCGATCCCGGGCTTCCTCAGGACCGCCGAGAAAGACTCGCTCGAGATCAAGGGTCTCGGCGGCACCTTCGACTTTCCGCTGCTGACCCAGGTCGCGAAGTCGCTGAACGATTACGTGCGCGGCCTCAAGAACGTGACCAAGGTCCATCTCGAAATCATCACGCTGCACGTCGACGCTCTCTACGTGATCCTTGGCCAGCACATCACCGGCCAGGGCGGCGCCACCGAGGCCGAGGTGCTGTCGGCGCTCCTGCAGGCGACCAGGAAGTTCGGCTGAGCGAAGTCGCCGGCGCGCGTCACGCGAGACCTTCGCGCGCCGCCTCCTGCTGGCGGCGCCACATCGAGGCATAGAGCCCGCCCACCGCCAGCAGCTCGCCATGACGGCCGCGCTCGACGATCCGGCCATGTTCCAGGACCAGGATCTGGTCCGCGTCGATCACGGTCGAAAGCCGATGGGCGATCACCAGCGTCGTCCGGCTGCGCGAGACCTCGCGCAAGGAGGCCTGGATCTCCTTCTCGGTATGCGTATCGAGCGCCGAGGTCGCCTCGTCGAACAGGAAGACCGGCGGATGCTTGAGCAAGGTTCGGGCGATCGCCACCCGCTGCTTCTCGCCGCCCGAGAGCTTGAGGCCGCGCTCGCCGACCATGGTGTCGTAGCCGGCGGGCAGGCTCTCGACGAAGCGTTGGATCTGGGCGAGCCGCGCCGCTTCCCTCACCTCCTCCGGCGAGGCGTCGGGGCGGCCATAGGCGACGTTGTAGTAGATCGTGTCGTTGAAGAGCACCGTGTCCTGGGGAACGATGCCAATCGCGGCACGAAGACTCGCCTGCGTGACGTTCCTGATGTCCTGGCCGTCGATCAGGATCGCGCCGTCGCTGACGTCGTAGAAGCGGAACAGTAACCGGCTGATCGTCGACTTGCCGGCCCCGCTGGGGCCGACGATGGCGACGGTTGAGCCTGGCTCGACGGCGAAGCTGACGTCTTCGAGGATCCGGCGCTCGGGCTCGTAGGCAAAGCCGACCCGATGGAATTCGATCCGTCCACCCGAGACCTGGAGCGCCGACGCGCCAGGCCTATCCGCGACCTCGCGCTCGACCTTCAGCAGCTGGAACATCTTCTCCATGTCGATGATCGACTGCTTGATCTGCCGATAGACGTTCCCGAGGAAGTTGAGCGGCAGATAGAGCTGGATCAGGTAGGCGTTCACCAGCACGAAGTCGCCGACCGTCATCGTGCCTTCCGTGACGCCATGGCCCGCCATGATCATGATCGCGGTTACGCCGATGGCGATGATCAAGCCCTGGCCGACGTTTAGGATCGAGAGCGTCGTCGCGGACTTGACCGACGCACGCTCGAAACGCTCGAGCGCCGTGTCGAAGCGCTTCGCCTCATGCTCCTCGTTGCCGAAATACTTGACCGTCTCGTAGTTGAGAAGGCTGTCGATCGCCTTGGCGTGCGCCTCCTCCTCGGTCTCGTTCATCTGGCGGCGGAACTTGGTCCGCCATTCGGTGATCGTCAGCGTGTAGGCGATGTAGGCGACGATGGTGACGAATGTGACGCCGGCGTAGCTGAAGTCGTAGAGGCCCCAGAGGATGCCGCAGACCAGTGCCATCTCGACGAATGTCGGAAGGATCATGAAGACGAGATACGAGAGCAGCGAATCGATGCCTGACGTGCCGCGCTCGATCACGCGCGAAAGCCCGCCGGTCTGGCGCTCGAGGTGGAAGCGGAGCGACAGCGCGTGCAGGTGCCGGAAGGTGGCGAGGCCGAGCGAGCGGATGGCACGCTGGCCGACCTTGGCGAATACCGCGTCGCGAAGCTCGGCCGAAGCCGAGGCGACGACGCGAAGCAGGCCGTATCCCAGGATCAGCGACACCGGGACCGCGATCGCGTGGGCGGCGCCCGCGCTCAACGCATCGACCGCGCCCTTGTAGAGGAGGGGCACGTTGACCGTCGCGTACTTGGCACCGAGAAGGAGCAGCAGAGCGAGGACGACACGTGCGCGAAGCTCCGTTTCGCCCTTCGGCCATACGAATGGGAGCAGGAACCTGATCGTATCGCGGTCGCTGCGGCGCGGCGCCGCCGCCGTTGCCGGCGGAACTTGAGCGGGAGCGGAGATGTCCATGGGTCCTAGACGGTTAGCAAGGTTTGCCGGTCTTCGCCAGTCCGCCCGAGATAGTCGTCGGATTCGGCCGTGGGATCATAGATAGTGCGTCCATGTCCGCCGCCCAATCCCCGCTTCGCGGCATCGCCTTCATGGTGCTGTCGGTCGCCATCTTCTGCGTCATGGACGTGCTGGTGAAGCTTCTGTCGCAGACCTATCACCCGTTTCAGGTCGCGTTCTTCCGAAGCGTCTTCGCACTGGTGCCGATCGCCGTGATGGTCGCCGCAAGCGGCGGCATGCGCGTCCTCAGGACGCGGCACCTGGGCGGCCACGCCGCGCGGTCGGTCGTCGGGATCGCGGCGCTACTGATGTTCTTCTACTCATTCGCCCACATGAAGCTCGCCGACGTGGTGGCGATCGGCTTTGCCGGACCTCTTTTCATCACGGCGCTTTCGGTGCCGCTGCTGGGCGAGCAGGTCGGCTGGCGCCGCTGGAGCGCGGTGATCGTGGGATTCCTCGGCGTCATGCTGGTGGTCAATCCAGGCTCGGGCGTCCTGGATCCGGTCGCCTTCATCGCGCTTGGCGCGGCACTGTTCTACTCGTTCGCCGTGATCGTCATCCGCCGGCTGTCGACGACGGAGTCGAATGCGGCAATCGTCTTCTATTTCTCCATCGCTGCCTCCGTCGTCTGCGGGGCGATGATGCCGTTCCTGTGGATCTCGCCCAGCCTCGAGCATCTGGCGCTGCTGATCCTGATTGGCCTTCTCGGCGGCAGCGCCCAGTACGTGATGGTCGAGGCATTCCGTTGGGGACAGGTGTCGCTGCTGGCGCCCTTCGAGTACACCGCGATCTTCTTCAGCCTGGGCTTCGGCTACTTCATTTTCGGCGAGACGGCGTCGACGACGATGCTGATCGGCGTCGCGATCATCGCCTCGAGCGGCCTCTACATCCTGAACCGCGAGACGGTGCGCGCGCGTCAGGCAGCAAAGGCCGCCTAGGCCTTCATGCCGCGGATCACCTGGATGTCGAGCTCGCGGATCTTCTTGCGGAGCGTATTGCGGTTGAGCCCGAGCAGCTCGGCGGCGCGGATCTGGTTGCCGCGGGTCGCCAGCAGCGACAGCGAGATCAACGGCCGCTCGACCTCGCGCAGAACGCGATCGTAGAGGCCGGAGGCCGGAAGGCCGTCCTTGTGGGCGTCGAAGAAATCGCGGAGATGGCGCTCGACCGCCTGGGTCAGGCTCTCGCCGTCGGGCGCGCCGCGCGGCTCCGCCGACATCGCCGGCTCGGCCAGCTCCATGTCGATGATGTCGAGGCCGATCACCGGCTCGGTGTAGAGCGCAGCAAGACGGCGCACCAGGTTCTCGAGTTCGCGCACGTTGCCGGGCCAGCGGTAACGCTTGAGCCGCTCCATCGCCGCCTCGTCGACGGTCTTGGTCGGCAGGCCTTCGGCGCTCGCCTGGCTCAGGTAGTGGCTGACCAGCTCGGGAATGTCCTCGCTCCGCTCGCGTAGCGGCGGCAGCCGGATCGGCACGACGTTGAGCCGGTAGTAGAGGTCCTCGCGGAACAGACCCTGGCGGATCAGCTGACGGAGATCGCGATGGGTCGCAGCGATGATGCGAACGTCGGAGCGAATCGCGGTGCGGCCGCCGACGGTCGTGTACTCGCCCTGCTGCAGCACGCGGAGCAGCCGCGTTTGCGCATCCGGCGGCATGTCGCCAATCTCGTCGAGGAACAGCGTGCCGCCCTGGGCCTGCTCGAAGCGGCCGGTGGTGCGCTGGACCGCACCGGTGAAGGCGCCGCGCTCATGCCCGAACAACTCGCTTTCGATCAGCTCGCGCGGGATCGCCGCCATGTTGACGGCGACGAATGGCCCGCCGCGGCGTTTGCCGTAGTCGTGCAGCGCGCGCGCCACCAGTTCCTTGCCGGTGCCGGACTCGCCGGTGATGGTGACCGTGAGGTCGGTCCCCATCAGGCGCGCCAGCACGCGGTAGATCTCCTGCATCGCCGGCGAGCGGCCGATCAGCGGCAGGCGTTCGTCACCGTCGTCCGTCCGCTCGGCCGCCGCCCGCGACGACGGTTCGGAGAGTGCCCTGCGCACCACCTGGACCAGCTCGTTCAGGTCGAACGGCTTCGGCAGGTATTCGAAGGCGCCGCGCTCGGTCGCCTTGACCGCGGTCAGCAGCGTGTTCTGCGCGCTCATCACGACGACGCGCAGCTCCGGCCGCTGCTTGCGGATCCGCGGCAGCAGGTCGAGGCCGTTGCCGTCGGGCATCAGCACGTCGGTGATCACGAGATCGCCGTCGCCGTCCTCGATCCAGCGCCAGAGGGTGGCTGTGTTGCCCGTCGCGCGCACGTCGTGCCCGAGGCGTGCCAGCGCCTGGGTCAGCACCGTGCGGATGGCGCGGTCGTCGTCGGCGATCAGGATGGTACGAGCCGCCTCGCTCATGCGTCGTCCATTTCCACGCCGCCCGGCGCCACCGGCAGCAGCACGCGAAAGACGGTGCGGCCGTTATTGCTGTCGAACTCGATCACGCCACCATGGTCGCCGACGATCTTCGCCACCAGCGCCAGGCCGAGGCCGGTGCCGTTGACCTTGGTCGTGACGAACGGATCGAACAGGTGGGGCCGGATGTCTTCCGGGATACCGCCGCCATTGTCCTGGACCGAGACCACCAGCGGCAGGCGAAGCGGTGCCGCACCGCCCGGTACCGCGAGCCGGATGCCGTGCTGGTAGGCGGTCTGCAGTACGATCTCGCCTTCGCCGGGCGGGACGACCTCGGCCGCGTTCTTGACTAGGTTGAGGAACACCTGGATCAGCTGGTCGCGGTTGCCGAGCGCCGGCGGCAGCGACGGATCGTAGCGCTCGACGAAGCGGACGTTGCGGCCGAAGCCGGCCTCGGCGAGACGCTTCACATGCTCCAGCACGCGATGGATGTTGACCGGCCCGCGCGGCACCGGCCGGCCGTCGGAGAACGCCTCCATGCGGTCGACCAGCGCGCAAATGCGATCGGTCTCATCGCAGATCAGCTGCGTCAGCGTCTGGTCGCCGGGGCTGGCTCCCTGCTCGAGCAGCTGGGCGGCGCCGCGGATGCCGGAGAGCGGGTTCTTCACCTCGTGCGCCAGCATCGCCGCCATCGCCGTCAGCGAGCGCGCGGCACCGCGATGGACGAGCTGGCGGTCGATCTTGAGCGCGATCGATCGCTCATGCAGCGAGATCGCGACCCAGCCCGGATGCTCGGACATCGCCGCTATCTCGGCGGTGACGACGTGGCTCTTGATCCGCGGCGTCTCGATCGACAATCCGTATTCGGAGACGCTGCCGCCGATCTCGCGTACCTGCTCGATCAGCCCGAGAATGGGGCTTCCGACCGGAAGGAAATCGGCGATCGAGCGGCCCGCGAGCGTCGACCAACTCGCCGCCAGGAACTGCTCGGCCGCAAGGTTCGCCATGCGCAGACGATTGTCGCCATCGACGGCGAGGACCGGATGCGGCAGCGCGTTGAGGAGCGAGGAGCCGTCCGGGTCCGGCATCCGGCGCTGGCGGAGCGCCGTCGCCTTCATGCCGCGAGCCGCTCCAGGAGCGGCTCGTAGAATCGGCGGACCGTCGAGAAGACCTCAGCCGGCTCCATCGTGCGGTTTACCTCGGAGCGGAACTCGGCCGAGCCGGGCAGGCCCTTCGAGTACCAGCCGATGTGCTTGCGCGCGATCTTGATGCCGGTCTGCGTGCCGTAGTGCTCGAGCATCGCCTCGACGTGCTCGATCATGATCTGGAGCTGTCGCTCCAGCGACGGATCGGGAAGCCGCACGCCGTTCCGGAGATACTGCGTCGCCTGATGGATGAACCACGGACGGCCATAGGTGCCGCGACCGATCATCACGCCGTCGGCAC
This sequence comes from Rhodospirillaceae bacterium, assembly GCA_016792585.1. Lineage (GTDB taxonomy): Bacteria > Pseudomonadota > Alphaproteobacteria > SHVZ01 > SHVZ01 > SHVZ01. The sequence continues at coordinate 33,590 of JAEULB010000147.1, forward strand.
CCGACTGCTCGAGCGCCTGCTCGGCCGCTTCGAGCGTGGTGATGTCGCCGTTGACGATCACCGGGATCTTCACCGCTTCCTTCACCTGGCGGACGAAGGCCCAGTCGGCCTCTCCTTCGTACATCTGGCAGCGGGTGCGGCCGTGGATCGTCACCATCTTGATGCCGGCGTTCTCGGCGATCTTGGCGAGCTTCGGCGCGTTGCGGCTGTCGTGGTCCCAGCCGGTGCGCATCTTCAGGGTCACCGGCAGCTTCACCGCGTTCACGGTCGCCTCGATGAGGCGCTGGGCCTTGTCCTCCTCGCGCATCAGGGCCGAGCCGGCATAGCCGTTCACGACCTTCTTCACCGGGCAACCCATGTTGATGTCGATGATGTCGGCGCCGAGGTCCTCGTTGAGGCGTGCGGCCTCCGCCATGACATGCGGCTCGCAGCCGGCTAGCTGGACCGACATGGGCCCTTCCCCCTCGGCGCGCTTGACCATGAGCATGGTCTTCCGGCTCTCGCGGACCATCGCCTCGCTGGCGATCATCTCGGATACGACGAGGCCCGCCCCGCATTGCTTGACCACGCGGCGGAACGGCATGTCCGTGACCCCGGACAACGGGGCGAGGATCACCGGATCCTCGAGGCGAACCGGGCCGATATTTATGCCCAACATTTAGGCAGAAATCCTATGTGCTCAGGATTTGTTCAGGCTAGCGTCGGGCCATCGACCACGCAAGAACTTTGCTGCGCCGCAGCACGATTCGCCAGCAGGACCGAGGTGACGAATTTCACGCCGGGATAAGCCAAGGTCAGCAAAAGCCACGCGAAAAGCGCGATCCGGGCGGCCCGCCTGCCGCGCAACCCCACCCGATTGTGAGCGAACAGCAGGGCCCCGATCACCAGGAAGGCCGCAATAGACAGTACCGTCTTGTGGTCAACGGCGACCAGCCGGCCGGTCGCCAGATAGTTCGCGGCGATCCCGGTCAGGACCCCGAGGCCGAGGACGGCCTCAGCGGCCGAGAGAAGACCGACCTCGAGGCTTTCGGACTCCGCGACCGAGGGGAGCAGCCGGCTGATCGCTGTCGGCCGCTTGGCCTTGAGCGCATGCTCCTGGAGGGCGACGGCCAGCCCCGCGACGCCAGCGATCGTCACCAGCGCGTAGGTGGCCACCGAGACGACGATATGGACGATCACCCACGAGCTGTATGGCCCGGGCACGCGCGGCTCCGGTGCGCCCTGCCAGACCGTCGCCAGCGCGGCAAGGACCGCGAGATAGGAGAACAGCAGCGGCATCAGCCGCCAGGCCTCGCGGGAAGCGGCCGCCAGCGTCGCGAACAGCGCCGTCGACGCGGCGATGGTGACCCAGAGTGCGACCGAGAGACCCGCGTGCCAGGCGTCCTCGATCTGCGCCAGGGCCCAGGCGCCGGTGCCGGCGACGGCCAGCGCCATCGCCGCCCACCAGATCCCGTCCCGCCCGCGCCCGAACCAGCCGATGACGGCAGCCGGCAGGAGCGCGACCACGGCCGCGAGGCTGAAGGCGATCGAGGAGTGCATGGGGCGCATAGGAGCGTCACCGCTCATCAAGCGCAAGAGCGATGTCCGGGTTGCCTGATCGCCGGAATCCGCACCTAATGGCGCCATGTCCCCGCTCCCCTCAAACTCCCGCGTCGTCATCGTTGGTGGCGGCATCGTCGGATGCAGCGTCGCCTATCACCTGACCAAGCTCGGCTGGACCGACGTGCTGCTGCTCGAGAAGGGACGGCTCACCTCGGGCACGACCTGGCACGCGGCCGGTCTGATCGGCCAGCTGCGCGGCACGCGATCGATGACGCGAATGAGCCGCTACGGCATCGAGCTCTATTCGACGCTCGAGGCCGAGACCGGTGCGGCGACAGGATGGAAGGAGTGCGGGGCCGTCACCGTCGCGCGTACGCCCGAGCGCATGACGCTGCTCAAGCGCAACGTCGCGACGGCGCGCAGCTTCGGCGTCGAAGCGCATCTGATCTCGCCCGCCGAGGCCGGCAAGCTGTGGCCGCTGATGCGCACCGACGACCTCGTCGGCGCGGTGTGGCTCCCTGGGGACGGCAAGGCCAATCCCACCGATCTCACCCAATCGCTCGCCAAGGGCGCGCGGACCGGTGGCGCGAAGCTGGTCGAAGGCGTGAAGGTCACAGGCTTCGATCTCCGCAACGGCCGCGTCCACGGTGTCCGTACCGACCAGGGCGATGTCACGTGCGAGGTCGTGGTGAACTGCGCCGGCCAATGGGCGCGGCAGCTCGGCAAGCTTGCCGGCGTGACCGTGCCGCTGTTCTCGGCTGAGCATTTCTACATCGTGACGCGCAAGATCGAGGGCGTGACGCCGAACCTGCCGGTGCTTCGCGATCCGGACGGCTACATCTATTACAAGGAAGAAGTCGGCGGCCTGGTGATGGGCGGATTCGAGCCCGAGGCCAAGCCCTGGGCCCAGGCCGAGGTGCCGGACAAATTCGAGTTCCAGCTCCTGCCCGAGGACTGGGACCAGTTCGAGATCCTGATGCAGAACGCGCTGCACCGGACGCCATGCCTGGAGAAGGCGGAGGTGCGCCAGCTCCTGAACGGCCTCGAGAGCTTCACGCCGGACGGCCACTTCATCCTGGGCGAAGCGCCAGGCGTCGCCGGGTTCTTCGTCGCCGCCGGATTCAACTCGGGCGGCATCGCCAATGCCGGCGGAGCCGGGCGCCTGACCGCCGAGTGGATCGTCGCCGGCGAACCGACGGCCGATCTCTGGGAAGCCGACATCAGGCGCTTCGCGCCGTTCTACGCCAATGTCCGGCATCTCAAGGAACGCACGGTCGAGACCCTCGGCCTCCACTACGCGATGCGTTGGCCTAAGCAGGAGATGCAGTCGGCTCGACCGCTCCGCCGCTCGCCGCTCTACGACCGGCTCAAGGCCAAAGGCGCGCAGTTCGGCGCCAAGCTCGGCTGGGAAAGGCCGCTCTATTTCGGGCCTGAAGGCAAGCTGAGCTACAGCGCGCCCGGCTGGCTCGACACCATGTGCGCCGAGCAGCGGGCAACGCGGCGAGACGTCGTGGTCTTCGACCAGACTTCCTTCGCCAAGTACCGCCTCGACGGACCCGACGCGTTGAAGGTGCTACAGCGGCTCTGTGCCAACCAGATCGATGTGCCGGGGGGCCGCATGGTCTACACCGCGATGCTGAACCGTCGCGGCGGCTTCGAGAGCGACCTCACGGTGACGCGTCTCGACGAGACCAGCTTCTTCATCGTTACCGGCACCGCGCAGGCGAGCAGAGATGCCGACTGGATCCGCCGCCGGATCGGCGACGATCGCGCGGTCCTGACCGACGTAACCTCGTCCTGGTCCGTGCTGTCGGTGATGGGGCCCAAGGCGGACGCGCTGCTGCGCGCGGTCGGCTCGGCCGATCTTTCGATTGCGCCGGGCATGACAGGCATGATCGACGTCGGCTACGCGGTGGCGCTAGCCGCACGCTCGGCTTATGTCGGCGGTCCGGGTTACGAGCTCTACGTCGCGACCGAATTCGCCGCAGCGGCCTATGATGCGCTGGTCGAATCCGGTGCCGCGCAGGGGCTCCGCGACGCGGGTTATCACGCGCTGGACGCGCTTCGGATCGAGGCCGGCCGGCGCGGCTTCGGGGCCGAGCTCACGCCGGACGATACGCCACTCGAAGCCGGCCTCATGTACGCGGTCAAGCCCGACAAAGGCGTCGACTTCATCGGCCGCGACGCGGTGCTGAGACAGCGCGATGTCGGATGTCTGAAGCGTCTTGGCCTATTCAAGGTCGACGATCCCGCCGCCTTCCCCTGGGGCGGCGAGGGTTTGCTCAAGGACGGCAAGCCGGTCGGCGAAGTCACCTCGGCTGGCTACAGCGACCTGCTGGGCACGTCGATCGTGATGAGCTATGTCCGCGCCGACCGTCCGATCTCGCGTGACGACGTGCTTCAGGGGTCCTACGAGCTCGACATCGCGGGCGACCGCGTGGAGGTCACGCCGCTGGCGAAGCCACCGTTCCAAGGCTGAGAAGAATGCCTGATATCGTTCTGATCGGGGCGATGTCGCCCCGCATGACCGAAGGTGTCGCCCAACGCTTCCCTTACTATCGCATCGCGAGCGAAGACGAGCTTGCGACGCTCCCCTATGACGTGAGGCAAGCGGCGACCGTCGTGATCGCTGCCAACAACGTCGGCGCACGCGCGCCGGCGGCGCTGCCGAAGCTCCGCTTCGTGCTCAATCTCGGCATCGGCTACGACCAGCTCGACCTTCCGGCGCTCAAGAGCGCAGGCGTCGCTGCCGCAAACCTCGCCGGACTCGCCGACGAATGCGTCGCCGACATGGCGATGGCGCTGCTGCTCGACGTCTCGCGCGGCACGACGCGCGGCGACCGTTTCGTGCGTGCCGGGAAGTGGGGCAAGGAGCCCTTCCCTTTCGTCAACCGCATCACTGCGATGCGCCTCGGCATCCTGGGTCTCGGCTCGATCGGACTCGCGATCGCGAAGCGCGCCGAGGGCTTCCGGATGAGCGTCGCCTATCACAACCGCAAGAGGCGTGGCGACGTGCTCTATCGCTACGCCGATAGCGTGCGCGAGCTGGCAGCGACCTCGGATCACCTGGCGATCGCCGCGCCCGGCGGCACCGATACCCGGCATCTGGTGAACGCCGAGGTCCTGGCCGCGCTGCCGCCCCACGGGATCGTCGTCAACATCGGACGCGGCTCGATCATCGATCAGGAAGCGCTGATCGTAGCCTTGGCCGCCGGCAAGCTCTGGGGTGCCGGCCTCGACGTGCTCGACGGCGAGCCGGCGGTACCGCCGCGCCTGCTGGAACTCGACAACGTCGTGATCACGCCGCACCGAGCCGGATCGACGCACGAGACCTCGGAGGACGCGATCGAGCTCACGATCAAAACGCTGGAAGCCTGGTTCAAGGACGGCACCAACATCGCGCCGATCTAGGCCAGCGCCTGCTCCAGGTCAGTCAGCAGGTCGTTCGGGTTCTCGATCCCGACCGAAATCCTTATCGTCGCGTCGCTGAGGCCGATCTCTTCCCTCAGATCCTTCGGCACGCCCGAATGCGTGGTCGAGGCGGGATGCGATATCAGCGTCTCGGTGCCACCAAGGCTGACCGCGAGCTTCATGATCTCGAGCTTGTCGAGAAAGGCGAAGGCCTCGGCCTCGCCGCCCCTCACCTCGAAGGAGAAGGTTGACCCCGGCGCCACGCATTGACGGTCGAATACAGCCTTGCGCGGGTCACCATCGTCGAGAAATCCGAGATAGTGCACATCGGCGATCTTCGGATGGGCGCGAAGATACTCGGCGACCTTCAAGGCATTGTCGTTCGCCCGCTCGGTGCGGATGCCCAAGGTCTCCAGCGAGCGAAGCAGCATCCAGCAGGAATGCGGATCAAGCTGGGTCCCGAGCGCGCCTCGAAGCAGGATCACCTTGCGGATCATCTCCTCCGAGCCGCAGATGCCGCCGGCGACCAGATCGCTGTGGCCGCCCGCATACTTGGTGAGCGAATAGAGCGCGAGATCGGCGCCGTGTTTCAGCGGCCTCTGGTACATCGGGCCCATCAACGTGTTGTCGACCGCGATCGGCGGACGATGGCCCTGGCGCTTCGCGACCTCGTCGCGGACTTCGGCGACGGCGCGGAGGTCGACGAGACCGTTGGTCGGGTTCGCCGGCGTCTCCAGCATGATGAAAGCGAGCCGGCCCTTGGCCATCGCCTCGTCGGCAGCCGCCATGATCTCGGCTTTGTTCGTGCCGTCGGCGAACCCTACCGGCGTGATGCCGAAGGCCGTCAGCTGGTTTCGGATCAGCGTCTCCGTGCCGCCGTAGAGCGGCCGGCTGTGCAGGATGGTGTCGCCTGGCCTGACGAAGGTCAGCAGAAGGGTCGAGATCGCCGCCATGCCGCTGGCGAAGACCGCGGCTTTTTCGGCCTCGTCCCAGATCGCGAGACGGTCTTCGAGGATCTCGAAGTTCGGATTGTTGAAGCGTGAATAGACCAGGCCCGACTTCTCGCCCGGCCGCGGCTTCCGGCGGCCGGAGGTCAGGTCGAAGAAGTCCTTCCCCTGCTGCGCCGACTCGAACACGAAAGTCGAGGTCAGGAAGATCGGAGGCTTCAGTGCCCCTTCCGACAGGCTCGGCGCGTAGCCGTAGCCCATCATCAGGGTCTCGGGCTTCAGCAGCCGGTTCTCGAGCGTCCGGCTCTTGTAGTTCGTCGACTTCATCGGCGCCTCCATCCTCACATGGAAATGCCGGCCGACGACGATGCGTTCCCGGCTACCGCCCGAGCATCGGCAGGTCCAGCCGCTGCTTAGCCGCGCAGGCGATCGCCTCGTCGTAGCCGGCGTCCGCGTGACGCATGACGCCGGAGGCCGGGTCGTTCCACAGCACGCGCGCGAGCCGCCTTTGGGCATCGTCGGTGCCGTCGCAGAGGATCACCATGCCGGAATGCTGGCTATAGCCGATTCCGACGCCGCCGCCATGATGGATCGAGACCCAGGTGGCACCCGACGCTGTGTTCAGCAGCGCGTTCAAGAGCGGCCAGTCGGCGACCGCGTCCGTGCCGTCCTTCATTGCTTCGGTCTCGCGGTTGGGACTGGAGACCGAGCCTGAATCGAGGTGATCGCGGCCGATCACGATCGGCCCGATCTCCTTCCGCTTCACCATCTCGTTGAACGCGAGGCCGATGCGGTGGCGGTCGCCGAGTCCTACCCAACAGATCCGTGCCGGCAGTCCCTGGAAGGCGATCTTGCTGCCGGCGTTGTCGAGCCACGTGTGCAGATGCGCCGCACCCGGCATCAGCTCCTTCACCTTGGCATCGGTCTTCCTGATGTCCTCGGGATCGCCCGACAGCGCGACCCAGCGGAACGGGCCGATGCCGCGGCAGAACAGCGGACGGATATAGGCCGGCACGAAGCCCGGGAAGTCGAAGGCATGCGTCTCGCCCGCTTCCTTCGCCATCTGCCTGATGTTGTTGCCGTAGTCGAAGGTGGGGATGCCCATCTTGTGGAACTCGAGCATCGCCTGCACGTGCGTCCGCATCGATTCCTTGGCGGCCGTCACCGTGCCCTTGGGATCGCTCTGCCGACGCTCCTCCCATTGCTGCAAGGTCCAGCCTGCCGGCAGGTAGCCGTTCAGCGGATCATGTGCGCTGGTCTGGTCGGTGACGCCATCGGGCCGCCATCGCGCATCGGACTTCGCGCGCCTGACGATATCCGGCAGCAGCTCGGCAGCATTGCCGAGCAGGCCGACCGAGATCGCCTTCCCCTCGCCCTTTGCCTTCTCGACGATCGCCAGCGCGTCGTCGAGATTCTTTGCCTGGACGTCGAGGTATCGTGTCTTCAGCCGGAACTCGATCGAGGACGGCCGGCATTCGATCGCGATCATCGAGGCGCCGCCCAACGTCGCCGCCAGCGTCTGCGCGCCGCCCATGCCGCCGAGGCCGGCGGTCAGGATCCATCGGCCCTTGAGACCGCCATAAGCCTGTCGCCCCATCTCGACGAAGGTCTCGTGCGTGCCCTGCACGATCCCCTGGCTGCCGATGTAGATCCAGGAGCCTGCCGTCATCTGGCCGTACATCATCAGGCCCTGACGATCGAGCTGGTTGAAATGCTCCCAGCTCGCCCAGTTGGCCACGAGATTCGAGTTCGCCAGAAGCACACGCGGCGCATCCGCATGCGTGCGGAAGACGCCGACCGGCTTGCCCGACTGGATGAGCAGCGTCTCGTCGCCCTTGAGCCGCTTCAGGGTCGCGACGATCGCATCGAAGCACTCCCAGTTCCGCGCGGCACGGCCGATGCCGCCATAGACTGTCAGCTCCTGCGGCTTCTCCGCCACCTCGGGATCGAGGTTGTTCATCAGCATCCGCATCGGCGCCTCGGTCGACCACGAGAGCGCCGAAAGCTTGTCGCCTCGGGGCGCGCGGATGACGCGGGAATTGTCGAGGCGAGTGGCCATCAGGCGATCTCCGGGCGGTCGAGAAGACCGCCGATCAGGTCGACGAAAGGATGCCGGTGCAGGAACCGATGCGCGGCGGCGATATCGGGCGCCATGATGCGGTCGTGGTCGAGCGGCGCCACATGCTCCCGGAGCGCGGCATGGACATCCGTCAGCTTCGGCGAGGTCTTCAGCGGCGCCAGCAGGTCGACGCCCTGGGCCGCCGCCATCAGCTCTATCCCGACGATGCTGCCGACATTGTCGGCCATGTCGAGCAGGCGGCGGGCGGCGTGGGTCGCCATCGAGACGTGGTCTTCCTGGTTGGCCGAGGTCGGGATCGTGTCGACGCTGGCCGGATGCGCCAGCATCTTGTTCTCGGAGGCCAGCGCCGCCGCCGTCACTTGCGCCATCATGAATCCAGAGTCGATGCCGGGCGTCTTCACCAGGAAGGCCGGAAGGAAGCTCATCACCGGGTCGACCAGCAGCGCCGTTCGCCGCTCCGACATGTTGCCGATTTCCGCCAGCGCCAGCGCGATTCCGTCGGCGGCGAAGGCCACCGGCTCGGCGTGGAAGTTGCCACCGGAAAGGATCTCCCCCTGCTCCGCGAATACCAGCGGATTGTCGGAGACGGCGTTGGACTCAGCGACCAGGCGCGTCGCCGCCGACGCCAGCTGGTCGAGGCAGGCACCCATCACCTGCGGCTGGCAGCGGAGACAATAAGGGTCCTGTACCCGATCGCAGTCCGCGTGGCTGGCGCGGATCGCACTGCCGGCGAGGAGGTCGCGCAGCACCTCGGCTGCGACCTTCTGCCCCGGCTGGCCGCGCACCTGGTGGATGCGCGGATCGAACGGCGTGTCGGTCCCGCGCGCCGCGTCGACCGACAACGCGCCCGCGACGAGTGCCGCCGCTAGAAGCCGCTCGGCCGAAAAGAGGCCGGCAAGCGCCAGCGCCGTCGACACCTGCGTACCGTTGATCAGCGCCAGCCCTTCCTTCGGCCCGAGGTTGAGCGGTTTCAGGCCGACCGCGTCGAGCGCGGTCCGCGCCGGCATCACCTGGCCGGCATAGCGCACCTCGCCCTCGCCGATCAGCGCCAGCGACAGATGCGCGAGCGGCGCCAGGTCGCCGGAAGCGCCGACCGATCCCTTCCCCGGCACCACCGGCAGCAGCCCATGGTCCGCAAAGGCGAGAAGCTGGGCGATCGTCTCCGGCCGCACGCCCGAATAGCCGCGTGCCAGGCTCGCCGCCTTCAGCACCAGGATCAGTCGGATCACCTCGTCGGGAAGCGGGGATCCCACGCCGACCGCATGCGAGCGCAGCAGGTTGAGCTGAAGCTGCTCGAGCTGGCTCTCCGCGATGCGCGTCTGCGCCAGCTTGCCGAAACCGGTGGTGACGCCGTAGACCGCTCCGCCACCATGAGCCAATTGCTCGACCAGTGCGGCAGCCGCACGCACCGGGCCATCCGCAGAAGGGTCGAGCGCGAAGGTCGCAGATCCGGCTGCGATCCGCCGGAGCTGCGGCAGGGTCAGCCGGCCAGGCATCAAGTCGATCCGATCACCCATTGCACGCGCCTCTCGTCACATGGTCGACTGATCCATGGCCAAGACCATCCATCTGATCCGTCACGCGCAATCGACCTTCAATGCCGCGTGGGAGGAAGCGGGAACCGATCCCTTCCTTTACGACGCGAGGCTCTCGCCGCTCGGCCTGGCACAGGTCGAGAAAGTTCGTGCCGCGGCGCGGGCCCTTCCCTGTGACGCCGTCTTCACGACGCCTCTCACCCGTGCGCTGCAGACCGCGACCGGCCTGTTCGCCGGACATGCCCCGATCCACGTGGAGCCGTTGCATCGGGAGTGGCAGGAGCACAGCTGCGACGTCGGACGTTCGCCGCGCCTCCTCGCCCGCGAGTTCCCCGACCTCGTCTTCGATCATCTGAACGATCCGTGGTGGCACCACCCCGACGCGGACGACAAGGGCTCCGTCATCCAGGAGCCCCTGGACGCCTTCCACGGGCGCGTTGCCGCATTCCGCCAGTGGCTCAAGGCGCGACCGGAAGCGGCGATCGTAGTCGTCGGTCACGGGGCCTTCTTCAGCCACCTGATCGGTCGGATACCCGCCAATTGCGAGATCATCGCGTGGCAACCGTAGCCTGCTACTTGAGATCCAGGCGGAACCTCGCGAAGCCGTTCTGCGCCGTGTCGAGATACTGCAGCTTCGGATTCCCCTTGGCGTAGGCCTGAGCCGCCGGCGAGGTCTCGAAGATCACCTCGACCGGTGCCGCGATCCGGGCGAACGACCAGTTCGGTGTGACCGAGGCCTGGATCGTCTTCTTCTGGATCAGCCACTCCATCAGCATTTCCTGGCTGGTCTCGGGGCTCTCGAAGACGACGTTCTTGCCGTCGAGCCCGGGGAAGTTGCCGCCGCCGCTGGCGCGGTAGTTGTTGGTGGCGATGATGAACTCCTTCGCCTCGTCGATCGGCTTGCCTTCGAAGTGTAGGTCGACGATCCGCCGCGAGTTCGCGTTCTGCAGCTTTCCCTGAGTGTCATATCGGGGCGGCTGACTGACGTCGATCTTGTAGGTGACGCCGTCGATAACGTCGAAATTGTAGGTCGGGAATGCCGTGTTGACGAGCGGCTGCGGCGCCGTCACCGCCGGATCGATCCGGTTGAACTGGCCTGCCGACATCTCGAGCCACTCGCGGACCGTGGCACCGGTCACCCTCACCGCGCGGACAGTGTTCGGGTAGAGATAGAGGTCGGCAACGTTCTTGATCGCGATGTCGCCGGCGGGCACGTCGGTGAAGTAGTTGGGGCCGCCGCGGCCGCCAGCCTTGAACGGCGCGCCGGCGGATAGGATCGGCAGCCTCGCGTGCGGCGTATCCTTGAGCTGGGAGCGGACGTAGTCGGTCTGCGCGCGTGTCACGACCTGGATCGACGGATCGTCCTGGACGAGCGCGAAGTAGCTGGTGATCGGATCGGTCGTCTTGGCGACCGGCCGGCGGACATATCCCAGCGTCGCCTCATGCTCGGTCTTCACCAGCGCCAAGATTTCGGGATCGGGTGCCGCGAGAGAGACCCACTGGTTGTTCTCGCGCCGGCGGATCGGCCAAGCGGAGCCGGTGCCGTCGGCACGTTCCCAGCCCTTGGCGCTCTTCTTCAAGGTCATGTCGACGACGCCGAGATGGCTTCCCCAGAAGCCTGCCATGACGGTCGGCACGCCGTTGATCGTGCCCTTGTCGACGTCGGCGCCGGAAAGGTTCGCGAAGGACCGGTCGGGGAAGACGCGATGCGCATGCCCGGCTAGGATCGCGTCGATGCCGGGAACCCTTGCCAGAAAGTTGGCGGCGTTCTCGTCCATGCCCTGGGCCGGCGCGGCCGACAGGCCGGAATGGACAGCAGCGATCACGATGTCGGCGCCGGCGGCCTTCATCTCGGGCACGTAGCGCTTCGCCGCCTCGACGATGTCGATGGTGAAGGCCTTGCCTTCGAGGTTCGCCTTGTCCCAGGTCATGATCTGCGGCGGCACGAAGCCGATCACGCCGACCTTGACCTTCTGTTTGGCGCCTGCGCTGTCGGTGAACTCGCGGTCGAGCACGACGAAAGGCTGGATCAGCGGCTTCGCCGTGGCCTTGTCTGTGCCGAGGAATACGTTCGAGGTGACGTAGGGGATCTTCGTTCCCTTGAGCACCGTCTCCAGGAACGCGAGGCCGTAGTTGAATTCGTGGTTGCCCAAGGTCGCGGCGTCGTAGCCCAGCGCCGCCATCGCCTTGTGGGCCGGGTGCGTGCTGCCGTCCTTGAAGCCGCTCTCGCGCGCGACCCAGTCGCCGAGCGGGTTGCCCTGGATAAGGTCCCCGGAATCGACGAGGAGCAAGTTTGCCGCCTCCGCTCGCGCCTTCTTGATGAGTGTGGCGGTTCGCGCCAGGCCGAATGAGTCGTCGGGGCCGTCGCGGTAGTAGTCGTAGTCGTAGAGGTGCGTGTGGATGTCCGTGGTCGACAGCACCCGGAGCTTGATCTCCTGGGCCGAGAGACCGAGCGGCGCCAGCACCGTGAACACCAGCGCCAGAACGATCGACCGAAGGATCCGCTGAGCCATTTGCCGCCTCCCGGGCCGTTTCTGTTCGCCGGCCACACGAAAAGCCTAGCACAGAGCGACGGCAGGTCCAGGTGACCGGGCCGCCGCCGTTTCCGTTCGGAAACGACGCTAGGGAAGCGCGCGCGGCGGCGCTAGACTTGCCCCGAAACCGACGAGCACGGGAGATATCGCATGCGTACGCGCCTCGCCTCCGTCATCGCTTTCGCCGCACTCGCCGCCGCCGCGCCAACTCACGCCCAAAGCGTGCTGAAGATGGTGCCGCAGGCCGATCTTCGCGTTCTCGACTCCGTCTATACGACGGTGACGATCACCAACAACTACTCGCGCATGATCTACGACGTGCTGTTCGCGATGGACTCGAAGCTGGTGCCGAAGCCGCAGATGGTCGAGTCCTACAAGACCAGCGACGACAAGCTGACCTGGACCTTCGTGCTGCGTCCGGGCCTCAAGTTCCACGACGGCTCGGCCGTGACCTCGAAGGACGTCGTCGCTTCGTTCAAGCGCTGGCAGAACCGCGCCGTCGACGGCAAGGTGCTGATGGCCCGCACCGCCGCCTTCGAGACACCGGACGACCGCACCTTCGTCTTCAAGCTCAAGCAGCCCTACGGGATGATGCTCGAGACGCTGGGCGGCGCCGCCAACACGCTCTTCGTCATGCGCGAGAAGGACGCCGCGACCGACGCCTTCGCCGAGGTGAAGGAGAGCGTCGGCTCAGGCCCGTTCAAATTCATCCGCGAGGCCTGGGTTCCCGGCGCCATGGTCGCCTTCGCCAAGAACCCCGACTATGTGCCGAGGAGCGATCCGCCGGACGGCCAGGCCGGCGGCAAGATCGTCAAGGTCGACCGGGTCGAGTGGCCCTACATCCCCGATACCAACACGGCGGTCTCGGCGCTTCAGCGCGGCGAAGTCGACATGGTAGAGGTGATCAGCCACGACATGATCCCGGCGCTGTCCAAGGATCCGAACATCCAGCTGCTGACGCCCGATCCGATCGGCTTCCAGGCGACGATCAGGCCCAACCACATGGTGCCGCCCTTCAACAACCCGAAGGCCCGCCAGGCGCTGTTCCTGATCGGCGAGCAGACCGACTACCTGACGGCCATGGTGGGATCCGACAAACAGTATCAGAAGGTCTGCTTCGCGCCGTTCATCTGCGGATCGCCCGGCGAGTCCAATGTCGGCGTCGACGCGATCAGCAAGAAGAACGTCGCCAAGGCCAAGCAGCTATTCGCCGAGGCCGGCTACAAGGGCGACCCGATCGTCATCATGACGCCGACCGACCAGTTCCTGATCCACACCATGACCCTGGTGACCGCACAGCTTCTGCGCGAGGCCGGGATCAACGTCGACCTGCAGGCGATGGACTGGGGCGCCGTCACCCAGCGCCGTCTCAATAAGAACGATCCGAAGACCGACCGCGCCGGCTGGCATATCGCCCAGACCACCTGGCCCGGGCGCATCCAGTCGAACCCGTTCTTCAACCTGTTCGCCTCAACGCCCTGCGACGGCCGCAATTCCTGGGGTCTGCCCTGCGACGAGGAGATGGAGAAGATCCGACTCTCCTACCTCGAGGCGGCCAACGCCGACGAGCGGAAGAAGATCATCGACGCCCTGCAGGCGAAGTTCCTAGAGGTCGTGCCCTACGTCCCGGTCGGCCAGTTCACCCGGCCGGTCGCCTACCGCAAGGAGCTGAAGGGCATCGTCCCCAACTCCTGGGACATCACGCTCTGGAACATCGAGAAGACGAGGAACTGAAGCTACGCCTCCCCGCGCGGCCGGTCAGCCCGCGCGGGGAGGCTCCCAGAACCCCGACCGGTCGATGTGCTGGCGGATAAGCGCCAGGAAGTAGGACGCCCGCGCCTTGGTCGTGTGATGGGCCAGCAGGCGCTCGTGGCCGCGCTGGGCGATCGTCGTCGCCAGGTCCACGTGGTTCCCGTAGTACACGACCTTCTCCTCGAACTCCTCCAAGGTGCGGAAGCTCACGCAGTCGACCCCGTCCGAGAAGCTTTCGGGGATGACGATGTCGGGCTCGAAGGTGAGCAGCATCGCCCGCGCCGCGAGGATCTCCCAGTACCGGGCGCAGTCGTAGCCCAGACCCGGCACGTTGATCGAGATCACGCTGCGATTGAGCGCTTCCCGGTACATCGGAGTCTCGATCGGCATCGGTCCCGGCGGATTGCTATAGGCGCGCTCTCCCGTCACGCCGGCCATCACCCGCGAATGACGCAGGTTGATCACCCGCTGATAGACGGAATAGCGGAGCGGATTCCCCCCGAGATCGGCGAGGAAGGTGATCAGGATGTCCTTCTGCGCCGGAGGCGCGGTGAAATAGCGGCGCTCGGCCGCGAACGGCAGCGGGAAGACATACGACGCGGCCGCGTCGCCGAAGGCCCGGCCAAGCTCGCGCTTGAAGATCATCTTGAAGCGCAGGGCTTCGGGCACCAGAAGCCCCTGGAAGTCGTTGCCGTCGACGAAGACAAGCCGGGGGTTGCGCACGCCGCGAAGAACTTCGGTGCGGACTCCCATGTTCGAGCCGACGACGATCAGATCCGCCTGTTCGGCGTAGGCGGGAATAAGCGCATCGTCGATCTTGGGGGCATAGTTGCTGGCCTCGCTGGCCCAGACCTCGCAGCCGAGCTGCTGCAGTCCCTCGACGAGAGTCGCCGTCAGGTAGTCGTAGGCCTTCGTGTTGACGTAAAGGATCTTCACGGAGTCCGGGACGACTCGCGGGCTGGCATCAGCGACCTCTCAGTCCTGCTGCTGCGGCGTCGAGCCGCCGTGCCGCCTCGTCCATCCGCCCCCGATAGCCGTCAAGCCAGTCGCGCGCCTCGCCGAGTTCGTGGCGATAGCGGACAAAAGCCATCTCGAGCGCCGACGGCGCCGGTCCGCCCGGCATGGTGCGGACGGCGACGAAGTGCTCGGGCGTGGTGACGCGGCGGAACTCGGCCTCGGCCAGGCCCGGCGCACGCCCCGCGACCTCGCCGAACGCCTCGGCGAAGGCGGCGTAAGGCACGGTCTGGAACCGCTCGCCGGTATCGATCATGCGTCTCGCCAGCTTGGCCGCGATCTCGTGGGCCTGGCGGAAAGATAGGCCCTCGGCGCGAACCAGAGAGTCCGCGAGTTCGGTCACCGTGATGCAGGCCTCGTCAATGTGCCGGCGGACCCTCGCTTCGTCGATCCTGACCGCACCCAAGAATCCGGCGAGCAGCGCGATCGCCCGGTGCCCGGTATCGAAGGCCTCGTACCCGGCAGCCTGCACCTCTCCCTCGGAGTCGTTCATGTCGGTGAAGGGCGTGTTGTGAACTGCCGCAATCACCGCTTCCGCCCGCGAGGCCGCCAGCGACAGCATCAGGCGCAGATGCTCGACCGGCACCGGATTGCGCTTCTGCGGCATGATCGAGCTGATCTGCACATAGGCGTTCGGCACGTACATGTGGCCGATCTCGAAGCCGGTCCACGCGTTCAGATCCTGAACGAAGCGGCCGAGATGGACGAAGACCAGCTTGAGCGCCGCATAGACGCTGGTCGCATAGTCGACCGCGGCGATGCAGCCGTAGGAATTTTCCTGAACCTCGGCGAAGCCCAGCAGCTCCGCCATCCGCGCCCGGTCAAGATCGAAGCCTGACGTGGTAATCGCCGCAGCCCCCATGCTCGATTTGTCGGGATATCGGCCGGCATGCATCACGCGCTCGAGGTCGCGCAGCAGCATCTCGACGAGCGCGCCGAGATAGTGGCCGAAGGTCGACGGTTGCGCGGGCTGGCCGTGCGTATACGCCACGATCAGCGTGTCGCGGTTCTTTCCGGCGACCTTGATCGCGGTATCAACGAGCCCGATCAGGGCCTCGACGAACCCGATCAGCCGCTCCTTCAGCGCCAGCTTGAAGACCGTATGGTCGATATCATTGCGCGAGCGCCCGGTGTGCAGCTTGCCGGCGACCTCGACGCCGAGCCGGCGCTTCAGCTCGGACTCGACATAGAAAAAGAAGTCCTCGTGCTCGCCGGTGTAGTCCAACCTGGCGACGTCGACCTTGGCGACGATGTCGTCGAGCGCCGCCAGAATCGCCACAGCCTCCGCGCGGCCGAGCAGGCCCTTCTCGGCCAGCATCACCGCGCTCGCGCGGTTGATCCGCATCTGGTGCTGCCAATGGTGGCGCTTCACGCCCTCGAACAGAGGGGCCAGCACTGTTTCCTTGTAGACCGGCGCCGGAAAGACGCTGTCGTCCTTGTGCGATGTCATCGCGGCGATGCTCGTGGAGAGGTCCGCGCAAGTCAACCGACATGACCGCTTGATTTCTCGCCGCCGCCTCCACACCCTCCGCGGCTGACATGGCCACCGATACCGAGCTCTGGAACGCCCTGGCGCCGCTCCGATCGGTCGCGAGCTTCATGATGACCGGCGCGCATCCCGACGACGAGGCAAGCGCCCTGCTCGCCCGTCTCGCGAGGAAGGATGGTCTGCGCACGATCTATGTCTGCGCCACGCGCGGCCAGGGCGGGCAGAATGCCCTGGGTCCCGAGTCGGGCGACGCCCTCGCCGCGATCCGCACGCGCGAGATGGAGGAGGCCGCCCGCGTCCTCGACATGGAGGTGCACTGGCTCGACCTCCCCGACTTCGGATTCGCCAAGACCGCCGAGGCGACTCTCGCCGTCTGGGGCGAAGAACGCCTGCTCGAGGGTCTGGTTCGTGCAATCCGGACGGCGCGGCCCGATGTGATCTGCCCGACCTTCCTCGACGTGCCCGGCCAGCACGGCCACCACCGCGCGATCACGCGGGCGACGATCACCGCCTTCGATCTCGCCGCCGATCCGGACGCCTTTCCCGATCAGATCATCGCGGGTCTCCCGGCATGGCGCTCGGCGAAGCTCTATCTGCCGGCGGTCTCGGGCGGTGGCGGGACCTACGATGATGCCGAACCGCCGCCGCCGGAGACGGTGTCGGTTGCGCTGGACGACGCCGACGCCGAGCTCGGGCGACGCTCGCGCGCCTGCCATCGCAGTCAGGGCATGGACCTCACGCCTGCCGAGAAGCCGTCAGCCATGCCGATGCACCTGTTGCGGAGCCGCGCGGCGATGGCGAATGCCGAGACCTCGATCCTCGACGGCCTCAAACGCCGGCTCGCCGATTGCGCCGATGCCAGCGATCCGAGCCTCGACGATGCGCTCAGGCGAGCCGAGACCGGCATCGATTTCGCCGTCGCGCGTTTCCCGGATCGTGCCGGCGTCGCGACCGGGCTCACCTGGGCTCTCGAGGCGATCGAGGAGGCCGAGACACGACTGGGGCCTCCGCCCGATCCCCTGGCCGACGATCTTTCCCATCGCCTGACGATCAAGCGCCGCCAGATCTGGCGGGCAAGCCGGCTCGCCCTTTCCGTCGACGCCCGCGTCGAGCTGCCGGAAGTCGTCGTCGCCGGGCACCCGGTCGGCGCAAGGCTGTCGACCCGCTTCGGCGGCGAGCCGATCCCGGCATCTCTCGTCGCTGTCACCGCCGACGGAACCGCCGCCGCCGGCGACGATCTCGGCATGGCTCGCGTGGTTGTGTCGCCGCCAGATCCTTTCAGACCGACATTCGATCCGCTCTCTCCCGCAGGCGCGGTGACCGGCCGGCTCAGATATGTCACCGAGAACCTGGAGGTCGAGCAGACGATCGAGCCGGTCGAGGCACCGCGGATCGTTCCGCCCTTGTCGCTGACACCGCATCCCGAACGAATCGTCATGCGAAACGGGACGAGCCTGCCGTCCCTTCGGATCGACGCCCGCAACAACACCGGCGAGACGATCGAGACCCGGATCCGCATCGGCGACGCGGTCGCGCCGCTGCGATTGGCGCCGGGCCACGGCACCCATATCGAAGTGAGGGTGCCGACGCCGGCGGCCGGCCGTTATCGGCTGGAGATCGGCGCCGACGGAGTCGCGCATGGGCGGGTTCGCAGCTTCGCCTACGATCATATCGGCCGCACGGGCTGGATCGAGCCCGCAGCGATCGAAGTGCTGGTCGCCGACCTGGCGATCCCTGAAGGAATCCGCATCGGCTATGTCGACGGTGGCGGCGACCGGGCCGGCATCCGGCTCACCCAGCTCGGCATGACCGTCGCCCCCATCGAGGCCGCCGACCTGGCCGGCGATCTCTCGCGCTTCGACACGATCGTCGTGGGCGTCCGTGCCTTCGGCACACGGCGCGATCTCGCCGCCTCGCGCGAGCGGCTTCACGCTTTCGTCCGCGACGGCGGCCATCTGGTGACCCAGTATCACCGCCCGCAGGACGGTTGGGACGCGATGCGGACGCCACCGGCGCGCCTGGCCATCGGGTCGCCCTCGGTACGCTGGCGTGTGTGCGATCCGGCGGCACCGGTCACGGTGCTGGCACCCGGCCACCCGCTGCTCACCTGGCCCAACCGTATCGGCGCCGACGACTGGTCGGGCTGGGTTAAAGAGCGTGGCCTCTACTTCGCATCCTCCTGGCATCCGGCCTACGAGCCGTTGGTTGCCATGTCCGATCCCGGCGAGGCGCCACTGGAGGGCGGGTTGATCTCGGCACGCATCGGCGCCGGGCGCCACACCCATGTGAGCCTCGGACTGGCGCAGCAGATGGATGCGCTGGTTCCAGGCGCCTTCCGCCTCTTCGCCAACCTCGTCCAGGGCGCGAGAAAGCCGTAGCCGACCGCCGCTCGGAGAGGATTCTTTTCTCTCCTTGCACGCCGGGTCCGGTCTGCGTTGACAAGCGCGCGCCCGGATGGCGCAATCCGTCGCATCTTCCCCGCAAGGAGTCGACGATGGCGAGCCGTTCCCGCGTGACGCGTCGTACCGTGATCAAGGGCGCGCTCGGCGCCGCCGGATCGAGCTTCATCCCCGGCGCCGCCTTCGCTCAAGGCAAGCGCGGCGGCGTGCTGATGGTCGCCGCCGACAGCGAGGCCACCAACTGGAACGGCGCGATCGCTGCCAGCAACGGCGTCTTCTTTGTCACCAGCAAGGTGCTGGAGCCGCTCGCTGACCAGATCTCCGGCGGCAGCGGCCTGAAGCCGGTGCTGGCGACCTCCTGGACGCCGGCTGCTGACGGCCGCAGCATCACCTTCCAGATCCGCCAGGGCGTGAAGTGGCATGACGGCAAGGACTTCTCCTCGGCCGACGTCGCCTTCTCGGCGATGGAGGTGTGGAAGAAGCTGCAGAACTTCGGCCGCGTCGTCTTCAAGGACCTTGAGGCGGTCGAGACGCCGAACCCGCAGACGGCGGTCTTCAAGTTCTCGAAGCCGATCCCGAGCCAGCTGATCCTGAACGCGCTGCCGGCGCTCTCGACGGTCATTCCCAAGCACCTCTATGAAGGAACCGAGATCGCCCAGAACCCGGCGAACCAGAAGCCGGTCGGCACCGGCCCCTTCACCTTCGCCGAGCAGAAGCGCGGCGAGTTCATCCGGCTCGAGCGCAATCCCAACTACTGGTCGCAGAACCAGCCGATGGTCGACCGCATCCTCTATCGCGTGATGGCCGACAAGGGCGCCACCGCCGCGGCGCACGAGTCCGGCGACCTGCACCTCTCCTGCTTCAGCGCCGTCTCGACCGCGGACGCGGTGCGCCTCTCCAAGGTCAAGGGCCTCTCGGTCTCGACCAAGGGCTACGAGGGCATCCTCTACACCTGCACAGTCGAGGTGAACCACAAGCGGAAGGAGCTCGCCGACGTCCGCGTCCGCCGGGCCATCCGGCACGCGATCGATCCCAAGTTCCTGCTCGACACCGTGTTCCAGGGCTTCGGCGCGATCGCGACCGGCCCGATCCCGGCCAGCGGCGCGCCGTTCTACACGACCGACGTCGCGCAATACCCGTTCGACCCGGCCAAGGCCGAGGCGCTGCTCGACGAAGCCGGCTACAAGAAGGGATCGGACGGCAACCGCTTCGCGCTCAAGATCCTGCCGGCACCGTTCTTCGAGCAGACCAGGCTCACCGGCGACTATCTGCGCCAGGCGCTGCGGCGCATCGGTATCGACGCGCAGATCGAGACCAACGACGCGCCCGGCCACATCGCCAAGGTCTACAAGGATCACGCCTACGATCTCGCGATCGCGGCGCTGGTCTACCGCAACGACCCGGCGATCTCGACCACGGTGCTGTATCGCTCGGGTACGCCGGCGGGCGTTCCCTTCGCCAACCAGTACAGCTATGTCGACGCCGACATGGACAAGCTGATCGACCAGGCGGCGAGCGAGATCAATGCGGATGAACGGACCAAGCTCTACGTCGCCTTCCAGAAGAAGGTGATGACCGACCTGCCGATCATCCCGCTGATCGATTTCCCGTTCCTGTCGGTGGTCTCGGACAAGGTCGTCAATCACCACAACACGCCGCGCTGGCCCTGCTCCTCCTGGGCGGATGTCAGCCTCGCCTAAGGGGGAGGGGCGCGCGGCGGACTATTTCGCCGGCCGCGCGCTCGTCCTCGTCCGCCGAAGGCTCGCGCAGGCGCTGCCAGTCATCGTTCTGATCCTGGTCGGCAACTTCCTGCTGCTGAAGCTGGCGCCGGGCGACGCGGTCGACGCCTACATCGCGACCATCGGCGGCGGCGATGCCGGCGTGATCGCGCGCCTGCGTGCCGAATACGGGCTCGACCAGCCGGCGATCGTCCAGCTCGGGCTCTACCTGTGGAAGGCGATCCGCCTCGATCTCGGCCAGGCGGTCCTTTACGGCCAGCCGGTGCTGACGCTGATCCTGGAGCGCCTGCCCAACACGCTCCTGCTCATGGCGAGCTCGGTCAGCCTCGCGTTCGGACTCGGCGTCCTGCTGGGCGTTGCCGCCGCCCGCCGGGTCGGCCGGCCGGAAGACACGGCGATCATCACGCTCGGACTCGTCGTCTATGCGACGCCCGGCTTCTGGCTCGGCCTGATGCTGATCGTGATCTTCTCGGTCAAGCTCGCCTGGCTGCCGCTGGCCGGCATCGAGACGCTGGCCTCCACGCTGACCGGCTGGGAGCGCGTGCTCGACATCGCGCGCCACCTCGTGCTGCCGACGGTCTCGCTGGCGCTGATCTACGTCGCGATCTACATGCGACTCATGCGTGCCGGCATGCTCGAGGTCTACGGCCTCGACTTCGTCCGCACCGCCAAGGCCAAGGGGCTGACCGACGACCGCATCGCCTGGCGCCACGTGCTGCCGAACGCGATCCTGCCGATGGTGACGATGCTGGGCCTGCAGTTCGGCACCTTGCTGGGCGGCAGCGTCGTGATCGAGAGCGTGTTCTCGATCCCCGGCATCGGCCGGCTCGCCTTCGAGTCCGTGGTCAACCGCGACCTCAACACGCTGCTCGGCATCGTCTTCATGAGCGCGCTCCTGGTGATCACGGTCAACCTGATCGTCGACCTTCTCTACGCCCAGCTCGATCCGAGGATCGAGAGCGCATGATGCATCGCGGCTTCGCCGAACGGTTCAAGACCAACCGCGGTGGGATCGCGGGGCTCGTCATCCTCGGGCTGGTGATCCTGGTCGCGGCCGCGGCTCCCCTGCTGTTTCCCGGAGATCCGCTCGATATCGTCGGCCGTCCGCTGACCGAGCCGTTCGAGGACTGGCGCTTCCCGCTCGGAACCGACCGGCTCGGCCGCGATATCCTGTCGGGCCTCGCTCATGGCGCGCGCGCCTCGCTGTTCGTGGGCCTGGTCGCGGCGCTGGGCGCGATCCTGATCGGCATCCTGATCGGCTCGGTCGCCGGGTATTTCGGCGGCTGGATCGACGAGTCCCTGATGCGGCTGACGGAGACCTTCCAGACGGTGCCGGCCTTCATCCTGGCGCTGGCCCTGATCGCGGTAATGGGGCCCGGTGTCGTCTCGATCGCGATCGCGATCGCGCTGGTCTCCTGGACCGGCCCGGCCCGCATCACCCGGGCCGAGTTCCTGACCCTGAAGCAGCGCGAGTTCGTCGCCGCGTCGAGGGTTCTCGGCCAGGGCGACAGTCACATCATCTTCCAGGACATCCTGCCCAACGCGCTGGCGCCGATCATCGTGCTCGGCAGCGTGATCGTCGCCTCCGCGATCCTGATCGAGTCGGCCCTCTCGTATCTCGGCCTGGGCGACCCCAACCGCGCGACCTGGGGCCAGATGATCGCCAGCGGCCGCTCCGTCTTCCGCTCGGCCTGGTATGTCTCGGCCATTCCCGGGTTCGCGATCCTGCTGACGGTCCTGGCGGTCAGCCTGGTCGGCGAAGGCCTGACCGACGCCGCAAATCCGCGCACCGGAAGGCGCTAATCCCCATATATGCTGCGCCGCCGCAGCCGCGGTTGCGTTCTCAATATGTTCTTGCTATGGGATCGTGCATGTCTGCCCACCTCCGTATCCGCGGTGCCCGCGAACACAACCTCAAGAACATCGACGTCGACCTGCCCCGGAACGAGCTGGTGGTGATCACCGGCCTGTCCGGTTCCGGCAAGTCGTCGCTCGCCTTCGACACGATCTATGCCGAGGGCCAGCGCCGTTACGTCGAGAGCCTGTCGGCCTATGCGCGCCAGTTCCTGGAACTGATGGGCAAGCCCGACGTCGACCTGATCGAGGGCCTGTCGCCGGCGATCTCGATCGAGCAGAAGACGACGTCCAAGAATCCGCGCTCGACCGTCGGCACGGTGACGGAGATCCACGATTACCTCCGCCTGCTCTATGCCCGCGTCGGCATCCCCTACTCGCCCGCGACCGGCCTTCCCATGGAAAGCCTGTCGGTCAGCGAGATGGCAGACGTCGTGATGGAACTGCCCGAAGGCAC